>CAJOQT010000110.1 GCA_905236875.1 uncultured Prevotella sp. | reverse complement strand
TCGTGTGCTTGTACACGTTCACGAAAAGAGTCTTCTTACTGTCTGCCATAGTTTTTTAGTTTAGTTTTTGAGTTTAGTTTAATGTTTCTTGCGCTCCGTAGGTGCTCAGGCGAGCAAGCTCGGAGTCCTGTTTAAAGTTTTTTGAGTTTAGTTTAATGTTAGCGTTAAGGTTAAGGTATTCCTGACGTTGCTCGAGTCGTCGTGTTTCCTGTTCCATCTTTCTGCTTACAACTGCGGTGCAAGGTGAACGCGGAGGCAAGCTCGCTTGGCCTTCGCTGAGCCGCAGCCCGCAGTCGCCATCACACCTTCATTGTGATGGCAAAGGTACAAAAAAGTTTCGACATACGCAAATTTTTACTTAAATATTTTCTTTAATTAATATTAATATACTATTTAATGTTAGTTAGTTATAACTACATGATAAAAACCGATGCACTTAACGGAAAGATACAAGCCGTTTGAAAATAGTTATAAGCCGTTTGAAAATAGTTACAAGCCGTTTGACGGGCTGCCGCGCCGCTATTTATCAGCGTCAAATGGCTTGTAACTCGAGTCAAACAGCCTATATCTCAGACCAAACAGGCTATATCTTACGCCAATGGGTTTCTAACTTGAACCAAACGGCTTATAACTCGAGCCAAACTTTGCTGGCGTCAGTTTCAATGTTCGTCAACTCTTTCAGGAAAAGGTCAACGAAACCAGGAATGCTGTCAACGATGTCAGGAAGGATAGACAACTGATGCAGTGATGAGTGTCAACCGTAGCGGTCACGGTGCCGCCCGTGATGGTGATGTTGCCGCAGACGTTAGTGCCATCGAAACCATCTCCGCTGCCGATACCTGCACCGCCTTCGCCCGTGGCATAGACGGTACCGCCCGTCATGGCCAGCCCCACCGTCATGGCCGCCATCGTCAGGAATGTCTTTGTCCTCATCGTTGTCATGATAGAATGTAATGATCAATACGCGGGAGTCAGCGTCCAGGTGTCGTTTTCTTTTTCAGGATCATCTGGGTCAGAGCTCGATATAGTGAGTATCAGGCCGTCATAGTAGCCTGCTTTGGGTCTATACCCAAGATAATCCCCAAAATTGTTGATCGATTCGCTGTTGAAGGTGATGTTGCCGCAGGTGTTACAATCTTTTTCGTTTGAGCTGACGCCGATTGGTCTGTGCGCTCTGCCGCCCTTGATGGCGGTGACGCTGACAAAGCCTTCACCACTCTCGATAGTGATATCGCCACAGAAGCTAGGATAATCGTCCCTACCTCCTCCGCAGCCGATGCCTGCGCCGTTGCCTTCGCCCATGGCGATGACGGTGCCGCCCGTGATGATGATGTCGCCGCAGGTGCCACAATTTCCGCTACCGATGCCCGTGCCGTTGCCTCCGCCCGTGGCTGTCACGATGCCGCCCGTGATGGTGATGTCGCCGCAGACGTTGGTGCCATCGAAACCATCTCCGCTGCCGATACCTGCACCGCCTTCGCCCGTGGCAACGATGGTACCGCCCGTGATGGTGATGTCGCCGCAGGCAGAAACACCAGAGGCACCGCCTCCGCAGCCGATGCCAGCAGCTCCCCCCGTAACGGTGATGTCGCCGCCCTCAATGAGGATGTTGCCGCAACTGATGTTATAGCCGCTGCCGATGCCCGCTGCCCCGCTGCTGGCGGAGAGCTTGCCCTCGCCCTTGATGGTGAGCGTCGTATCCTCTGGGCCAGGCTGAATGCCGGGATAGTCTCTGTCGAATCCCTCCACGCCGTTCTCGCCGTCGAGGATGATGGTGGCGTCGCCTAAGCAGGTGATGCCCGCCCACGAGTAGTTCTTGGTGTTGTCTCGCTTGATAATCGCATTGCTCAGAACCACCGTCGCGCCCTCAGCGATGCTGATCATATAGGGCTGCTTGCTCCCGTCGAGCGTGCCGGTGAGCACGTCGCCGTCCTTCGCGACATAGTTGCTCTCGAGTTTCGAAATGTCAACTGTCTGCGTCCCTGGTGGCACAATGACGTCCGGAACATCTATCGGATTGTCTTGGTTCGCGCACGACGTCATCATCTCGCCCGTCAGGGCCAGTCCCATCGTCGTGGCCACTATCAGGAAGAAGTTCTTTGTCTTCATAAGCATTTTTAATTCTATTGGGTTTATAATTCTGATTTCGGTTGCTAATTTGTGGCAAAGTTAGTCATTTATTTCCAAATTAGTAAGAAAACCACTACTTTTTTGCACTTTGATGACCATTTTCGCTGTCAAATGTGGAAGTGTAAGATTTTCCTTTTAAATTTGCAGCAAAAAGAATCATGGGGACAGGCACTTGACCCACTTTTATATTATGAATTTTCTTATTTTACAGAAAATCCATCACTACCCTTGTAATCGTCTGATATAAAGAAGGATATCGTAGTGACAGATGTAGTGATAGAATGATAGATTTTTTTTCAAAAGAGGGAAATTTTAGCGGTTCTTCGTCAATTTTGTTGAAAATAACAAACGATTGTCTTGAAAAGACAGAAAGCAATGAAAGGTTTTTGTTTAAAAGTAAAAAGGCGAGGAAAGACGCCGCTTTCAGTTATTTCAGGAGGTATCAAGGGAAGTATAGAGGGAAGTATCAAAGGAGATATCTGAAACAAAAAATCCTGCTTCTATCGGTGTTTCAGTAGACCAGAGGGAGGTGTCGGTGGAAAAATGAAAAAATGAGAAAATGAGATTTACAACCGACTCAAATCCGTGAGATCTGTGTGAGAGAGAAAAGCTGTACTTTTCGAGGAGAATTACTGCATAATTCGAGGAGAATTATCGCATAATTCGACCCGTTTGGAGCCTCCAAACTTTTTCGTTCGCAGGTTTGTCTTATTCATTCATCGTGCCACAATAGGGGCAGATGCCTTTCTCTTGTAGCTGACGGCCACAATGGCCGCAGAGGTAGTGGTCGTGGCCGGTACGAATATAGCTCCACAGGGCAAAGACGAAATAGACAATGAGAAGTGGATAGCCTACAAAGTAAAGCGTCGTGAGGCTGAAGATGACATAATCGACGGCACAGACGGCTGCCAGTCCTCCTAAGTAGAGCACGGCATCACCCAACGGCAATCGGTGGTACAGGTCGAAGACAACGGCAATGCCGACAATGACTATTGCCCATACCGACGTGAGAAACCAGCAGAGGATGGGAGGTAAGGTAAAGGGATTAAGCGACGGATGGTAATAAAAATGTCGCCACGTCTCCGGCCCGAACATCTGTATGCTGGCGTAAAGCGTTGCCGAAGCTGCAACAAGCAGACATAGTAGCGTGGGATAGAAGGAACCAACGTCGCGGAAGTGTACAATATAGGCATTACGACGGTTCAGACGGAACAGCCCGTATGCTGCACCAACGACAACAAAAAATGCCAGGAAGATAAGCAGGTGGCTATCAGAGAAGAAATCGATGAATTCGGAAATCGGGTCATCGGGCGATACGGCACGCAACATCTCTGACTCACGAATCCATCCCTGTGTAAGCTGGTCGTGAGCCACCTTCACCCACACAGAGTCAATAGAGTCGGAAGAAACAATATCAATGTCTGCCACCACCAGACGGTCACCCTTGTTGACAACGTTCGTTGATATTTCGGGCGATACTGTTTCTGTACCGTCATCAGTCATCATCTCGACCATACCAGTGCCCACATTGACAGACTCCAAGAGTACCAACGAGTCGGCATTGACAACAAAATTATAGCCTTGTGTATAATGATGGGTCGTGAAAAAAGAAATGGAATCAAGCTGTTCCTTGGTCAGATCCCACGCATCGGGTGTCTGCTGACCATGATTATAGCAGGAGGTAAGAAAAAATGAAAGAATGAAAAATTGAAAGAATGAAAAGAGAAAACCCTTCATTCCAAACCATTTCCTGCAATATCCTAAAAATCTGTTCTTCATTTTCACATGCTTTTATTTCTTCATTCTTTTAACACGTTCATCTGACAGTTACGGCAGTCAAACTCCAGACGGAAACGACGACCGTCACCCAACCTCAAAGAGAGCGGCTCGTGCCACGGAACCTGTCGATGCTGTCTGCTACAGTAACCCAGCGAGTAACGCAGACAGTGACGACACTGCATAAGAAGAACCTCTTCCCTACCCGACTTCGTATCTTTTTCACGCGACAAATGGGACACGTTCTGCTGCTCAAAAGCCGGCTCTATTACCGTGAGGCCCCGTTCACGATAGAACTCACGAGCCAAATGGTTGCTGATGTTGTACAGATAAGGAATGCGATAAGACGGCAAGCAGCTGTCATTCTGTATTCTTTCCACCTTTTTCTCTTCCCTCGGCTTGTCTTTTTTCAACAAAGCCTCCACCATCAAGCGGCGCATTTCTGCCAGTTTGCTGGCAGGAATGAAGAAGTTGAATCCATTAGGCATCTTAACTTCCGTGCAGACAAAGGGTGTCCCTCCTAACTTGCTGAGTTGTCGGGCAATATGTTCACGTTGCGGAGTATTAGCCTGTTCGTGAGGAATAGGAAACGTAAACGAACCACAGGAGCCATGTTCGTCGAACACATCAAGAACAAAGCCTTCGTCTGAGTTCTCATTACTAATCACATCCAGACGCATAGTTATTGGTATCTTACGTTCGGCACTGGGCTTTGACAGTAGCCGTTCGAATGCCATATCATTGTTACGATAGAGTGCCATGCCTGGACGCAGCGAATGTGGCATCTGCTGTGGAAAGAGTCGGTTACCCTCAACACGATTGACACGGAAGCCTTCCAGCTTTCGTGCGCGTTCATTATTTATATATATATAGCAGAGGCCATCACCGTTAGCAAACCGTGCCGTGCCAGCCACAGTAAATGAACTCCCACGTATTTCCTTCACCTTTCCGACAAACTCGCCCATAGCCTTCGGCGTATCGGGCGAAAAGATGTCAAGCTGCCGACCATGCAGGAAATATGTGGTATAGCCTCGGTTAAAGGTCTTCTTCAGATCTGGCTCGAAGGTGTATGTGCAACGACCCAGCGAGGCACGGCGGTACTTGTCGGGATAACGGCTGACAATGTCGTTCAGCCGTTCACTGTAGGCAGCCGTCACATTCTTGACGTAAGACACATCTTTCAGACGTCCTTCAATTTTAAAAGAGGTAGCACCGGCACGAATCAATTCCTCCAAATGACCACTCTGGTTCAGATCTTTCAACGACAACAGATAACGGTCGTGCTCAATAACCTGTCCGTCAGCATCCAACAGGTCAAAAGCCATCCGACAGAACTGGGCACAAGCGCCTCTGTTGGCGGAGCGACCGAAGCAATGCTGCGATGCATAGCACTGACCAGAGTAACTGACACATAAAGCTCCATGAACGAACACTTCCAACGGCATGTCTGGCACAGCGGCATGTACAGCAGCTATCTCATCAACAGACAACTCACGTGCAAGTACCACCCGCTGAAAACCCTGTTCCTGTAACCAGCGGACCTTTTCGGCTGTACGGTTGTCTGTCTGCGTCGAGGCATGAAAAGACAATGGGGGCAGTTTCATCCGAAGGATACCCATGTCCTGTACCAATACGGCATCGACCCCTGTCTCATAAAGCTGCCAAAGCAAATGTTCTGTGGCATCTAATTCATCATCATAGAGGATGGTATTAACTGTAGCATAGATTTTGACGGAGAAGCGATGAGCATACGTACACAATTGTCGGATATCCTCAATCGAATTACCAGCCGCAGCACGAGCACCGAAACGTTCCGGGCCGATATACACAGCATCGGCACCGTGGTCGATGGCCGCGATGCCGCACTCCAGATTCCTGGCTGGGGCTAACAACTCCAGTTCGCGCATCTACTCAATCTTATTAATATCGTATGGCGTCTCCTGATAGACGTAGTAATTGATCCAGTTACTATAGAACAAATGAGCATGGGCGCGCCATGTCACTTCAGGTCCTTTAGCAGGATCATCGTCGTGGTAATAGTTGATCGGCATCTCCACATCGTCACGGATGTCCTTATCGCGCCGATACTCCGTATCGAGCGTGTTGGGCGCATACTCCAGATGGCCCGTGATGAAGAACTCACGACCACCGCGAGCCATGACAATACTAACACCACACTCGTCCGAGTCGGCAATCAGTGACAGCTCCTGACGAGCCAGAATATCCTCACGATGAATCTCCGTATGACGGCTATGAGGCATATTGAACACATCGTCGAAACCTCGGAAGATAGGTAGCTGTGGCATGAGCGGACGCTGTTTGAATATGCCGAACATCTTCTTTGGCAGCGGGTACTTGGGGACACCATAATGATAATATAGTCCAGCTTGCGCCGCCCAACAGATATACAAGGTACTTGTCACATGAGTCCGAGCCCATGAGAAAATACGCATCATCTCGTCCCAATAAGTGACATCCTCAAACTCCAATGTCTCGACAGGAGCACCCGTAATAATCATACCATCATACTTCTCGTTCTTCATCACCTCAAAATCACGATAGAACATCATCATGTGTTCCACTGGAGTATTCTTCGGTGTATGGCTTTTGAGTTTCATGAAATTCACCTCAATCTGCAATGGCGTGTTCGACAGCAAACGAATCAAGTCGGTTTCTGTCGTAATCTTGAGCGGCATAAGATTGAGAATCGCTATCTTCAGCGGACGGATATCCTGCATATGGGCACGAGAATAGTCCATCACAAAGATGTTCTCCTGTTTCAGCAGCTCTATGGCTGGAAGTCTGTCTGGTAAACGTAACGGCATAGCAACTATTCAACTTTAATGACACATACCGACACATTATCGTACCCACCGGCTTCGATAGCAGCATGACACAATGCATCAGCATTACCGCCACCGGCAAGCAACTCCTCTATACGCACATCGGGCACCATATCATTCAGGCCATCAGAGCAGAGGATATAGACATCGCCAGAAAGGACATTATCCGTAAACTCAAAAATATCAATATATGATGTGCGGCAACCAGCCCCAATGCAGTTGGTGATGACATTGGAATGCTTCTTGATACCCGTTATGTTGTTCAAAGAATGGTCGGTTGACAACTGCTGCAACTTTCCGTCACGGAAACGATAAAGACGGCTGTCACCACAATTCAACCAAAATAATTTGTTCTCGTAATAGATGATACCTACCAAGGTCGTTCCCATCTCACTCAACGTCGGATCACTGACGCCTTTTGATTCGATAATCTTATTGACGGATTTCAACCATTCCTGCATCATCTCATACAACTCACTCGAAGACAAACTGACCGGTAAGTCGTTTACAAAAAAATGAAGATTAGTAAGTGCTTCCTCACTGGCTACCTCGCCGGCATTGTGTCCACCCATACCGTCTGCCAAGGCAATAACCAAACGACTCACTATTCCTGGACATATTTCAGTATGGTAAGAATCATTACGGATATAGCGGTCCCATACCAAAACCATATCCTCATTGTTACTCCTGATACAACCTACATGACTGGCTGCTGTTATGACAAACTTTTCCATAAAATGTATTACTCAATATTTACCTGCATACTAACATTAGCTATAGTGACAATATCTCCCTTCTTAAGCGACATGGGTATATCGGGCTGAAGCTGGTGATCATTCAGTTTGGTACCATTGGACGAATGCTTATCAATGATACACCAACCAGATTCTTTCGTATAGACAAGTTGGGCATGCACACCCGAAACAAACATGTTATTCTCAAAAAATTGACTGTACGGTCCCTGACGACGGCCTATCATTGCCCCATTCTGTCCGACAATGCGGATATTAAGATTACCATTATACATGGTCAACATAGGAAATGATTGGTGTGCTCCAGATGTCATTGTACTCAAACTGTCATTACGTGCTGTAACAGAACTAATATCTGTCATACGCTGGGAGAAATTGCTCAACGACGTTTGTGCCAATTTATTTTTCATTTCCAGCTCATCAGCACTCATCATCAGCCCACCGCAATATGTACAGCGGCGTCCCTTACCTACCCTACCACAGCTGCCGCAATAGACAAGTGCCTGACCGCACTGGTCGCAGAAACGGGAATCGTTATCTATTTCTTCCTTACAAGTCGGACAAATTATCATAATTCAAAATCTTTGATGTCTTCTGGTTGTATCAACTGATATGTTTCTGTTGTAATCTCCGATGGTGGAAGGGTAGAAACACGAATAGACAACTGCTGAATGATAGAGTCAAGCAGGTTGCGCATCTCACGGGCATTACCGAACGACTCGTCCTTGCTGACCACCATGCGGCAGATCATATCCATCAGTTTGAACTCAGCACCAGGCGACAAAGTGTATTGTTCCTTTGCTGCCATCTTTTTAAAGATAGCCAACAACTCATCTTCATTATAGTCATCAATCTGCAACTTGTGCGTGAAACGACTGGCCAAGCCCGGATTGACAGAAAGGAAAGCATCCATCTTTTCTTTATATCCGGCAGCGATGACCACGAACTTTCCACGGTCATCCTCCATCCGTTTCATCAGTGTGTCAATGGCTTCCTTACCATATTGGTCATTTTCCTCACTCAATGTATAGGCCTCATCGATAAACAGGATACCACCCATTGCCTTATCGCACATGTTATTCACGATCTTCGGTGTTTCTCCCATGTACTTACCGACAAGTGTAGCACGGCTTGCCTCAATAACCCTTGATGTGGGAAGAATCTCCATACTTTGCAAAACCTCGCCCATCTTACGGGCAATAGAGGTCTTTCCCGTACCAGGATTACCCGTCAGGATAAAGTTCATGGATATCTGCTGAACCTTTCCTGCTCCCATAGCGGCACGCTGCTTCATAAACATGCTCTGTACGGCCAGTCGGCGAATCATGTTCTTGACAGAACGCATACCGACAAAGTCATCAAGTTCATTGAGGACCTCATCAAGTGGACGTGCCGCCTCGCTCTGGGCCATTGGCAGGTCAGCAGCAATAAGACGATACATATCTGACTCATCAAACTGCGGATTACCCATCTCACTGATGAGACGCTGACTTTGTTTCTCCACCGCCTCATCAAAAATACGACGAGCCTCACGGGCATTGCCGAAGTTCTTGTCACGACGCAGGTACAACTGCTCAAACTGACGATGAATGGCATTACGCGTCTCTTCATCAACCGTAAAGCTCTTGTCTTTGGCCAGATTGAGGAATATCTCTGTAAGTTCATCCGGTGTATAGTCGTCGAAATGTATGGTCTGGGTAAAGCGGCTCTTCAATCCGGGATTGGAGTCGATGAAATCATGCATCTGGTCTGTATAGCCAGCAACAATACAAATGAACTTTCCCCGGTCATCTTCCAGACGTTTCAGCAACGTGTCAATAGCTTCGGAACCAAACGTATCGCCATCATTTGACTTCAAAGTGTAGGCTTCGTCAATAAACAGGACACCACCCAAAGCCGTATCAATCAGCTGATTGGTCTTGATAGCCGTCTGACCACTATAGCCAGCCACCAACTTACTGCGGTCTGCCTCGACCAACTGTCCTCGTGAGAGAATACCCAACGTCCGGAACACATCCGACATAATACGGGCAACCGTTGTCTTGCCTGTACCAGGATTTCCTGTAAATACGTAATGCTTACCCTGGAAAGTATTTTGCTCTCCACGCTTAATCTGAAGATTCAGGAACGCTGCCAAATTAGAGATTTCCTTCTTGACGGCAGCAAGTCCGACCAATCCGTCAAGCCTTGACAGACATTCTGTATAGTCAACAGTCTTCGGAGCCTCGTATGGAATATCAGCCACCTCGATCGTCATCAACTCTTCGTTCGACATCGTCGAGATATTGCCCTTCTGCAAGCGTTCTGCCTGTTTGCTGCATATCTTGTCGAAGAGCTGGCGCATCGTACGGCCATTGGCAAAGTCCTTGTCTCGGGAATTATACAACTCTGCAATAACCTTATGTGTCAATGCCTCTGCCTCCTGCGAGAATACGTATTTCTTCTCCTTGGCAAACAGCAGCATAATCTGGAACAGCTCTTCGGGAGAATAGTCTTCAATATCCAGGAAATAGTTGAAGCGACTCCTGAAACCAGGATTGATACGGAACAAGTTCTCCATCTCCGTACGATAGCCTGCCGCAATGACCACAAACTTGCCACGGTCGTCCTCCATGCGTTTCATCAGTTTCTCAAGAGCTTGTGCTCCCTGATTGTCACGCTCACCGCCTTGGCTGAGAGGTGCCAAGGTATAGGCCTCGTCAACAAATAATATGCCTCCCAGTGCCTTGTTACACAACTGGTCAACCACCTTAGGCGTCTCTCCTTGGTACTGACTGACCATCTGGGCACGGTCAACTTCAACGACATGACCGCTATCAAGGTAACCGATTGCTGCAAGTATCTCTCCCAGCTTACGGGCAATGGTCGTCTTACCTGTACCTGGATTACCCGTCAGGATGATGTGCATGCCCATTTTCTCCTGTTCTCCAAGTCCACGCTCTGCACGCTGCATACTGTTCTGGACGGCGTATGCCATTTCACGAACAGCATTCTTGACGGCATCCATGCCAATATACATGTCAAGATCGCTCAATATCTCATCCAATGAGCGTTCGGCAGGAACATATCCTCTGATATCCTGTTCCTCAACTTGTATAGCCGTAGAGCTACGACTGATAAACGACGTGAAGATATCCTCCGCTGTCTTGCTGGCAATATGTGCATAGCCAAACGTGTCGTCTTTGATTTTTACCTGATACTTGAAGAAACGCAACAGCTTATCTGAAGCCTCCGGAGCGTACTCATCTATCCCATATTTCGTACGCAACATCATTTTACAGATGTTGTTCAACTCCATAGGACCAGGAGTCGGCAGACGGAACGTATATTTAAAACGATTAGCAACAGCCGGATTGCTCGACAGGAAATCCTCCAACCCCTTCGGCAGACCAGCAATGATGACAATGGGATTGTCATCCCACTTATCCATCTCAACAAACAACTTGTCTAACGGATTTACCTGATTGGAGTATTTGTCAGGCAGTAATTTCTGAACATTATCAAAGAACAGAATACCATTGCGTGCCTTCTTTATATTGTCATCCCATTTATCAACAAAGCGTGAATAGTCCACAGCATCGACCATCGTCAGTTTGGGCTTATCAATGATTTTATGCTGATAGAAGTAATCACGCAACACCTCGGCCAAGGCTGTCTTTCCCGTTCCTGTTTCACCAATGATAATAGCATTTACACTCAACCGCACAGAAACGATATCCTTACGGGAATGCAGGAAGGTATAAGTATCAACTATTGTCTTTAGCTGGGACTTCAATTCGTCAAGTCCGACCAGCTTATCAAGAACATTTGATGCGACAAGCGGTTTTCCACACCACTTGCAGAACTTGGCTACAGGCCTGTTTTCCTTATGACACTGTTCGCATTTCATCACTCAACGTCTCTCTGAATCTGTTTGACGACCTTGGAAGGACTCAATCTCCAGTTATCCAAATCCGGATTGCCGACATTCAACAATTTTGGACTATAAACAATTAGTTCCAACAACAATACAGCAAAGAGCAGGCTCCAAAGCATATAATGTAGGACAGACTCTCCTGCAACCGAATGAACTTGGTTTTGCACATCGTCCAACAACCCGAACTTCGAACTCTTATACCGATAAGACTTGGTCTTGAACGTATAATAGAGAGGTTCCAGCAGTTCCGACTTGATGTCATCACTCAATATGGAATTGATCAGTTGATGGTCATCCTTCCTGTCGTTTCTAAAATCTGTGAAATGACAGATTGCTATATATATCAGTGTCATAACAATGACAGCAGGAAGGAACATGTTCGGATGTGAATAATTCAAGTACTTCAACACCCATATCGGAATAACGGAGGACATCAATCCCAATGCTCCCCACAAGCATGAAAAGATGAATCCATAACCATGGAAATAAGCCCTTACGGCAACTATCAATGCAGTCATTCCACCCAAAGGAACACCAATGGTAAATACCGAATAGTTCAACAGGAAATTCCGGCCATGCCATTCTGCCATACCAGTCACTAATACCAACAATATCCACAGGGCAGCCAGGCCATAGAACGTATAACGCCACATCTTTTCCTTCTTACGGGCCTTGCTGTAATTGTCACGTACCTCATTGAAACGTTTGGCTGTCTCTTCTTTTGCATTCATAAAGCGACGGTAATACACTTGCTGGCTATTGATTTCACCCAGCTTCATGATCCATTTTTCCAATGTACGCTCATAACTATACTGCTCACTAAAATCACGGAACGGGTCTTCATGATACCAGACGGACAACCACTGGGAGAAAGAGCCGTCACGCATCTCTGTTTTTATCTGAGAATAGAGATTCCTATCAATCTTCAGTCCATTATCTAATTCCGTTCCGTCAGAAAGGACATAGACGGGTGTCACGCCTAAGATACGACACATTCTATAGGCAGCAGTACGCAAGTCATAGGCACTGAGTCGCTCACGGTTCTCTTCACTCTTCATGTCGAAGTTGCGAGTGGATTCGCTCAACTGATTAAACCAGCCATGTAATTGTGCGAAATAGGCGAAGCGCCCATCCGGATCAGAGAAATCAGCTATTTCCTTTTCGACATCAGCATCGTCCATGTGCTGCCAGCGTATCAGGTCTTGTCGAAGAACCTCGCCAACCTTTGCTGGCGTATCAGCCTGCTTCAGATCGTATGCAGCATCACGATAAACATTATAAAGTACCTTATATGCCAATTGCTTGGAATACGGCTGACCTGCAGTCATAATACGCAATGCCTCACATGCCATGCGATCTTCATGACTGTACATCCACGACAGCAAGCGACCGTCTGTCAAACTCTTCCACTCGTCTTCTGTCATATCATGCAGGCCAAAAGCCTTGACAATATCAGCCAATGTGGCAGAGGGATACTTTGCCAGGAAAGGAATTTCCTTGTCAATCTCATATACCGTACGTAAGATAGCGACACGTCCGTCATAACCCGGTCTGTTATCAAAGTAGCTGCGCAACCGGTCCAGATCTGCCGAAGTATGGGACTCCAGATAGAGCCATAGGTTGTTGTTACGATTACGTAGCAGTATGCTATACTCCTCGATATAACTGAGCATGGAAATGGCAACACTGTGTACGTCGTCACAAAGTCCGCCTTTTACATCCTTGTAAGGATAGGTTGGCTCCATAGCATAGACAGAAGCCATCAGGCCGGCCTTCTGGTCTGCCGGATATCGGTTCTGGACGATGTCCTTCAGGACAGTACTCAACTTGGGATTACCACACTGCTCCAACCAGTTCGTAAGTCTTCCGCCATAAAGATAACCCCTTGCCAATCGTTCATTTTCAATGAGCAGGGGAATCAACTCATGTACATTGTCGGCAACGATATTCTTGTCTGGATCAACAACAAAACTCTTATAGCGTAAAATAGGCGAAGAAATATCAACCTTTGGAGACTCTCCAAGGAACCAACGCTCCACCTCATCATACGTCCAACGACTTTGCGGATTGACAGCGGTTAGTCCCTGAATAAGAATCTTCACCCGTTCAGGCAGATCGTTGATACGAGGCAATCGGCCTTCGTTTTTCCGACGCATCATGATTCGTTCGTTCGAACTCATCGGATTCTCACCGAGCCAGAATGTCATCAGTGTGATACCCAAGGAATAGTAGTCAACTGCCGGAGTTATCTCGACGACACCATCAATAACATCACTGTACATCTCTGGAGCTGCATATACCGGAGTACGAGCCTGAGTCGTACGATGCACCTTCTCGTCATCAGACATGATGGACGATATACCGAAGTCGCCCAATACCACTTCCTTGTGACTCTTGTCACGGAAGAAGAAATTACTGGGTTTTATGTCTTTATGAATGATGCCGTTGTTGTGACAGAATGCCAGTGCTGCCGCCGCCTGCAATGCGACACGACGGAAAAAGTCCATGTCACCATCAGCATGCGTATCGTTCAATGTTCCACCCTCCAGATACTCCATCAACTCATAGTCGCGGTTCTTACCGTCAACATAAGTCTTTCCAAAGTCCATCAGCTTCATGACCATTTCCATCTCCATGTTCTTGATGACCTTCAGCAATGACTTCTTGATGACAAAGTTGGGATAGTAGATCTTAAGGACGAACTCACGTTCCCCACGCTCTACGAGAAATACTTGAGCTTCTCCTGAATTGTTGCTCAAGCAACATTTATTCGTATAATATTGCCCCTTCAGCACAAACTCCTCAGTACCGTCATCTTTATTTTCCGGATGGACAGACTGCCTCTTCGTTGTCACAAGCGATTGCTGAGGAGCAGTCATCGTCGTTCTCAAGGTCGTTCTGCCAACTTCATTTTCAGCAGGTCTGAGTGTTTGGGGTCTTTGTGTCTGATCCATTATTTATCGTCTTTTATTTCTGAAGTAGTATTCTTACCCAAGATAACCCATTTGCCTCCAAGCTGAGGCTTGGCACAGCCACAGGGACTGCTATGCATCGCATGTTTATAGTTACATACCCATGCCAGTCTGACACCTGTCGGTTTACTGGCCATTGCATAGTTACGAGCCTGAACTGGCGAAGCTGTTCCCGTAACAGCCAACTTGTCAAGTATAGCAGAAAGCAGCTTCACTTTTTCTGCTTTCTTCTCTGCCAATTCTTCCTTAGTCAACCGCTTTGTCGAAGAGACTGAAATCATCGGATCGGCCTCTCTCCTATCCTTTGCCAGAAGCTTAAGTACCCGTTCACGCAACCGGGCGTTCATCTGGTCTCTAACCACATCACGTTCCGACTTGTAGGGAATCATGTCATCCAATGATGTATATTCTGACACAGTCTTCATTAACTCTATATAATCTGGATTGGCCTGCAATTCCTTAACCAACAGCTTGGCATCCTGTGTCAATGCCGTACCACATTGTTTGCAGAAAGCGAAGTTATTCAGGGTACGGCAAACCGGACACACAATACCGCCTCGCGGACTGCCGCATTCTGGACAATATGCTTCGTTTCCACCCAAATGAGCGCCACAGAAGGAACATACTTCTGTACGTACATAGCGATGGCACACTTCACAAAAATCTGCATCCGGGTCAATTTCGGAGCCACAATAAGGACATTGGGTTGTACGCAAAGGTTTGCCACAAGAAGCACAGAACATGGCTTCGGCATCATTTGTTGCTCCACAATGCGGACATTCTATGGCAGCAGCAGCCTGCTGTAGGACCTGCTGAGCCTGTTGTTTCTCTGGTTCGTTCAGGCTTTTTTGCAGCTCGGGACGCAACGTTCGTTCCATTCGTTGAGCATTCTCTGTATTGGCAAAATCGTCGTTTATCATACTTGTTCTGTAGTTAGACAGTTGCAAAGTTATAAAAAAAAACAATAACAGAAAAAAAAACCGCCGTAAATTTCATTTACGACGGTCCTTTTATGATGATTTTAGTACCATTTACCACAAAGAAAGGCGTTTTTCTTTAGGAATATACATCTCGTCACCCTCCTTGATACCGAATGCCTCGTACCATGCATCAATATGCGGAAGTGCTCCGTTCACTCGCCAGCGACCCAGTGAATGGGGGTCACTTTTAGTACGGTTACGAATCTCTGCATCTGTAATGTTTCCTGCCCAAACACCAGCGTATGCCAAGAAGAAGCGCTGTTCGGGTGTCAGTCCGTCAATGACGGGAAGCGGATTATTCTTAGTGGCATTCTTAAAGGCAGCAAAAGCGACCTGCAGTCCACCGTGATCAGCCAGATTCTCACCTAACGTCAGACGGCCATTAGCCTTCAGGTCAGGCAACACATTGATGTTGGAGAAGAAATCAGCATACTTATCCGTACGCTCTATGAAATTGCTGGCATCGGAGGCCGTCCACCAGTCGTGCATATTTCCATCCTTGTCATAACGACGGCCTTGATCGTCGAATCCATGAGTCATCTCGTGTCCGATAACAACGCCGATGGCTCCATAGTTGAATGCATCGTCGGCTGTCACATCAAAGAACGGAACTTGCAGAATACCAGCAGGGAAACAGATTTCGTTCGTTGTCGGATTGTAGTATGCATTGACAGTCTGCGGAGTCATATACCAATCGTCACGATCGACAGGTTTACCGGCAGTATGATCTATCTGCCACTGGTTCCAGAAGCGGCTGCACTCCTTCATGTTTTCATAATACGACTTTTCAGGATCAATGGTCAGTTTTGACAGGTCTGTCCATTTGTCCGGATAGCCTATCTTAACGTAAAACGTATTGAGTTTCAGCAGGGCATTCACTTTGGTAGAGTCGTTCATCCAGTCTTGTGCGGCAATACGCTCACCAAGGGCAATCTGAAGGTTATGGACAAGTTCCTTCATTCGTTCTTTCGAGGATACTGGGAAATACTTTTCTACATAAATACGACCGAGGGCCTCACCCATCACACCTTCTACCTGGTTAGTGGCGCGCTTCCACAACGGATAGTTTTCCTGACGACCAGAGATCACCTTGCCGAAGAACTCGAAATTAGCCTGCGCAATCGTCTCACTCAGATAGCTGGCAGCACCCTGTATCTGACGCCATTCCATATAGTCACGATAGGTAGCAGGAATCAGCTTGGCAACAACAATGTCTGCCCCGGCCATGAAGTCTGGTTGACCAACAACCAGTTCTTGAATATACTGACTCTCAATACCTTTGGCATTCATGAGTCTTTCCAATTGCAGATGCGGATACTTGCTGTCAAACTCCACCAAAGTCATTTTGTTATAATTGGCGATGGGGTCACGCAGCTCAGTTCTCGACTTTGACACTTTGGCAAGCGATGTCTCGACCTTCATGATATTCTGCATCTTTTTCGTAGCGGCACCCTTGCTGAAACCAAACAGTTGGAACATGCGGACAATATGCTGTTTGTATGCCTCACGTATCTTGGCGGTTGCTTCGTCATTGTCAAGATAGTACTCCTTCTGGCCAAGCGTGATGCCTCCCTGGTTTACACTCAGGATGTTCTGCGTTGCATTTTTCTCGTCGGCACCCATCCCAGCATGGAAAAAGCCTGACCCACCGTATTGTGCTAACTCCAGCTGGATGTCGAACAGTTGCTGCATGGTCTTGGCTTTCTCCATTCTATTCAGTATGCCCATCACAGGACTCACACCATCCTGTTCACGACGTACGGAATCCATAGCAAGCTTGTATAGGTCGCTCAACTTCTGCTCAATGGTTCCTTTGGCATAGGTATTTGTCTGTAACTCTTTCAAAATACCATTGATACGTTTGTCATTATCCTGAGCCAGACGGTCAAAACTACCAAAACGCGAATAGGCAGCAGGCAGTGGATTCTTCTTCATCCATCCCCCACATGCATAGTCATAGAAGTCGGCACCAGGGGCAACAGCGGTATTCAAGTCAGTCAAGTCAATGCCAGATCGCAACGGTGTCTGTGCCTGCGTGGCAAGCGTCATTAATGCTAATGTCGTCATTACAAATAGTTTCCTCATAATGTTTTATTGTTTAATGTTTGTTGGTTATTTATTGCTCATTGGTTATTGTCTCCAGTTCTTCCGACAACTGTTCCCAGCGTTCCACTTCCTCATCAAGGGCACGCTTGGTCGTTGTGTATTCAGTAACCAGCACCATGTCCGAAGCATTCTCCGGGTTCATCAGCAGGTCGTCCAGTTCCTTTAAGCGGCGTTCCATTTCACTGATTTTACGTTCACTCTCCTCGACGGCACGTTCCGCTTTACGCTGACGGCGCTGCTGTTCCTTATGGGCAGCATAGTCGTTCTTCATAGAACGCACTTCCTTTATCCCATCATTCCCGTTACCCGTATGAGTCCCAAGAGTCTCATTTGTCCCATGAGCCCCATTACCCAGCTCATTCAACTCCTGAATCTGACGGCTGCGCAGAAAGTCATAGATTCCTCCAAGATGCTCACGTACCCTTCCTCCTCCGAATTCATAGACCTTGGTAACAAGCCCATCAAGGAACTCACGGTCATGACTGACCACGATGGCCGTACCGTCAAAAGCACGTATAGCGTCCTTCAGCACGTCTTTTGAAGTCATATCCAAGTGATTCGTCGGTTCATCAAGAATCAGCAAGTTAACAGGTTCCAGCAACAGGCGGATCATGGCCAGACGGCTCCTTTCACCTCCGCTGAGCACCTTCACCTTTTTGTCTGAGGCCTCACCTCCAAACATAAATGCCCCCAGAATATCGCGAATCTTCAGTCGTATGTCGCCCTTTGCCACGTTGTCAATGGTCTGGAATACTGTCAGGCTTTCATCCAGCAGCTGAGCCTGGTTTTGGGCAAAATAGCCAATCTGAATATTATGGCCGATCTTCAGGTGTCCCTCAAACGGTATCTCACCCATGATACATTTGACAAGGGTCGATTTTCCCTCACCGTTCTTGCCCACAAAGGCAACCTTTTCACCTCGTTTGATGGTCAGGTTGACATGATCAAACACCACATGTGCATACTCCTTCCGAACATCTTCACAAATGACAGGATAGTCGCCCGAACGCAGGCAGGGAGGGAATTTCAGGTGCAGCGACGAGTTATCCACCTCATCGACCTCAATAGGAACTATCTTCTCCAGCTGTTTGATTTTCTGCTGTACCTGAACAGCCTTTGTTGCCTGATAACGGAAACGCTCTATGAACTGTCTCATGTCCTGTATCTCTTTCTGCTGGTTCTCATAGGCACGAAGCTGCTGCTCGCGGCGTTCCTTTCTCAATACGACATACTCGTCGTATTTTACCTTGTAGTCAATGATTTGTCCACACGATATCTCCAGTGTGCGGTTGCAAACATTATTGATAAAAGCACGGTCGTGACTCACCAGGATGACTGCCGAGGAAGATGCCGCCAGAAACTGCTCCAACCACTGTATGGACTCAATGTCCAAATGGTTCGTCGGCTCGTCAAGCAATAACACGTCTGGACGCTGCAGAAGAATCTTGGCCAATTCGATACGCATACGCCAACCGCCAGAAAACTCATTGGTAGGACGTTCAAAATCGCTTCGTCCAAAGCCCAGTCCCATGAGTGTACGTTCCAACTGCGCCTCCTGATTGTCGGCACCTATCATCAGATATCGTTCATGCTCCTGGGTATATCGCTCCACCAGCATCATGTAACTGTCGCTCTCGTAGTCTGTACGCTCTCCCATCTGCCGCTCCAGTTCCTCCACATGCTGTTTCAAGGCTGCAACGTCAGCAAAGGCTTTCTGCGCCTCTTCACGTACAGTGGTCTCGTCACTCAGTCTCATCACCTGGGGCAGATAGCCTACACTGGTGTCCTGCGGCATACTCACCGTGCCTGACGTAGGATGCTGCTGACCGGCAATAATCTTGAGCAAGGTAGATTTGCCGGCACCATTCTTGCCAACCAACGCAATGCGATCCTTGGTGTTCACCACGAACGATGCTCCTTCGAACAAGGGCTTCACGCCGAACTCCACCTTGAGGTTTTCAACAGAAATCATGCTATTCCTTCATTTTTGTCCGACAAAGGTACAACGAAGAAAGTAAAAAACCAAATTTTAACGAAAAAGAATATAATTAATTATACAGGTTTTTCCCTATTTTTTGTAACTTTGCCAGCAAATACAATATTCTGCGGTTCCATATCGCAGTAACAAAGGCTTAAAGTAATGGAACTTATAAAGACATTTACACGACTTATCGCCAACGAGTTACACCTCAACGAGCATGCACTGGAGAATACACTGAAGATGCTTGATGAGGGTTGTACGATACCCTTTATCTCCCGTTATCGTAAAGAACGCACAGGCGGGCTTGACGAAGTGCAAATAACAGCCATCAGCGACCGTGCCGAACAGCTCAAGGAGATGGCAAAACGCAAGGAAACCATTGTCAAGACCATCACCGAACAGGGCAAGATGACTACTGAAATACAGCAACGCATCAACGACTGCTGGGTATCGACCATGCTTGAGGACATCTACTTACCCTACAAGCCCAAGCGCCGCACCAGGGCACAGATAGCCCGCGAACAGGGACTCGAGCCGTTGGCTGAGATTCTTTTGCAACAGCGTGAACTGCATCCTGAACAGGCAGCACGACGTTTCGTGCGAGACGATTTGCCCGTTGCAGACTGCTTAAAGGGTGCTCAGGATATTATTGCTGAACAGGTCAGCGAGGACGAGCGCTCACGCAACACCGTCCGTTCTGCCTTCCGTCGCGAGGCTTTCATCGTTTCCAAGGTCGTCAAGGCCAAGAAAGACACTGACGAGGCACAGAAATATAGCGACTACTTCGACTGGGAAGAGCCGCTCAAACGCTGTTCCAGCCATCGTCTGCTGGCTATGCGACGAGGTGAGGAAGAGGGAATATTACGTGTGAGCATCACCATCGAGGACGATGATGCCATAGAACGGCTCAAGCACCAGATTCCCTTTGTTCCTGGCGGCAGTCGTGCTTGCCGCAGACTGTTGGAAGAAGCTGTAGCCGACGGTTACAAACGACTGCTGGTGCCTTCAATAGAAACGGAGTTTGCAAACCTCAGCAAGGAGCACGCCGACGACGAAGCCATCAAGGTTTTTGCGCAGAATCTGCGGCAATTGCTGCTCTCAGCACCCCTCGGACAAAAACGCGTCATGGGCATCGACCCAGGCTTCCGTACAGGTTGCAAGGTGGTCTGCCTTGATGCACAAGGCAACCTACTCCACCATGAGGCAATCTTTCCCCACCCGCCAATCAATCACCGCATGCAAGCTACTGTACACATACAGCAGATGATTCATGACTACCGTATCGAAGCCATCGCCATCGGCAACGGCACCGCCAGCCGTGAGACGAAGGAGTTTATGGAAGACGCTCTCAAATCACTTCCCTCGCCCTTAGGAGAGGAATCGGGGATGAGGCTTCCCCTTTTCGTCGTCAGTGAAGACGGAGCCTCTGTCTATTCAGCATCAAAAGTCGCCCGCGACGAGTTTCCCAATGAAGATGTCACCGTACGCGGAGCGGTTTCCATTGGCCGTCGGCTTATGGACCCGCTGGCAGAACTTGTAAAGATTGACCCCAAGAGCATCGGTGTTGGACAATACCAGCACGACGTAGATCAGACAAAGCTCAAGCACTCACTTGACCAAGTGGTCGAAAGCTGCGTCAACCTCGTGGGGGTCAACCTCAACACGGCCTCACAGCACCTGCTGACCTACGTCAGTGGACTGGGACCAGTCTTGGCTCAGAACATCGTCAACTACCGTCGCGAGAACGGAGCCTTTACCAGCCGATCACAATTGAAGAAAGTACCACGACTGGGGCCTGCTGCTTTTCAGCAGTGTGCCGGTTTTCTGCGCATCCCACAGGCAGCAAACCCTCTTGACAACAGTGCCGTTCACCCTGAATGCTACGCCCTTGTAGAACAGATGGCCCAAGACAATGGCTGTACTGTCAGCGACCTCATCAAGGACAAAGAAAAACGTACAGCTATTGACATCAAGCGCTATGTCACTGCCGAAGTGGGAATACCTACACTTACTGACATCATGCAGGAACTGGAGAAGCCGGGCCGAGACCCACGCGAACAGATTGAGGAGTTTGAGTTTGATGCCTCCGTACAGAGCATCGAAGACCTGCACGAAGGGATGGAACTGCCGGGCATTGTGACCAATATAACCAACTTCGGTGCTTTTGTCGATATCGGAGTCCACCAGGATGGACTGGTTCACGTATCACAGCTGGCTAACCGCTACGTCAGCGACCCTACGCAGGTTGTCCGTCTTCACCAGCATGTCCGCGTCCGTGTCACCGCCATTGACCTGCGAAGGAACCGCATCTCTCTGTCAATGAAAGGAATAAAGAACCCATAAGTCCCCATTACCCATTAGCCTCATGAGCCCCATGAGCCCCATGAGCCCCATGAGCCCCATGATTAAAAAGAGCCACAACCTTTCGGTCGCGGCTCTTTTATTTCAGGTTCAGATTCTCCTTTTACTTGACCTGTGCAACGATGGCCTTGAAAGCCTCGGGGTTGTTGACAGCGAGGTCAGCAAGCACCTTGCGGTTGATTTCGATACCGGCCTTGTTCAATGCACCCATCAGAGCTGAATAGCTCATGCCCTCCAGACGTGCGGCAGCGTTGATACGCTGAATCCACAGGGCACGGAAAGTGCGCTTCTTGTTACGACGATCACGGTATGCATAGGTGAGACCTTTCTCCCAAGTGTTCTTGGCTACTGTCCAAACATTCTTACGGGCACCGAAGTAACCACGTGTAAGTTTCAGAATTCTCTTTCTCTTT
>CAJOQT010000109.1 GCA_905236875.1 uncultured Prevotella sp. | reverse complement strand
GAAATGAAGGTAGTGCTTATGCAGTACCATACTAACATCCTTGCAGGTAGTCCCACTCCGCCCGAAACGAATGAATACGGCGACTGGTTGGGTGCACCCCGCTATCATGGTGAAAACGACGAAGAGGAGGACGACGAAGACTGGTAACCCTCCCCCATTGAACCAATACTTATCACCCTCGGCACCCACTTTTCTGGCTTCGCCGAGGGTTTTTCGCTTGACTTTTTGTCGCTTGCAATCGGTTTGCACAATCATTGCTGGGTAAAAACGGGTTATTTCACCTAATAATATATAAAAGGTAAGGGCAAAGCGAACAATATATCAAAAAGATTTTGTAATTTTGCCGTATGAAACAACAACAATATGCCGTTATCGTGCTTTTTGCACTGATTATCGCGTCGAGCCTGACAAGTCTGGGCAGTTATCGTTCAGCAAGCAGGCTGGTGAATGAGGATATGGACAGAGCGCTTGCTTTGGCCTTGAAGGAGCAGCAGAGCGATGTCATCAGCCAGGACACTATCCGGACGTTCAACAGCCACCTTCAGATAGCAGAACTGCGAGGGAAGGCGACGCTGGCCGTAGATACACGCGGACAGAAATTCAAGGCGTATGCCCATTGCTCTGAGGCTACGATCTTCAGCCTGTCCGACCAAAGGCCTGCCACCATCCTTTGGGTGCTGACGGGACTCTGGGCCATGATGATGTGGTATCGGAGTTTAAGTGAAAAGCGAAGAGTGAAGAGTGATAAATATGCTGCCGCCATTCCTTTACCTTGTGGTAATGCCTTTGGCGGACTGACATACTCAGAAGAGGACGGTCGTTTCTATGCCGCCGATGGCTGTCAGGTACAGCTAACCCCCATGCAGCACCAGCTGATGGAAATGTTCTTCCATTCGCCCTCGCATACATTGTCGAAAACAGAGATCTGTAATACCCTTTGGCCCAAGAAACCCGATGCCAGCGAAACGCTCTACACCCTGATCCGCAGGCTCAAGCCCGTCGTGGAGCAACATTCAGACCTCAAAATAGAGTCAGACCGCAGCAAGGCATATCGGTTGATCATTAAATAATAAAAAAATGCTGACATCTGCCTGACAAGCAAATGTCAGACAAATGTCAGACAGTTTTCACCTTCATCATAGCTGTTTGTTGCTACCTTTGCAGCTGAAATCGCAAAGTATTATGCAACAAACAACATTCCAAAGAATCAACACCTGTGTGGCATGGCTCCTGTTTGCCATTGCTGCCATCGTCTATGGGCTGACCATAGAGCCAACGGCCAGTTTGTGGGACTGTCCGGAATTTATCGCCTGCGGCTACAAACTGGAAATCGGACACCCGCCAGGAGCACCGGTATTCATGCTGGTAGCCAACCTTTTCTCTCATCTGGCCTGCGACACCGCTCATGTGGCAATGATGGTCAATCTGCTGTCTGCACTCCTGAGCGCAGGATGTATCTTCTTCCTCTTCCTCACCATTACGCATCTCGCCAGGAAGCTGGTTTGCCCTGAAGTGGAGAACCTGACCATTCCGAATGCCATTACCATAGAAGCGTGTGGTGTGGTAGGAGCATTAGCCTACACTTTCAGCGATACTTTCTGGTTCTCGGCTGTTGAAGCCGAAGTGTATGCCTTTTCCAGTTTCCTGACAGCCCTGATGTTTTGGCTGATATTAAAATGGGAGACAGAGGCTGACAGTCCACGCGGTGACCGATGGATTATCCTGATTGCCTATATCACAGGCCTGTCCATAGGTGTTCACCTGCTCTGTCTGCTTTGTCTGCCGGCTATGTCGTTCGTGGTCTATTTCCGTCACGCCAAGCGTATTACGCTAATTGGCATACTGAAGACATTGGTGGCAGGGGCATCGCTGGTAGGCATCATCCTCTACGGACTCATCCCGGGCATTGTGACAATAGGGGGCTGGGCAGAACTGTTGTTCACCAACCTGCTCGGCTGCCCTTACAACACAGGACTCGTCGTCTATATCATTCTGCTGACAGGCACACTCACCATAGCATATTATAAGATCAAGCGGAGACTGCTCAAACTGTCGCTGGCCTGCGTCCTGATGATACTGGCCGGATATAGCAGTTACGGTGTCATCTTCATCAGGGCGAATGCCAATATGCCGATGTGTGAGAATGCACCAGGCAACATTTTCGCCTTGGGCAGCTATCTGAACCGCGAGCAGTATGGAGACACGCCACTCTTCTACGGACCGGCGTATTGCAGCGAGGTAGCATTAGAACCAACAGGCGACTATCTGGTCCCGAAGCAAAAGGAAGGTAAGGCGATCTACCGTCCTTCGACAGACCCCAGGAAGCAGCAGTATGAAGTCATACGCCACGACACCAGATATCTGTATAACGAGAACATGTATTTCCCCCGTATGCACTCACAGCGGCACACCAGGGCATACGAAGACTGGATGGGCGGGGTAAAAAAGGAAGGGAACCTGCCTACCTTTGCCGAGAACCTGCGTTTCTTCATTTCCTACCAGATCAGTTTCATGTACTGGCGTTACTTCCTGTGGAACTTCGTGGGACGGCAGAACAACATACAAGGTCATGGCGAAGTGGAACACGGCAACTGGATTACAGGCATAACGTGGATAGACGACTGGCTGTTAAGCTGTGATACGGCAAAAATGCCGTCAGACCTCGCAGATAACAAGGGCCGTAATGTGTTCTATGCCTTGCCGCTGATACTTGGCATGGCTGGCATGGTCTGGCAGTGGCGCAAAGGCCGGGAGGGATGGCAACAGCTATGGATTGTCGCATTACTATTCGTAATGACCGGACTTGCCATCGTGGTTTACCTTAACCAGACGCCACTCCAGCCTCGGGAACGGGATTATGCATACGCCGGTTCTTTTTATGCCTTTGCCGTCTGGATAGGCCTGAGCGTTGGTCTTGTCACAGGCTGGTTCCACTGGCTGCTGAAGAACCGCCAGCTGACAGCAGCCTTGGCAGGGGCTTTCTGTTGTCTGGCTGTTCCCCTGCAGATGGTGAGTCAGACTTGGGATGACCACGACCGTTCAGGCCGTTACACCTGTCGGGACTTCGGAGCCAACTACCTGGAGAGCATGCAGCGCAACGGACATCCCGTCATCCTGACGAATGGCGACAACGATACCTTCCCGCTTTGGTACAACCATGAAGTAGAGGGCGTGAGGACTGACACCCGCGACTGCAATATGGAATACCTGCAGACCGACTGGTATATCGACCAGATGAAGCGTCCTGCCTACGACTCGCCTGCCCTGCCCGTCAGCTGGCGGCACGAGGACTATCAGGAGGGTAAGCGTGAGTACATTCCCGTCCGTCCGGAACTGAAAGCAGAAGTGAGGCAATTTGTGGCCCACCATCCAGATGAAGCCAAAGAGCTTTTGGGTGAAAAGCCTTTCGAACTGAAAAACATCATCGGCAAATGGGTGCTCAGCGACGAGAGAGAAATACAGTGTATTCCCACAGACAGCGTCACCATTGGCGATGTAACCATCTCACTCAAAGACAAAAAGGCGCTGTATAAGAATGAACTCATGGTGCTTGAGATGCTGTCGCATGCCGACTGGAGCCGCCCTGTCTATCTCTCCATCAGCTTAGGCTCCGACATGCTTCCTCTGCTCCGCGAGTATTTAGTCCTGGAAGGTCTCGCCTACCGTGTGTCTCCGACGGCAGCAGGTCAGCCAGTTGATGTCGGACGACTCTATGACAATGTCATGCACCGTTTCCGCTTTGGCGGTCTGAGCACCCAGGGAATCTATGTGGATGAAGACGTAAGACATCTGGCTAATACGCACCAGCTTGTCATGGGCATACTCATCGACTCGCTGCTACAGCAGAATGACACCGAACGGGCGTTGGCAGTATGCCGGAAATGGCAAAAGGAAATGCCGCATGAAAATGTACCCTATACTGAAGCAGCCCTTTCAATGGCCCGTTGCTACTATCAGACGAATCATCCGGAACAGGGTGATGAAATCATCCGTCATCTGCTACGGCGTTCGGAAGAATGGCTGTCGTGGATGGAGACCATCACCCCCAATCGTCGCTCCGCCTCTTTTTACTCTCAGCGCACCTGGATGCAGACCATGCAGCAGGCTCTGTCTATGGCAGTAGAATATGAAAGAACAGCCATCTGTCATCAATATATCAAGCAATATGAATGCCACATCAAACAGTTCGAGTAAGAATCATCGTTTCCGTTATCACGCCCTGACCCCTCGCCAGGTCTTTATAGTCGCATGCGTCCTGATTGTCACCGGCTATGTCCTGATGTCCGGACCGGGAAGCACAGAGCAGTCATTCAATCCCGAGATCTTCTCGCACCGCAGGATTGTCATTGCTCCAATACTGTGTCTGACAGGCTATCTGCTGATCATCATTGGAATACTCCGTAAGAACAATGATCCGCAGCGATAAGGCGTTTGTTTATGGGCACCCTTCGTGCCGGTCTGTTATCCTAAGGAGGCTTTACGGTCCCGGCTCTTTATGATAGGCTATGATAGCTAATAGCAGAACAAAGTCTCAACATTCAGAATGGTGGGAAGGTGCCTTGAACTGACAAAACAACTTGTTTTGTGTCGCAAAACCTATACTCTTGTTCAACCAAAGCATAGCTTTTGGTTGACAAAACAAGTTGTTTTGTAACAGCAAAGACAAGGGTAACATCCGCAAAAGGCTGCATCTTGCTTCGCAAACAGATATTTAAGCAATTAGAAAAGTCAGTATTTCGCTAAGGCCGTAAGTCTGGTGAAGTGACGATGAGGGAACTGGCAGAGGATGCGGCCGTCAACTGTGATTTGCGTTACTCGTCCATTTTTCCTTCTTTTCCTTTGTCGTTTCAGAATTAATACTTATCTTTGCAACGCAGTTCATGTCGCAGCTGAAAGCACTGCATGGGAAGCCGCTCATGTGCATAGACGAGGAGGGCGGCCGCGTTGCCCGTATCGCCAACAACGATAACTTTCACGTAAAGAAGTACGAGTCGATGGCAGCCATCGGTGCTACAGGCGACCCCGCCAACGCCTACGAATGCGGCAACACCATCGGTACCTATCTGAAGCGCTACGGTTTTGACATCGATTTCGCCCCGGTAGCAGACGTGAACACCAACCCGGAGAACATTGTCATTGGCACCCGCGCCTTCAGCGACAATCCTGCCGTTGCTGCACCCATGGTGACCAACTACCTGCAGGGACTGAAGGATGCCGACATCGTCGGCTGCATCAAGCACTTCCCCGGTCATGGCGATACCAAGGCTGATACACACTACGGCTATGCGCAGACGCTGAAGACTTGGGACGAGATGCTCAATTGTGAGATTATCACCTTCCGTGCAGGCATCCAGTGGGGCTGTCAGCTGATTATGACGGCTCATATCAGCGCACCCAATGTCACAGGAGACGACAGACCCTCCACGATGTCACCTGTCATCCTGCAGGACAAACTGCGTGACGAACTGGGCTATCAGCACATCATCGTGACCGATGCTATGGATATGGGGGCCATCACGCAACAATATACGATTGACGAGGCCGTCGTAGGCTGCATCCAGGCTGGTGCCGATATTGTACTCTGCTCCAAGGACTTCATCCAGGCCTTCAATACTGTTATTAAGAGTGTAGAGGACGGCACTATCACAGAGGAGCGCATCAATCAGAGTGTCCGCCGAATACTGAAATTAAAAAAACAACGATAAAATCTTTCCGATTATTTGTATTATTAATTTTTATTTGTATATTTGCAACAAAATATGCTATCAATCAGATGTTGCATCCGTTGATTGTAAAATAGCAACATGAATAAAATAGAATCTGCCGATAAAGGTTGGTGGGCGCATTTGAAGAAATTCATAAGGACCAACACCAGTCTCGCCGTCATCATCTTAGCAGCATTGCTATTAGAGATGACGACAGGTGTAATGTATTATGCCGGGCAGAACTATATCCAAGAGACCATGGAGCGACAAGTGCGTGTCGAGATGAATGCCATCTACCTTTGCATACGCAACAAACTTGCCATTGTTGAGGTGACGATGGACAATATGGCGTGGGTAGTAAGCGAAGGACTGGATGAACCAGACTGGATGTTTGATATTTCCCGGCGGATGGTAAAGAACAACCCTTCTTTCTGGGGTAGTGGCGTTGCCTTTATTCAAAACTACTATCCGGAGAAGGGCAAGTTTTTCGAGCCATACGCAGTGCGAAGAGGACAAGACTCTATTGTTTCGATGCAAATCGGAAGTAATGGGGTGGATCATACGCAAAAAGAATATTTCCGCATTCCAGTTTCACAGGGAGAAGTACATTGGAGCGAACCTTATGTGGACATTGTCGGTGCCAAGGCTGTCATAACGACCTATAGCGTTCCTATACGCGACTCCTCGAATAAGACTGTCGGCGTTGTATTTGCCGATATTACCATCGACTGGCTGGAAGATGTCATCAACGAGGAAAAAATCTATCAATCAACTCAACGTTTTCTGGTGACAGGCAGTAAAAACAGACTGGCAGGTGAGTACACTCCGGTAATGAAACAGGTGCTTCAATTATTGAAAGCCGACGACAACAATGATGCTTACTTTGTCATAAAGGATGAAGACGGCAAGAAGTATCATGTGTTCTATACTCCCGTAGGCGGAAAAACAAACTGGGTGCTTATCAATGTCCTTGAAGACAATGATATCTTCGGCAATCTGCGGAGGATTCGTCTCTTACTGCTGCTTCCGGTGATGATAGGACTACTGTTTGTAGGAATCATCGTTTGGCGTAGTTCTCGCAATATGGAACGTCTGCGGAAAATAAATGCTGAGAAAGAGCGCATTGGCGGAGAACTGCGTGTGGCCAGTCAGATACAGCAGAGCATGCTGCCTAAAGAAGAGGTGAGAGGTGAGTGGTTAGAGGTGAGAGGTTCGCTGGTTCCAGCCCGTGAGGTGGGCGGTGATCTCTATGATTACTTTATACGTGATGAAAAACTATTCTTCTGCATTGGCG
>CAJOQT010000108.1 GCA_905236875.1 uncultured Prevotella sp. | reverse complement strand
CGCACCGTTCAGCGTCAGTTTCTTGTTGGTTGCATCATAGACTGCGGCCGTAGCACCGCCAGCGGTGATGTACTTACTGCCTATACCCTTGGCGTTACAATCCGTCACCCGCGTATCGCCAACATAGAGATCGTACTTGTTTGTGATATAACGGTAAACAACAAGTCCCTTGGCAACAGCACCGCCATTCTGTCTGACATACTGGTTGTCAAAATAGCAGCCATAGGTACTCTCTTCACCCTTACTCGTACCACTATATAAGTCCAAACCATCATGAGTGAGCTTGGTAATCACATACAAGGAAGCATTGCTGCCACCCTTAAATCGATAGTGGTAAGAATTAGAGGTCTTCTTCATAACTAAATTATAGGCCGCCATACCATAATTTGCACCAATGAAACTTGCACGACCATCCATATCCAGGGTTAGTGTTGTTGAGGTTCCAAACATATTACAGCCTGAACCTTCTGTTGATGTAAAGGTCACGCAGCCGCTTCCAGTAAAGGTGGTGTTTTCACGAACACTCAAGACAGTATTTTTAGCTTTTATGTCATTTTCTGCGCCACTACTATTGTCAACAAAGTTAACAGTCAGGCCAGCTACTCTAAGATCAAGGGCAGCTTCATCGTTGCCAGAAGGAAGTGTCAACTGCGCACCGGTCAGCGTCAGCTTTTTGTTACTGTTGTCATAAGAAATTTTACCAGCAGTCAGGCCATCAACAACAACATTAGAGGCGTTAAGGTTGCTCACCTGTGTTCCGGCAACATAAATATTATATGTAGTTGAGGGAACATTGATAAGGATTTTCTTCTTGTAAAGATTACCGCTATTGTCGCCGAAGCCCTTCAGCGAAGAGCGATAGCAGATGCCAGAAGCAACAGAAGCATCGACGTTACAGTCTGTGAGCTCACATTTCTCGAAAGCAGCAATGGAAGCTGTCTCAAAATCAGAAGTGTTAGACACAGAAACATAAGATTTTTTAATTATCAAAGACTTACCAGAAGCAGAAGAACCGCCAGTCATACCATAGTTCTTACCGTTTAATTCCAGGTAGGCATTGTTGATGGTAAGCGTTCCTGAGCTATACTGATAGATTGGAAGATATGCCGTAATGGTGTTCTTATAGCTCGATGTGTAACCTGCACCTTCAATAGTCGTGCTCTTGCTGAAACGAAAAGCAGAACCGCTAGACGCATAAGAAAGGCTAAGGGTGTTCTTTCCTGCCAGCTTGATGATCAGTCCATCCACGTTATTGTTCTGAACAACACAAACATTGGTGGGAGCCTTGAACGTTGCACCGTCGAACGTCAGTGTCTTGGTAGAAGATTCGTAATTAATAGAGCCTGCCGTCAGACCACCGTCGCTGCCGCCTAAGAAATTCCAAGTAGAGTTTGAATTGACATTGAACATGCCGACTTTCAAATTTGCTGCCAGATAGCAGCTTGTGGCGTTCGATGAACCATTAGACTTGTAGAGTTTCTTATCGGTAGAATTCCATGTCTCACCATAAAACCAATAGTTAGCGTTCTTGGAAAGCGAGGCAAACTGCTGAATGCACGAGCCGCTTCCTGTAGTGGATACATTAACTTCACAGCACAACAGTTTTAAGGTCTCCGTACCTGTGCCGTCAATACCAAAGCTCTTACCTTTACAGGTCAGATTGATCCATTCCACAGTTAAGGTTGCACCGTTTTCAACCTTGATACAGCCATAGTTGTCAGTGTTTTCTGAAACGTCAACGGTCAGTGAGCCGCCTTCGCCACTAATGGTTGTGTTGGCATTTGTTATGATACCACGGCCTTTGCCTTTAATCGAGCAAGTACCTTTGATAACAATCTTGAGACCGGCCACGCCATTGTTGTTGATACCGTTATAGGTGCCGCTTGGCTCAATAACGGCATTGGTAAGGGTCAGCGTCTTACCATCTGACGACAAAGTGGCACTTCCACTTGTAACACCAGTGGTAAACTTACCAGAGCTGTTACTTTGATAACCTGCCACATAGACTTGAGCCTGTGACATCATCACTCCCATCGTAAGGAGGATTAACGAAGTAAATAATTTTCTCATAATTGTTTTGATTTTAATGTTAATATTATGTATTGAAGTTGATAATCTTGTCTGGGGTGCCTTAAAATGACAGGGCAAAGATAAGCAATAATCTTCAAACGGACAAATATTCCATGCATTTTCTTTTCGACAATGCGTCATTTTTCGCGGATTTATCATTTTCTTACACCTTTTTGTTAGAAAATGATAAATCGTGAAGCGCCTTTTTACCGCAGCTTTGGCCTTGCCGAAGTTACTATCGTTCGACAATAAAAACAAAAAATTAATATTTTGTTTTGTATTGTGCTCACTTATTCGTACCTTTGTCGCGATTATCACAAAGACGAAAGATATGAAACTTTTCGACGTTTATCCCCTTTATGACGTGAACATCGTCAAAGGCAAAGGCTGTAAGGTTTGGGACGACAAGGGTCAGGAGTACCTTGACCTGTATGGCGGTCATGCTGTCATCAGCATCGGCCACTCGCATCCCCATTATATTAATAAGGTGTCGGAGCAACTCAACAAGATTGGGTTTTATTCGAACTCAGTGGTCAACAAGCTTCAGTCGGAGCTGGCAGAACGCCTGGGTAAGGTCTGCGGCTATGACGACTACCAGCTGTTCCTGATCAACAGCGGTGCGGAAGCCAACGAGAACGCGCTGAAGCTGGCATCGTTCAAGAACCCCGGAGCAACACGCATCCTGGCATGCGAGCACTCCTTCCACGGTCGTACCTCGCTGGCTGTCGAGGTGACCCACAACCCGAAGATCGTGGCACCGGTCAACGACAACCATCATGCACGCTTCCTGCCGCTCAACGACATTGAGCCGTGGATTCGTGAGCTGTCACGTGGCGGTGTGGTTGCCGTCATCCTGGAACCCATCCAAGGCATCGGCGGCATCCAGATGGCTACGCCCGACTTCGCCCAGAAACTGGCCTACGCCTGCAAGCGCTACGGTGCTACGCTGATTTGCGACGAGATACAATGCGGCTACGGCCGCAGCGGCAAGTTCTTTGCCCACCAGTGGTTAGGCATCAAGCCCGACATCATCACCGTAGCCAAGGGCATAGCCAATGGTTTCCCGATGGGTGCCGTACTCATCTCTCCCGACTTCGAGCCTGTCTATGGACAGTTGGGGACTACGTTTGGCGGCAACCACCTGGCTTGTGCGGCAGCACTTGCCGTGCTGGACGTCTTCGAAGAGGAGAACCTGGTGGAGAACGCCCGCATCGTGGGTGACTACCTGATGGAAGGCATCAAGGGCATCGGCAGCTCACACATCACGGATGTGCGAGGCCGTGGACTGATGATCGGCATCGAACTCGACATGCCTCACCAGATGGTTCGCAAGCCGCTCATCCGCCACGAGCACTGCTTCACGGGGTGTGCCGGACAGAACATCCTGCGCCTGCTGCCGCCGCTCTGTCTGACGAAGGCAGAAGCCGACGACTTCATCGAGAGGCTCATCAGGGTGCAACCGGAGGAAGACTTTTGAAGTTTTAACGACAACGAATCACACGAATCGAACGAATTTATGAAGATAACGATTATTGGAGCGGGAGCTATGGGAGGCGCCATTGTTGAGGGACTCATCAAAGGCAGGACCTTCCGTAACGAAGACATTACCGTAAGCGACCCGTCACCGGCCGTAGCGGAGAAGTTCACACCGAAGGGGGTCTGCGTGACCACCGACAACCGGCTCGCCGTCGAGGGAGCCGGCATCGTATGTGTCGTCGTCAAGCCCTGGCTGGTGGAAGGCGTGCTCAAAGGCATCAAGGACATGCTGAACCCACAGGAGCAGCTGCTCGTTGTGATTGCCGCCGGTGTCAAGTCGGCCGACATCAGGGAGTGGCTGGGCGAGCAATGCCCTCCCCTCTTCCTCTGCATCCCCAACATCGCCATTGCCGAGATGGCGTCAATGACGTTCCTCGTACCGTGCGGTGCTGTAGTACAGCACCAGACAGAACAGGTGAAGGCCATCTTCGACGAGATGGGCAGCACCATTCTCACCGACGAGCAGCATCTGGCAGCAGGCACAACGCTGGCCTCCTGTGGTATCGCCTACGCCATGCGCTATGTGCGGGCAGCATCGGAGGGCGGCGTAGAGCTGGGCTTCAAGGCCGACGATGCCAAACGCATCGTCATGCAGACCATGAAGGGAGCCGTAGAACTGCTCGAGGCTTCGGGCCTGCACCCGGAAGCAGCCATCGACCTGGTGACGACTCCTGGTGGAGTAACGATCAAGGGACTGAACGAGATGGAGCATGCCGGCTTCACATCGGCCGTCATCCGAGGGCTGAAAGCAGGAGCGAAGTAGTGACAACGGACAACGGACAACAGACAACGGACAACAGACCGCTCGGCTTGCCGCTTGCTACCGAAGGGACGCAAGAACGGACAACAGACAACGGACAACGGACCGCTCGGCTTGCCGCTTGCTACCGAAGGGACGCAAGAACGGACGTATGTATTTAACGACCGAATTTAACGAATTTCACTAATTGCAGATGAAAGTACTGATAAAGATTGGAATAACGGCATGTGTGCTGATGGCAATGACGGTCCTGATGACAGGATGCAACAGCGACGGCAAGTATAAGGTGGAAGGCGACTCGGTCTATTTCACCTATTGGACGTTCAGTTTCGGGACCATCAAAGAACCGCTTGAAGATTGCGACGCGGAAACATTCCAGAGCGTGAAGGACTGGCTGGGGCGCGATCAGGAGCATGTGTGGTTCAAGAGCCGACTGGTGAAAGGTGCCGACCCCGCTTCAGTAGAAGTGGACCGGTTCCCCCTTTTCCACGACAAGCATGACTATTACTACAGAGGTGCAGCAGTAGGTGTTGCCGACCTCAAGACATTCCGTACGCTGAAGTGCGACGAAGACGAGATGTGGGGAGTGGATAGCCGCTACGTCTATTTCGACAGCCTGCGCATAGAGAACTCCGACCCTGCAACGCTGGAGCTGATCTCTACGTTTGAGGCGAAAGACAAGCGTCACGTCTATTACTTCGGCAAGATTCTGGAAGGTGCCGATCCCGCCACCTATACCCCCGTCGGCAAATACTCCTGCTATACGAAGGACCGTACCCACGTGTGGCATTGCGGTGAAATCGTCAAGGATGCCGACCCATCGACTTTCGAGATAGAGAAGCACGATGAGTTTGACATGCCCGATGCACACGACAAGAACAGGAAATACCGCAATGGCAAGCCTTGGGTTCCTGAAGAGGAAAGGGTGGAAGAAGCTGAGGAGCCTCAAGACACAACAGAATATATCATAGAAGAATAAACATAAGAAACATGGACGAACAACTGAAACAGATTGGCGAGCGGCTGCGCGGACTGCGCGACGTGCTCGACATTTCATCCGAAGAAGTGGCCGAGGTCATCGGCATTGACAAGGAGAAGTATGAGAAGATAGAGGCTGGCGAGTTGGATATCACCATCTCGAACCTGATGAAGATAGCCCATAAGTACGGCGTGAGTGCCGAGGAGCTGATGTTTGCAGAGGCCCCCCGCATGAAGTCGTACTTCGTGGTACGCAAAGGGCAGGGCATGTCGGTAGAACGTACCAAGGCCTATAAGTACCAGAGTCTGGTAAGCGGATTCGTGAACCACAAGGCCGACGTTTTCATCGTTACCGTCGAGCCGAAGCCCGGTGCCCGCACCATCTATAAGAACACACACCCAGGACAGGAGTTCAACCTCGTGCTGGAGGGCAAGATGGAACTCTTCATCGGCGGCAAGACGATGATACTTGAAGAGGGCGACTCTATCTACTTCGACTCCACGAAGCCTCACGGCATGCTCGCCGTCGGTGACAAAGCAGTCAAGTTCCTCGCGTTTACGGTGGAATAAGAGACCCACCCCCTACCCCTCCCTGCAGCAGGGAGGGGAGTAATTACAAAAGAAACACAGAAACAATATGGAAAAGAAAACGGAAACACAAGAAGTATCTACCCCCCTCCCTCACAGGGAGGGGCAGGGGGTAGGTCTCTTGAATAGATTTTTAAAGCAGACACACTTCGAGTCTGTAGAAGACTATAACCAACACCTGGAGTTCATCATCCCGGAGAACTTTAACTTTGCGTACGACGTGATGGACGTCTGGGCAGAAGAGTGGCCCGACGGTCTGGCCCTACTATGGACCAACGACCAGGGAGAAGAGATACGTACCACATTCGCCGAACTGAAGGAGCAGACCGATCAGGCTGCCAGCTACCTGATGTCATTAGGCATCGGCAAGAACGACCCCGTGATGCTCATCCTGAAGCGCCGCTACGAGTGGTGGGTGATCATGCTGGCCCTGCATAAGATCGGTGCCGTAGTGATTCCCGCTACCCACATGCTGACGAAGAAGGATATTATCTATAGGAACACGCGTGCAAGTGTCAAGGCCATCATCTGCGTCGATGACCCCTACGTCACCAGTCAGATACAGCTGGCTATGCCCGAGAGTCCGACCGTGAAGCAGTATATCATAGTCAGACCCACCCCCCTGCCCCTCCCAGTGAGGGAGGGGAGCAATTACTCTCAAGACAAAGAGGTGGCAGATCTATCTACTCCCCTCCCTCACAGGGAGGGGCAAGAGGAGAGTCTCTTCCACGACTGGCAGTCAGAGTGGCGAAAGGCTCCTCCTTTTGCAAGACCTGCCTTCGTCAACAACAACGAAGACACGATGCTGATGTACTTTACCAGTGGCACCAGCGGTGAGCCGAAGATGGTGGCTCACAACTACCTCTACGCCATGGGACACCTGACGACGGGTGTCTTCTGGCACAACCTGCATCAGGGAAGCCTGCACCTCACCGTAGCCGACACAGGATGGGGCAAAGCCGTATGGGGCAAGTTCTACGGACAGTGGTTTGCCGGTGCAACGGTCTTTGTGTTTGACCACGAGAAGTTCAATGCCGACACGCTGCTGCGTCAGATAGAGAAATACAAGGTGACCAGCTTCTGTGCACCACCCACCATCTACCGTTTCATGATTCGTGAGGACTTGTCGAAGTACGACCTGTCTTCGCTCGAATACTGCTGCACGGCTGGCGAAGCCTTGAACCCCGCCGTGTTCGAAAAGCTCAAGGAGAAGACGGGCCTCACCATCATGGAGGGCTTCGGCCAGACGGAGACGACGATGACTCTCGGCACCTTCCCCTGGATGACTCCAAAGCCCGGTTCGATGGGTATGCCCAATGCACAATACAACATCGACCTGTTGCGTGCCGACGGCACGCCCTGCGAGGATGGTGAGAAAGGGGAAATAGTGATAAAAGCCCCCCAAGGGAGCCTTCCCCTTGGCCTATTCAAATACTACTACCGCGACGAGGAGCTGACCCGCGAGGCATGGCACGACGGAGTGTATCACACCGGCGACATGGCGTGGCGCGACGAAGACGGCTACTACTGGTTCGAGGGTCGTATCGACGACGTCATCAAGAGTTCCGGCTACCGCATCGGTCCGTTTGAGGTGGAGAGTGCGCTGATGACCCATCCTGCCGTCGTAGAATGTGCCATCACCGGTGTGCCTGACGACATTCGCGGCATGGTGGTGAAAGCTACCGTCGTACTCGGCAAGGAGTGGAAGGCGAAGGCCGGCGAAGACCTCGTGAAAGAGCTACAGCAGCATGTAAAGAAGGTGACGGCACCCTATAAGTATCCCCGCATCGTGGAGTTTGTCGATGAGTTGCCAAAGACCATCAGCGGCAAAATCCGCCGCGTGGAGATCCGCAACGCTGACAAGAGTAAGTGTTGAGAGTTGAGTGTTGAGGGATTAGTCATAAAAACAATCAAGATATGAACGATAAGAAACGTATCGTTGTAAAAGTTGGCTCGAACGTGTTGACGCGACCGGACGGAAAGCTTGACGTGACACGCATGTCGGCACTGGTCGATCAGATAGCCTGGCTACGCAGGCAGGACATTGAGGTTATCCTTGTGTCATCGGGTGCTATGGCCAGCGGACGAGGGGAGTTGAGAGTCGATCACTCGCTCGACTCGGTAGAGCAACGCCAGCTGTATAGTGCCGTCGGACAGGTAAAGCTCGTAGGACTGTACTACGACCTGTTCCGCGAGTTCGGCATCCATGTCGGGCAGGTACTGACGATGAAGGAGAACTTCCAGCCCGGTGAGCAGTACCGCAACCAGCGTGCCTGCATGACGGTGATGCTCGAGAACGACGTGCTGCCCATCGTCAACGAGAACGACACGGTGAGTGTCACTGAGCTGATGTTCACCGACAACGACGAGCTATCGGGACTCATCGCACAGATGATGCAGGCTGACACGCTGATACTGTTGAGCAACATCGACGGCATCTATGACGGGCACCCCGACAATCCTACGTCGCAAATTATTCCCAGCGTGGCTCCCGGCACCGACCTCTCGCAATACATCAAAGAGGAGAAGAGCGCCTTTGGACGTGGCGGCATGCACTCGAAATACACCACAGCCTCTAAAGTACAGTCACAGGGCATCCGCGTCATCATCGCCAACGGTGAGCGCGAGAACATCCTTATCGACCTCATTGAGCGGAAGGACGAGACACCACATACAGAATTCGTTCCAAAGACAGAATAACAGACTAACATATTGAAGAAATGCAATTGAAAGAGACATTTGAACGGGTGAAGCGAGCCAGTAAGTCGCTGGCACTGTTGAGCGACGAGCAGCGGAATGAGATACTGAATGCTGTCGCCGATGCCATTGTCAATAACAAGGAGAGGATACTCAAGGCTAACGCACAGGACTTGGCTAAGATGTCGAGGGAGAATCCGCTCTACGACCGTCTGCAACTGACGGAGAAACGGCTCGACGACATTGCTGCCGACATGCGTAACGTCGCTATCCTGCCCTCGCCCCTCGGACATGTCACGAAGCAGAAGACACTGCCCAATGGCTTGCGTCTCTGTCGCGTCAGTGTACCGTTCGGTGTCATCGGCATGATCTATGAGGCCCGTCCCAACGTCACCTTCGATGTCTTCTCGCTCTGCTTCAAGAGCGGAAACGCCTGTGTGCTAAAGGGCGGCAAGGATGCTGACTGCTCGAACCGTGAAGAGGTGGCACTCATCCATGAGATACTGGAGAAATTTGGTATCAGTCCAGATGTCGTGGCCCTGCTGCCGGCTACCCACGAGGCAACGGGTGAGATGTTGAATGCCGTAGGCTATGTCGATCTGTGTATTCCCCGTGGCGGTCGCAAGCTCATTGACTTTGTCCGTGACACCGCCCGCATCCCCGTCATCGAGACTGGTGCCGGCGTGGTAAACACCTACTTCGACAAGGACGGTGACCTGGAGATGGGCAAGGCCATCATCAACAATGCCAAGACCCGTCGTGTCAGCGTCTGCAATGCACTCGACTGTCTGCTCGTTCATATAGACAGACTCGCAGATCTGGTCGAATTAGTCAAGCCTATGGCCGAGAAGAATGTCATCATCTATGCTGATGACATGGCTTTTGCCGCTCTCGATGGCAAATATCCCCTGCTGGAGCATGCGACAGACGATAGCTTTGGCACCGAGTTCATGGACTACAAGCTCGCCATTAAGACTGTTGCCTCGCTTGAAGAAGCCCTCGCCCATATTGACGAGAATGGCTCCGGACACAGTGAGGCCATCGTGACGATGAACGAACAGGTAGCCCGTCAGTTCCAGGCTCATGTCGATGCTGCCTGCGTCTATTGGAACGCACCCACCAGCTTTACCGACGGTGCCCAGTTCGGTCTTGGCGCTGAGATAGGCATCTCCACACAGAAACTGGGTCCCCGTGGTCCGATGGCACTTGAAGAGATCTGCACCTACAAATGGCTCATCGAGGGCGAAGGACAAACAAGGGCATAAGCCCACCCCAGCCCTCCCGAAGGGAGGGGGAAGGGATTCCTGCAGAAAACAGAGAATTGAGATAATAATAATAACAATTAATCGTACCCATTCTCCCTCCCTTCGGGAGGGCTGGGGTGGGCTTTAAAATTATGAGATCATTTATCAACGTACAGGACATCGGCCCATTGGACAAGGCGATGGCCGAAGCTTTTGAGATTAAGAACGACCGTTTCAAATATCAGCATCTGGGCAAGAACAAGACGCTCATGATGATATTCTTCAATAATAGTCTGCGCACCCGCCTCTCGACACAGAAGGCTGCCATGAACCTCGGCATGAACGTCATCGTGCTGGACGTAAATGCCGGTGCCTGGAAGCTCGAGACAGAACGTGGCGTCATCATGGACGGCGACAAGAGCGAGCATCTCTTGGAGGCGATTCCCGTAATGGGCTGCTACTGCGACCTTATCGGTGTAAGAAGCTTCGCCGGGCTTACTGACCGCGAATACGACTATGCCGAGACCGTCCTACAGCAGTTTATCAAATATTCCGGCCGTCCAGTATTTGCTATGGAGACAGCTACCGTACACCCCTTGCAGGCATTTGCAGACCTGATAACGATCAAGGAGTACAACCCCCTCCAGACCTCCCCGAGGGGAGGCTCTCTATGTGGCAGTCACTCCCCCTCGGGGGAGCTTGAGGGGGGTCGAAGTTCTCTTCCCAAGGTCGTACTGACTTGGGCACCCCATTGCCGTGCATTGCCGCAGGCCGTACCTAACAGTTTTGCACAGTGGATGAATGCTGACCCTGATGTGGATCTCGTTATCACCCACCCCAAGGGTTACGAGCTTGATCCCAAGTTTGTAGGCAATGCCCGTGTGGAGTACGACCAGAAGAAAGCCTTTGAGGGTGCAGACTTCATCTACGCCAAGAACTGGAGCAACCCCGGCGTGACCAACCCTGCCGACTACGGCAAGATAACCTGCGAGGACCGCTCATGGACAGTAGATACCGAGCACATGTCATGGACGAACAACGGCAAGTTCATGCACTGTCTGCCCGTACGCCGCAACCTCATCGTCACCGATGATGTTATCGAGAGTCCCAACAGTCTTGTCATACCAGAGGCCGCCAACCGCGAAATCAGCTGTTCGGTAGTTATCAAACGGATGCTGGAGGCACTTTAATGTGTTGAGGGTTGAGAGTTTATAGTTGAGAGATTAGTGATTGATGATTAGTGAGTAAATGCAGCCGCATTTACTCACTAATTGGTTCATTCGTATCGGCATCCATCGTTACGACGGAACCGTCAGGCATCTTCTTCTGATAAGTCAGTGGAAACAAGCTCTTCAGGAAGTCGTGTAACGCACCCGGCTGCAGATTCTCTGACATTTGCCGCGTAAAGTTCTTATATTCAAGGTGGATACTGTCAGAGATAGCTCTCAGGCTGTCTGCCACCTCATGATGACCTGCCAGATTTTCCTGATAAATACGTTGGTTCAGCGGGCCAAATACCTGGTTATGCTGCTCCGTCACAAGCCTCCATTTCTCCAAGGAGTCGTTCAGAGGCGTTCCCTTACCATGACTGATACTGTCGATGATGACTTCGATGTCACCAGGTTCACCAACTACCAACAACGACTGCGTACCATAACGGAAATGATAGTCAAGAAGAATCTTATACAACTTCATCGAATCAGCCCTGAACTCAAACCTACCATCCCTGATAACCACACTGTCAACGGTTTCTAACGTGGCAGAACCCTTTAGCGGCACCAAGAAAACCAGCTTACCTTCATACTGTTCACCAACTACTGTACCGTGAATACGACACTCATTGGGATCCTTCTGCTGACAGCCGTAGAACATCGTGACAACTGCCAAAGACATCATAAACAAAACTAACTTTTTCATCTTATAATTGCTTTTTATCTTTTAGTATCTACCTTTACCTTTCGGAAACGGTGCAGACTCACTTGCTGCATGTCACTTTACTTACGCACGCCAAAGTTCTTGCGATATTCAGCGTTGATAAGCTGACTGGCCTCATGACCATCGAAGCGGGTCGGGCCAATGATGAATTCGGGCACATTGAAGGACAGGAAACGCTCACGATAGAAACGACGCGGATTCCGCTGCGGCAGCATAAAGGCCTTGCTGACAACACCCTTGGCATCAACGTGACAGAAATAGGGCCGCGTAAAGAGGCCATCGTCGCGACGGGAGCTGAGCACGAGCCAGCGGGAGTTGGTGCTCCAGTTGTGGAACGACTCCGTATCGTCAGAGTTTGCCCCATCCATGGGACGACTCTCGCCTGTAGCGAGGTCGAGCAACCAGAGGTCAGCCTCATGATGCCAGATGCTGAACTGTCCGTAGTCGGAGAGTGTATAGCAAAGGAAGCGACCGTCGTAGGAAGGACGGGGGAAGGAGACGGAGACCCCCTCCCGACCTCCCCGTGGGGAGGAGAGGGGGGCACCATGTGCGGCATCGACAATAGTGTCTATACGGTTGCCGAAGGTACCCGTTGCAGGATCAAAATCAATGCGGTAGAGATTATAACGGATCTCATTAAGTTGAGAGTTGAGAGTGTAGAGTGTAGAGTTTGCTTCCGCCTTTCCCTCACCTTCAGGGACTCCGGAAGGAAACTCTAAACTATCAACTCTACTCTCTACACTCTTTCCTGCTGCACAGAAATAGAGGGAACGGCCGTCAGCCGAGAATACGGGATAGGTCTCGTAGATAGAATCTTGCTTGAGGAGGGGCGACAGCAGGAGCTCGTTTTTCTCAACATCATAGACCAAGATATCGGAGGCTTCATCGAAGACCTCAATACGGTTGGGGTCGGCACTGTGAAACAACTGTCTCGTGGTATTGGTGGAATAGGCAATATAGCGACCCGAGGGATGCCAGTAGGGATAGACACAGAAGCCGAGCGTCTGGTCGGTCTTGGTGTTGTAAGCTGTCAGGGAGCCCCTCCCCTGCCCCTCCCCGAAGGAGAGGGAGTGACGCAGCAGCGTGGCACCATGCGGGCCACGGATATGAAGGCTCATATCGGCAGGGTTGCCTCGGTTGAAACTATGACAGTTTACACAACCTTCGAACTGTGTATTCTCAATCAACGGTCGCTCATCGAACGAAGACAGATCGCGCTCATAAATGCCCATCTTGCTCCACACCTCATAGCCTGGCTCAATCAGACGGTAGCAGATACCATAGTCAATGCTGTCAGGACTGACGTAGATGGTGAACGGACGATAGGTGTGCCAACCATCGTCGTACTTGGCAGAGACAGTAACGGTGAGCGAGTCAAGACCCCCTCCCGACCTCCCCGAGGAGAGTAGATGGAGCAGGTCGTGCCAGTCGTCAAGGTCGAAGTCAACAGATTCTTCGCCTTGGCTGTGCAGGCTATGTCCGTGGCTGTCGGTAATGACGGCATCAATACGCAAAGCCGACTCATCTGCCATGCAAAAGTTGAGAGGAGCAATATTCACGGGTATGGTGACACCGAGGTAGTCGGGATAGATCTGAGGCTGAGTGGCCTCCTGCCGTGCATCACTGACTGTCTCCGTGCAAGCTGCCAACAGCCAACAGCCAACAGCCAACACCAAACACCTTATTATATATATTATCTCTTTCATCTTTACTTCTTCCATCTTACTTCATCCATCTTACATCATACATCTTCCCTCTTACTTCTCACCTCTTCCATCAGTTTGGTGTAGCCTTCACGATCGCCCGTCAGCATGTAGTAGGCCATCAGATACTGGAAGGCCAGGTGATTGTCCTGGTTACCGTAATAGAGACATTCCAGCATCTCAGGCGTCACATGGTCACTGAAGTAAAAGTCATTATGATAGGCATACTGGCGCAGAGGTCCGTATTCGGGATGCTTGGCTATCGCCTCTTCATTTCCCAACAACTGTAGTGTTTCATTGGCCCAATCACGATAGAAGAGGGTCTTTTGTAACGCCATGAGATATTTACAGGCCACTTCGTATTTGCCATTAATCAAGTTGGTCTGCGCCAGCCGCTTGTAGCAGCGGCCACTTTTCTGGAAATCAAGAATCGCTTCCTGTGCTTCGAAGACCGTTCGCTGAGCAACATTTATCATACCCAACTGATAGAAGGCCTCGGCTGTAGGCATAGGACTCGTCGCATCGCTCTGGACATCGGGCAAAAGACCCAGAATACCGTTCTGGTTATATTCGAACAGGTGTTCAGCGAGCATTCCGTGCATGGCTAAGGCCAGATTCTGTACCGTAACCCCAATTTGATTGTTAGGCTTTTCAGCACTGACGGTTTGAAGGATACGGTTCCATTGCTGGTGACAGGCCATGAAGTCATATTGCATCACCTTTTCTGCCCTGAAGTTGCTGTTCTTCCATACGAAAAACCCCATAACTACGGACACTAACACAAAGGAGGCAAGCGTCACAACAGGACGAGCCGAGGCATCTTTCGACTTATGAAAAACACGAACAATGAGTGCAACAACAAAGACAGACAGAGCCGCAGACCATAACAGGACAGGAACTATTGTCGGATAGCGATAGTAATGTATGCCAGTCCAAAGCTTGTCGGCTGGTACGGGGACATAAGATGACAGTATGACAAGCATGATAGCCAAAAGCACAAACGCGCCATAATACCATGCAACAGTCCCGGTGGTCTCATTTTCCCCACGAGTCCCATGAGCCCTCAAAACCTGCAGGAGGAAGAACACGATGCAGACTGGCCCCACCATCCAATAGAGAATGGGAACGGCGGCAATGAGTAGCATACGCCGCGTCCAACGGGTTTGTCGCATAGCCGTCTGGTCGAAGCCCCAAGCAGCAAGGAGCGTGAGCAGTACTGCCCAGACACCACCCAGAAGTGCATTCTCGTCGAGCAGGAAGAGCCAGAGCAGGAAGGAAGGCACAAAGCTCAGTCCGTAGAATAATTGAGAATGGAGAATGGAGAATGAAGAACTGATCAGGCGAAGCGTCAGCAACTGTACCAACGAGAGCAGCAGCGCAATAATTATAGCACCGAACCAGGCAAAAAGGAAAAATTGTGTGCAGAAGCGTCCCAACAGGTCAGCGATGCCGCCTGGCAGACGCACAATCTCCCACACATAGGTGCTGTCGAAGAGAAATAGCTGAAACTGTTCCTGATAGTGCAGGTGGTGCGGATAGGCCAGTCCAAAAAAGAGCAGGACCGCCACACCGAACATGAACGTATATAAACCACGCAGATGCTTCATTCCCAACTACTTATCAAACACTCGGCTAAATTCCTCGACGCTGATCTTGACAGGCTCTACCATGAACTCCGGACGGTTATAGCTCTTCAGAAGGCTGATATGCAGTTCGGGGTCTTCCTGCGGCAACAGGAAGGCCTTCTCAACTTTTCCATTGTTGAAATAGGCAAAATAGACACGACTGTAGTTGTCATCGTCACGACGGCTGGCAAGCATAATCCAATGTCCGTTGCTCGACCATGAGGGATAGCTGTCTGAATAGCCATCGCTATTGAGGAGGGTGAGATCGAGAGCTGTAGCAGGATCAAGAAGAGCCTCTCCTAACCTTCCCGAAGGGGAGGAACTCTGCTCTCCTCCTTGGGAGGGGTTGGGGGAGGTTTTGGATTCCAACGGGATACAGACAATGTCTGCATCATGGTGACGGCTATGGAAACAGCCATACTGTCCCAAGGCAAACAGCAGATAGCGGCCGTCGGGACTGATGCGGGGCAACGAGACGCTCTTGTCGGACGATGCTGCATCATAGACGAGTTCCTCATCACCAAAGCCGTGCGATGCCAAATCAAACGAACGGCGATAGAGGTTATACTGTATTTTCGGGTAGGTGGTGCGGATATCCTTGTCGCGCATTTCTTCAGGAAGCGGAACAGACTTACAGTAATAGAGGTAGTTGCCGTCGGGCGACCAGGTAGGATACACTTCCAGAAGCGTTGAATCATTGCTGACGATGCTCACCGAGTCGGTCTCCACATCGTAGAGGATCATATCGCTGGCCATGTCATATACCTCAATCTTGTTGGGATTTAACGTATGGAATCCCTGCCGTGTCTTATTGGTCGAGAAGGCTATCAGCTTGGCTGTTGGATGCCATGCCGGATAGACACCTCCAGAGATGGTATAGTCGCGCTTCATATTGACTCTCGAGACCTTACCATCGTTCACAATAACGGTACCGGCATTAGCAAGACGCACATGGAAGAGCATGTTGTCGGTCTTGTAGTTCTGATAGCTGTGGCAGTTGATGCACTGGCCTATCCTATTGTTGTTCATGGTTATCTCATTGTTGAAAATCTGTGTCTCCTCGAACGTGGTAATATTGCGCTGGGCGATTTCCATGTAGGTCCATGCGACATACGACGGTTCGATAAGGCGATACGACAGATATTCGTCGATAGGCTGTTCGGCAACATGTATCTCAAACGGACGGAACGACAGCCACTGGTCTTCTTTCTGTCCCCAGACCTCTACCTTGATGCTCTTGCCCTTCGAGGCATCAAGCATGGCATGCCATTCCGATTCGGGTATCTGCACCTTCACACCACTGCCGTAGGTCTGCTGCTGGCCATCGGGCGTGGTGAGACGTGCCACACATTCTTTATACTGGTCAGCCGGAAGCATGAAGTTGAGCGGCGCAATGTTGCAAGGCACGGTGACATTGCAATAATCGGGGAAGATAGGTGGGAGCACAGAGCACACTGAGGATGAAGAGGGCACAGAGGGATGCTTCGCACATGATGGCATGAGCAACACGACCGCAGCCAACAACATGATGTAGGAATGAATATATCTTTTCATAATTTCTTACGATTGAACTTCGTGACCAATATTGCCGGATAAATTAAGAGGTTTCCTTCCGAAGATGTTGTACCACCAGTAGGTATCTCCAAATTCCTGACGCATTTCTTCACCAACTTTTTGAACTGTCATCCCAGGCTTCGCCTTTTCTTCCAAAACCACCCAGAACCGTTTGTAGCGTTCGTAAACAGACTGCTCGACAGGGAGCATCATGCGTTTTTCTTCCGGGGCTTTATCCATAAACAGAATGTAAGCCTCCATGGCGTGCAAGGGAAATTCCTCGTTGAGATGCAACTTCACATAGTTGCGCAACGAGGGCCAGAAGCGACGTGAGTCGCAACGTATCAAGGAATAGAACAACGCCTGTTCCGAAGCCACTTTACTATCGGACTCGTACCAGAGACTGATGCCATTGACAAGATAACTCTCACTGTTCTCAACACCAGTGAGCTCATCAGGATAGCATTTCTGCAGTTCCTTTATCTTTTCTGTGACCGGAGCCGGTTGCCAGTTTTTGTAAAATGGACTATGGTGCAATATGGTGGTATAGCGCTCCACCAGTTTCTTATCTCCTACAGCCAGGGCACAGCGGGCAAGCATCTTCAAGTAGAAGGGCGAGAATCCTGCTTGTATGGCATTCTCGAAATTCAGGCGAATGGCCTCATTCATCATGCCATAGTTATAATAAACCAGAGGCGATGCTATGTCCAAAAGGGTGACATGGAGCGAATCGGGGTTGTTAATATCGACTGCATCGTTGCCTAATTTGAACGAACGGTCGAGCAAGCCGCCTTCATTCATCAGCGCTACATTCTTGAGAAAAACCATCGTACCGGTCGGCTCTTTATCTGCTTCTGCTATGCGAAGAACTGCCTGCCAGTTGTCGTCGGAAGCATAGCGTACCATACGCATCTCATTAATATAGTTCCTGTCATAGTACATGAGTGACGAGGTAAAGGCTATGCCTGCAATGCAAGTGGTAAGAGGTAAGAGGTGAGAGGTGAGAGAAGACACTGCGGCAGTACTATTCTTTAACAACTTACCTCTAACCACTAACCTCTCAATAAGTGGAATAAGTACAGAGACTGCACCAAGCACCCAGAACGGGATGGAGAGATGCTTGCTTGAGTCCATTGGAGTCTCGAAACGAGGAAAACCCGCCATCAGGACATCGTCGGCCTTCAGATTTGAATAGAGCTGACTATGCCAGATGCTGGCAGTAAAGAAAAGCAGGAATATGCCCAATAACTCGCGCCAAGTAGGTTTCTCGATTAGCGCAAGACATAAAACGAAAAGCAAAGCAAACCATCCAAGCACCGGATAAACACAAACACCCAATAAATACCATGCAAGATGCCACTTACGCGGGGTGCAACGTGCTACCCACAAGAGCAGCAGCATGACGAGATAGCCTACCGACTGCGAGAACCAGTAGCCTCTGATGGTGGAGATATAAATCCAATAGCCCAGATCGACAACCGATGTGAGCAGACAGGCAATAGGCAAGAGCATCAATGCGGAAGCATTTCCCTCTAAACGGAAAGCCTTGGCGCCCACATAGAATATGAGAATCCATATAACCATCATCACACTCGCACCTAAAGACGGCCTATAGCATAGCTGCGTGAGCCAGGCTCCCACATACTGCATCAGGCCAAAGGGCTTCGACATGAGTGAATGGAAGAAAGGCGCTCCGAAGATGAATTCGGAACGGTCGTGTGCCGTATAGAAAACCTCTAAATTGATGTATAATATATATACTACAAACGATATGAAAACCAACAGGCTTCCATAGAGGATGGCACCAGATACTTTGCTTTTCTTGATCATTTTATTATGCTATAAAAGGCTGACTCAATCAAATGAGTCAGCCTATTATTAATTATACTGTCAAGGAATGATTATTCCTCATAGTAAACAGCGTTGAGAGTCATGCTGCCGCTGTAGAGCATGAGGTCGAGGTCACGGCCTTCACCACCCTTAGCGCACTCTTTAGCCAATGTCTCGGTAATCTGAAGTTCATTCAAACCTGAAGTCCACTTTACATGATCGTAATAAGTATTACTCCACCAACCGTTCATGACCTTCAAATCAAAGTCAGGAGTAACATCTGATACATCGAAGATCAGAGTCTTCAGACCGAAGTAAACGTCATCGGGAATAGTGGGCAGGTGTGCACCTTCAGTAGAGCTGAAACGCATAGCTGCTGCATCCCATGCACCTGGTACGAATGGAGCCTCCTCTGGCTTTGCAGGATCACCATAGATATAGAACTTCTGGAGAGGATCGGTGATTGTCTGACAGTTAATCATGAAACTATCCTTAAGCATGGTACCGTCAGGACAAAGAGCTGACAGAATAACCTTATGCTCACCGAGCTTCATCTTCTTCCATGCATAGTTACCGATGAAATCCTTTCCACCGATATTCCACATTGCATTGACGGGTGCTGAGGTAGAACAGGTAATAACATTACCATTCTGACCATCTCCTGCCTTGTCAACAGTGACAGAAGTCTTAGCCCTCAGTTCGTCTGCAGTGATGTGACCGCTATTGCTGATATCCTCATGAATAGGATCGCAGGCAGCGAAACCACATACTGCTGCTACAAGCAAAAATATTATCTTTTTCATATTGTTCACATATTATAAATTAATAGATTACCTTATATGTCCATTCAGATGCAGGAGTGTTTTCATCCCATCCTGGGTTCTGTTTCATTGAGAAATTCATCAGAACGATCTGAGCCTGAGGCTTCGGCAAGAAACCATTGGTATCAGCGTAACGCTTCTTCCAAGAACATGTCATGTGTTGCAAAGAACGCTTGTTGGCTTTGTCACCAAGGCAGACAATCTGCTTACCACTTTGAGCCTCAAGGGCCTTTGCAGCGTAGCTATTCTCGCCACTATCAATACCAGACCAACGACGCATATCGTTGAAACGAAGACCCTCCATTGCAAACTCCCAACGGCGCTCGTTCTGAACAGCCTTCAAAGAGTAAGGAGTTTCAGGAACACCAGCACGACGCTGAACCTGATTCATGTACTGAGCATCACCAGTAAGCTCAGTCAGCATCAGCAGAACATCTGCATAACGCATCAGGTAGAAGTCCTCGAAGTGGTCACCCTGCTGCTTGTTGTCAAGTGAGCTTGAGCTATAACCCGGGCACTGAGACCACCAAGAATCGTTGTCGGCAGCGCAAGCGTCGAGGTTTACATCAGCATACTTCTTACATGCATAACCAGACTCCTCGTTGTCGTCCTTCTCGTAAACATAAGCTTCGAGCTCATTATCGAGGTCAATCAGAGTTCCGAGCTTGCGGATATCGGTATAGCCACCTTGTCTCTCGGCATCTGTCCAGTCGTCCCAGATGTTGCATGAAGGAGTACCCTGGCCCCAACCCTGGTTGAACGGATAAGTCTTGTCACGCTTACCATTGTCATTGGTAGCACCGTTACGAAGACCCCAGAAGCAAGACAGGTAGTTAGAATACATACGGGGGTTGTTATAGGTACCACCGATGGCCCACTTTGAGGCATTCAAGAACTGAATCTGGAAGATTTCCTCAGTATTGCCATTACCCATACCAGGCATGTCAAAGCAGTCGTTACGATCCATGTCTGCGATGAAGGCGTATGCATGGCCTACACCATCGTGAGCCTCATCCCACAGCAGACTGTTAGAATACTGCCAAAGTGAACGGAAGTCCTTGCAAAGCTTGTAACCACCATTGGAAACAATGTCCTTCAAACCTGCTACCACATCAGCCTGAGAAAGAGAACCGCCAGGGCAACCCTCCTGTTCTACAAGATCAATGGCAGGAGCAGAACCGGTTGCAAGCTCACCAACTTTCTTATAGAAGCCTGCCCAGAACATATATGCACGAGCAATGAAAGCCTCAGCAGCATACTTATCTGCATGACCGGAACCATTGGCTCTTTCAGGCTTCATGAGGTTCTTGGCAGAAACAAAGTCTGACAGAATCTGCGGGTAGATAACCTCTTCAGCACTTACCTGCTGCTGCATCTCTTCTGTAATGGTAGTCGAGGTGATCAGAGGTACATCACCATATAACTGGGTGAGAAGCAGCGTGTAGAAACCACGCATAAAGTAACCCTCTCCGAGCAACTGATCGCGCTGAGCCTTCTCAGAATCCTTCCAAATCACGTTATCGATGGTCTCAATCTGGTTGTTGGCACGAGAAATACCACCATAGAGAAGGATGAAATCTGCTTCATACTGGTTAGCACTACCTGTTGTGAAATGATGCAGTGACTTATTCACATTGTCTTGCAAACCACCACTTCCGTAGCAGTCGTCAGACATCATACACCACCAGTAGAAAGGATTATTACATACACCACTTTGATCTCCGCCACCCAACGTATTCATGATACTATAGGTAGCTGCATTCAATGCCTCCACATCTGCAGGCTTACCAGGGAAAGTAGCCGCAGTTAACTCTGTAACACGAGGATCAGTGTCCAGCATGTCGTTACAAGAGGTGAACAAAGCTGCTGCTGACAAAACAGCTAACGATGATAAAATATACTTTTTCATAATGAGTTTGTCGATTTAGAATTTAATGCTTGCACCTACCAAATATGTACGAGATGGCGGGTAAAGACCCAGGTCAACACCAGAAGCCCAACCATTACCACCTGCTGAGTTACCAACCTCTGGATCGAGACCGGTGTAACCAGTGAAGGTAACCAGGTTCTGAGCCTGAACATAGAGACGGAGCTGCTGGAACGGGCAAGCCTTCCAGATATTCTTGAAGTCGTAACCAAGCGTTACGGTCTTGATCTTGAAGTAATCAGCATCCTCCATATAACGAGTAGATACCCAGTTTGTGTTCTGATGACCAGTACCAGAAATACGTGGCTGGGTGTTAGAAGAGCCCTCACCAACCCAACGATTCAGGATAGAGGTGTCATAGTTCTGATAAGGAGCATCACTGAATGAACGATAAGAACGCATAATCTGCATACCAAATGCACCAGCACCGTTTACAGAGAAGTCAAGGCCCTTCCAAGTCAGACCGAGGTTGATACCAAGCATCACGTCAGGATTAGGATTACCAATCTCATGGCGGTCGCAATCATCACCTTCTGCATAGGTAATCACACCATCACCATTCCAGTCATCCCAGATGCAGTCACCAGGCTGTGCGTTGTCCAGAACGGCCTTGCCAGCTGCGCGTGCAGCATCAATCTCTGCCTGGTTCTGCCAGATACCGCTGTATGACATGCCATAGAAGTAACCGATAGGCTTGCCTTCCTCAGCACGATAGATGTACTCTGTACCCTGTGAGAGTACGCCAGAAGGACCATTGATATAATGGTTGTCATTAGCAATACGGGTTACCTTGTTCTTGTTGGTAGCGAAGTTAACACCAACGTTATAGCCGAAGTCATTGCCAATTCTGTCGTTCCAGGTAAGAGCGATCTCAATACCAGTGTTCTCTACGTCACCACCATTGATGGCAGCAGGATTGGTACCATAGATAGCAAGCAGGTTACCACCGATAAGCCAGTCCTTAGTTGTCTTCTTATACCAGTCGAAGTTCAAACCCAGACGGTTGTTGAGGAAACGTGCATCGAGACCGAAGTCAAGCTGCTCAGAAGTCTCCCAAGTCAGGTCGGGATTAGGAACGATGTTGGCGTAAGCACCAACATTAGGTGTACCAGCAACAGAAGTAGCCATATCAGAAGAGAACTTGTAACCACTGTCGTAAGCCTCGCCAGACAGAGCGATAGTAGCAAGATACTGATACTTAGAGATAGAGCAGTTACCGTTCTGACCCCAAGATGCGCGCAACTTCAAGAAGTCCATCCAACTTCTGGTGCTCTCCATGAAGTTCTCATTGGTGATAACCCAACCTGCAGATACCGATGGGAACCAACCCCAACGCTTTCCATCAGTGAAGATACTTGAACCATCATAACGCAGGGTTACGGTAGCCATATACTTCTCATTGTAGTCCCATGTCAAACGGCCGAACCAAGAAGCGAGATACTCTTCATCATTCGGAGATCCAGTCAGCGTAGCATCAGCAACATTCACCAGCTTGATGTTTGTAAGCCATGCAGAATCCCAGCCCTTCAATGTTGCGAGCTGTTCGCCATAATTAACCTTGTTAGATCCACCTAGGTTTGTACCCCAAGCACTGCTCTGGAAGCTCTGACCTACCATGGCACTGATCTTATGACCATTCAAGATAGGAAGATCGTAAGTAAGGGTGTTTTCAATAGACCATGAAGAATTCAGCCAAGTGCTCTGGCTAACGCTATAAACAGGTGATGTGGCATTACCATAACCAGAAGAGCGAGGCTCGTTATAGTTACGATATGCACCAGCACCCCAGTTGTAGTTGAACTGAGAACGGAATCTCAAACCCTTGATGGGCTGGATGGTCATAAAAGCAGTAGCGCTGGCATTGATGTTGCGGCTTTCTGCCATAGAGTTGAAGCCACCCTTTTCGAGGTTCTCCCATGGGTTGCTGAACAAAGAAGAGTTCCAGCCCTGACCATACTTAACAGTACCGTCGAAATCCTGATAATAATAGATGTCACCATTGTCAGCATACTGCGGCATGAGCGGACAAGTCTGGAGCAGGCTGTGGATATAGCTCCAATACATACCATCCTCAGCCAGGTCGTGACTCTTGTTATAGCCGATAGAGATGTTCTCACCGATGGTGATAGCATCGAAGTCCTTAGCTTTCAAAAGCACGTGATCGCTGTTGATGCGGATGGTGTGACGCTTGTAGTAAGATGCTCTGTCTGCACCCATGATACCTTCGTTACCTGTGTAGGTGTAAGACATAGCGAACTTAGAACGGTCTGTACCACCAGTCAGAGTTACAGAATGATTCTGCTGCAAGGCATTCTTGTTTTCGAATGCACCCCACCAGTCAGTGCCTTCCCAACCATTCTTAACCTTGGTGAGAATGTCCTCGGGAACGAAACCGGCCCAATCCAACTTCTGACCAGAAGTGTTGAAGGTGTACTCATCAATGATGGTCATGTACTGCTGAGCATTGAGCAGCTGTGGGCGCTTGTAGGCGTTTGACCAACCAAAAGCACCGTTGTAGCTGAGCTCTATCTTACCAGCCTTACCCTGCTTGGTGGTCACCAGAATAACACCGTTGGCAGCACGGGCACCATAGATGGCAGCTGATGCAGCATCCTTCAGCACGTCGATGCTCTCGATATCAGCAGGGTTAATGCCGTCAAGGTTACCGCCAGCAACACCGTCGATAACGTAAAGAGGTGTAGAGTTACCAGTGGTACCGATACCACGGATGTAAACCTTGTAGCCCTTACCCGGCTGTGTAGAAGACTGGGTAATCTGCACACCAGGCGTCTGGCTCTGCATAGCCTCGAGTGCGTTGGTGGTGTTCAGCTTGGCAATTTCCTCACCCTTTACCTGAACAGTTGCACCAGTCACCAGTTTCTTCTTCATCGTACCGTAACCGATGACAACAACTTCCTCCAGAGACTCACTGTCTTCAGCCAGAGTGACATTGATCACAGACTGGTTGCCTACAGCAATCTCCTGAGTAATGTAACCGATGTACGAGATGACGAGTGTAGCACCCGGCTTCACGTTAATCGAGAAGTTACCCTCGAAATCGGTAATCACTGCGTTACTGGTATTACCCTTCTCTGCCACCGTAGCTCCAATCACCGGACCTTCAGCATCAGATACAGTACCCGTAACCTTCTTCGTTGACTGCTGGACACCATCTATGGCGTTCACAGCAGCGTTGGCGTTTGGCGAGTAACAAAGACCCATCAGGGCCAGTGCACTCATCAACAGCGCCGTCTTTCTGATTCTTTGATTCATACTTAGGTATTTACTTAGATTGATTGAAAATGATTTTTTCACCGTGCAAAAATAATATATTTTTATGAAATAACGTAATTTTACACCAAAAAAATCTATACTTTTTTGTATAAACCCCCTTTTCCATGCATAATTTTAACAAAAAACCCTGTTTTTTTGCTAATAAGTGTTCGAAATACACACCATTTTCGCAAAAAAACATGAGCAATCACCGAAATGACTGCTCATATTTTTTCGTTCTTAAGAGAACTTGATGGTACCCTGAACAGGGTCACTGTCATATTTGACCGGTGCCTCCTCTTCGACTATTGACTTGCTGATGCTTTCCAGTATCTCGCGGGTTCGCTTATAGGTTGGCGTTGACTCCACTGCGGAGATGACATCATCATTGTCGAGGTCTTCGGGACGGAACAGGTAAATATGCGGACGGCGCTTGTAACGTCTGTTGTTGCCCGGATCGCCATAGTACTGCTGACGACGGTCTTCACGCTTGGCAGCACGCTCCTGCTCTTCGGCCAGTCGGTTGGCTTCTTCTTGAGAGTGTTTCTTCAGATGGTTGTTCATGCCATCCACGTTATTGATGCCGAAGCCTGTGGCAAGAATCGTAACCTTAACTTTCTTACCAAGTTCGGGGTCAGTAGCCAGACCCCACTTGATTTCGAAGTCACCAAACTTTGCCATGAAGTCGTTGACATCGTTCATCTCTTCCATCATCAGCGAACCGGAGCCGTCCTTGTTTCCTGCGAAAGAGATACTAAGGAGGATCTTCTTCGAGTTGAATACATCGTTATCGTTAAGCAACGGGGAATTGAGAGCGTCGTCAATAGCTTTCTTGACGCGTCCCTCACCTTCACCATATCCAGTGGACATGATGGCGACGCCACCATCCTTGAGCACGGTCTTCACATCGTTGAAGTCCAAGTTGATGAGTCCATGTACGGTAATAATCTCAGCAATAGACTTGGCAGCCACCGAGAGCGTATCGTCTGCACGGCCGAATGCATCGAGTACAGTGAGCTCCGGATAAATCTCGCGCAGGCGTTCATTATTAATAACTAATAGAGCATCGACATGCTTTGCCATCTCCTCGACACCATCGAGAGCCTGGTCTATCTTACGGTCACCCTCGAAACGGAAGGGAATGGTAACGATACCGACAGTCAGGATGCCCATCTCTTTCGACACGCGGGCAATGACAGGTGCGGCACCAGTTCCTGTACCACCGCCCATACCAGCGGTAATGAAAGCCATGCGTGTACCGTCATTGAGCATGCGCTTGATGTCTTCAAGGCTTTCCTCAGCGGCGGCACGTGCCCGTTCAGGCTTGTTTCCGGCACCCAGTCCTTCCTTACCCAGCTGCAGGTGAACGGGTACGGGAGAATCGTTGAGTGCCTGGTTGTCAGTATTACAAAGCACAAAGGTAACGTCATGAATGCCTTCACGATACATGTGGTTGACGGCATTGCCGCCGCCACCGCCAACACCAATCACTTTGATGATGCTGTTCTCCTTTTCGGGTGCTCCGAAGTTCAGGAGGTCTATATTGGGATAATCTGCCATGATTATTTACGATTTTACGATTAATATTTCCGATTTACTTCACTCATTTAGCTTATTCGTCCTCCTCAATCATCTTCGAGCCGAACTTCTTAATACCTTTGAAAGCCTTGTTCCAGAAACTGTTTTCCTTCTTGATACGGGCTTGTTCGCGGGCTTCGGCCTCAGCCTTCTCACGTTCGGCACGCTCCTCCATTTCCTTCTTTCTTCGAGCTTCCTCCTCAGCAGCCTGCTTCTCACGTTCAGTACGAATGACTCCGGCTTCGGTCTCAGAAGCCTGACGTACCTTGCGAGGCTCATTGGTACTGATGGTTCCCGCCTGACGGATTGAGAACAGGTCACCATTCGGATCAATGTCGTTGCCGGCACAATTGATGTCACCTTTGGCAAGCAGGCCGAGTACAGTATTCATGGTACCATCCTTGGCATTGATTTCGGCAATGTTCGACGTAATTGTCTGTGTAACGAACTTCGCAATACGTATCTTGTCGATATGGGTGTGATTACGGAAGGCCTTCTCGATGTCCTTCATGTTTGAACCGCCACCTGTCAGGATAATGCCGCCCAGCAACTTATCGTAATAGTCGTTGGGAATCTGATACCAGACATTCTCGACGATCTCTTCAAGACGGCCTTCGACAATCTCGATGAATTTACGGCTCTCCACCTGTCGTTCTGGATCGATAGAGTATTTCATGTTGTTGTCGATGTCGTTATTGTCGGTAAAGGCACAACCATACTTAAGTTTCATCTTTTCTGCGTCCTGCTCTTCCATCTGCAAAGAGGCGATATCCTTGGTGATATTGTTAGAGCCAAGAGGAATAACAGCCAAGTGGCGCATGATGTTCTTGTTATAGACAGAAACGGTGGTTGTATCGGCACCAATGTCAACCAATGCACAACCAGAACGCTTCTCCGATTCTGTGAGAACACTATCGGCCAGTGCCAAAGGAGCCAGATAAAGCTCAGCAATACCGATATTAGCCATCTCGAAACAGTTGTTCAGGCTCTTATAGAAGGCCTTACGCTGAAGGATATTGAGAAAGTTACCTTCCAAATGGGCACACTGGATGCCCACTGGGTCGCTCTGGTATTGTGAGTCAACCTTATACTCCTGTACGGCAACATCAAGGATTTCCTGGTCAGGATACTGCATGTTACGGTTAGCATCCATGAGTTCGATAACCATGTCCTGCGTAACCAGTGTGTCAGCAGGCAAGTCCTTGGTGACGACATTACGTACACTACGTATGGACTGTCCGCCAATACCCACATAGACTTGTGTAATTTCCCTTTTCAGTTGAGTCGTCAGTTTTTTTACGATGTTGGTAAGACATTGTGCAGTCTTTTCAATGTTATAAACCACACCTTTCCTGATGAATGAAGACGAGTCTTCTTTGACCACGGCAAGCACCTGGATGCTGCCATCGAGATTCTTTTTTCCCGCAATACCGGTCATCTTGGATGAGCCGAGTTCAATAGCTACGATAAAGTCCTTTGCTGACACCATATTTATTTACGATTTTATTATTTACGATTTACGATTTCTTCACTATATCACTTTTTCATTCTTTTGCAGATGATCTGGTTATCGAACTCCACACTGATGTAGGAGTACTTGTTCCATCCAGCCTGACTGAGTCCGTAACGGTAGAATTTCTCCAGTCTCTGCAGTTTCTTCTCAATGTTTGTCGGACTACCTAAATATATAATATGTTCGCCCACGCGAGGCACAATCTCTATGGAACCATCGGCCAGCACGTTAATCTGTTCTATCTGGCTCTGCCAAAACTTATTGCCTACCAGTATATTACCAACGGAAGTGAGCACCTTCTGCGCATATTGTCGGCTAATATGACCCGTCGCAATAATAAGGTTGCTGGGATAACGGGTGTTTGCCATCAATGAGCCATGATAGTCAATATAATAGTCGTCACCATTGTCGGCCTTGACACGCAGTATCGGTGTCCGTTGTTTCAGCGTAACACAAATCTTACCATCCTGTGTCCGATAGCATTCAGCACTTTCAACGAACGGGCTTTGCAGCAGGACCTCCTCTATGCTTCGTACATCAATCTGATTAAGCGGCTTTGCCAGTGGATATACCTTGTTACGTTCCAGATATTTCTTCACTTCATCGGCATTCAGAAATCCCTCCGTCACATCATGACTGATGTCTATCTTCACCTCTGAGCATACCTTTGCCACATCATCGGGCTTATTAAAAGCGGTGATGGCAAATACCAGATAGACCACAATAGCCAGATCCAGTATGATAACGGCTGTTTTCCTCCAGTTGACGGACACCATGGGGTTTACAATTTACAAATTATCTATTTAAATCTGATTATTCAACAATTTTTCCATTTGCGGCACATAGTTGTCAAGGTCACCGGCTCCAAGGACGATTAATACATCGAAACTGTGGCCTTTAACAAAGTCAAACACATCATCCTTACGAATTATCTGTTTGGTAACGCCACATGCAAGATTGTCATAGATGAGCTGCGACGTGACACCTTCAATAGGTTTCTCGCGGGCAGGGTATATCTCAGTTAATATCACCTCGTCCAGCAGGCTCAACGCCTCGGCAAACTCCTTGTAGAAGTCACGAGTACGGGTATAGAGGTGAGGCTGGAAGATAGCGGTAATCCTACGGTCTTTATAAAGTTCCCTGATGCTGCGGGCACTCTGATAGATTTCCTTGGGATGGTGGGCATAGTCGCTCAAAAAGACCAACTTATCATTCTTGATCTTAAAGTCGAAGCGACGCTCAACACCGGCATAGGTCCGCATACCATACCGTAGTTCTTCAGCTGTGCAGCCTGCCAGTTGAGCCATAGCCATGGCAGCGATGGCGTTCTCAATATTGATAGGCACAGGCTGACCAAGCTCTATATTTTGGACTGACTCAATAGGTGAGATGAAGTCAAACGTTATCTCGCCATTCTCTATACAGATGTTCTCGGCATGGAAATCACCCTCGTCAAGCGCATAGTCATAGCGGCGCACATCATTCTTCAGGTGCTCTTTCATTTCCAGCCCACGATGGATGATGAGGTTTCCACCCGGGCAGATAAGCTCCGTATAGTGACGGAAGCTTTCCAGATAAGCCTCTTTGGTGCCGTAGATGTCGAGATGGTCAGGATCTGTAGAAGTGATAACCGTCATATAGGGATGGAGCCAGTGGAACGAACGGTCGAACTCATCGGCCTCAATGACCACATAGTCTGACTCGGAAAGAATATAATTTGTACCGTAGTTCTTGGAAATGCCGCCCAGGAATGCGTTGCAGTCCAGATGACTTTGATGCATGATATGGGCACACATCGTCGAAGTAGTGGTCTTTCCATGAGTGCCTGCCACGCAAAGTCCCTTATGCTGACAAGTCAACGTTCCCAACACCTGGGCACGTTTCTGTACCACAAAACCATTCTGGCGAAAATATTGCAGTTCCTTGTGTTCTTCGGGAATGGCGGGCGTATAGATAACGAGACACGACTGTGGCTGACGACATACGTGAGGAATCTCATTGACATCTTCCTGATAATGAATGAGCATGCCTTCCTTCTCCAGCTGACGGGTAAGGTCGCTGGGGGTCTTGTCATAGCCTGCCACCACCATGCCACGACTGATGAAATAGCGTGCGATAGCACTCATGCCGATGCCACCTGCACCTACAAAATATACGGCTTGAATATCTTTTATTTCCATGTGTCTGATGAGTCTAATGGGATGTATGGGAGTGAGCTAATTTGATGACCTCATCTGCAATGATGTCAGCAGAGTCTGGCAATGCCAACTTGAGGATGTTTGTATGTAAAGAGGCGAGTTTCTGCTCGTCATGTACAGTCCGGATGGCCAGTTCAAGAAGCTGAGCCGGAGCGTCAGCATCCTTAACATACAAGGCAGCATCGACGTTGACCAGTGCCAGTGCATTCTTTGTCTGATGGTCTTCAGCTACATTTGGACTGGGCACGAGGACGACAGGCTTGCCGATGAGACAGAATTCCGAGATGCTACTGGCACCTGCCCGACTGATAACAAGGTCAGCAGCCTTATAGGCAGCTCCCATGTCACTGATAAAATCTGTGACCACCAAATTTGTGATGGGAGTTTCGAGACATGATAATTGAGCTTTGATGTCGGCATAATAATACTTACCGGTCTGCCAGATGAACTGAAGATCTTCGCTCTGACGCACCATATCAAGATGCTGTAGTATGCTCTCATTGACGGTACGGGCCCCAAGGCTTCCGCCGACCAGCAAGATAGTCTTGCGCTGTGGATCAAGGCCGAACGAACGGATGGCATCCTCACGTGAGATGGTAGTCTCCAATAATGCCTGACGTACCGGATTGCCTGTCTTGATAATCTTCTCTGCAGGGAAGAAACGTTCCATACCATCGTAGGCCACACAGATTTTCTCTGCTTTCTTTGCCAACAGCTTGTTGGTGACGCCAGCATAGCTGTTCTGCTCCTGAATGAGACAGGGAACACCCATAGCAGCAGCTTTATTCAATGTCGGCCCACTAGCATATCCGCCGACGCCCACAGCCACCATAGGACGGAATTGTCTGATAATCTGTTTGGCCATATGCTGGCTCTTCCATATCTTGTAGAGAACCTTGATGTTTTTTAACGGATTCTTACGGTCAAAGCCACAAATCGGCAGGCCTTTTATTTCATAGCCAGCAGCAGGCACACGCTGCATCTCCATACGTCCCAAAGCCCCAACAAACAAAATCTCTGCGTCAGGATACTTGGCACGGATGGCATTGGCTATGGATACGGCCGGAAAAATATGGCCTCCCGTACCGCCACCGCTGATAATGACTCTTAATCTCTCGCTCATACCTTAATTATATATGGAGTGCAAAATTACTAAATTTCTGTCGATTCTGCCAATTTTACCTGTTCTTTTTTATCACTACGCACCTTTGCAGAACGACTGACACTCAAAATCGCGCCTATATAGGCACAGTTGATGATGGTAGAAGTACCACCTTTCGAAATAAGTGGCAGGGGCTGTCCAGTTACAGGAGCAAGTCCGACGGCGACCATCATATTGAACACGGCCTGCACGACCAGAAGCAGGCCCAGCCCCATAGCCAGTAATGCAGGAAAGTTGTTCTCGCACCGGCTGGCAATACGCGCAGCCCTATAAAGCAGGATGATATAAAGCAACACAACAAAGGCTGCACCTATAATACCCAACTCCTCGACAATGATAGCGTAGATGAAGTCAGAAAAGGCCTGTGACAGGAAGTCACGTTCTACCGACTTACCCGGACCCTTTCCGATAATACCACTCGACACAATGGCAATGTTAGCATGAGCCACCTGGGCATCCTTGTCAAGATCATAGTCACGAGGTGAAACCTCGCCTTTTCCGAAGTTCAGGATGCGCCCCTTCCAAGTGTCAGCACGGTGAAACAGCTTCTCTATCTTGCTCTTTTGCTTCTGCTTGTCAACAGTTTCGGTCTTGGACAGTTTCGCCTCTTCTGGTGTCTCGGCATGACCGACCAACATAATGAGCAACAAACCTGTTGCCGCACATGCAGCAATAACTCCTACCAGCTTGCCTATCTGTTTGTAGGGCACACGTCCGACAAACATCATCAAGATAACGACACCAAATAGCATGGCTGCTGTCGAGAGGTTCTCCAGTCCGATGAGGAATGTGATTGGTAATGCAATCCAGAGTATATATTTGAAAGCATCCTTGTCGGCACCATTCTCCCGTTGCATAGCACTGAGTATCTGGGCTTCAGCCAGAATCAGCGTGCCTTTGGCAATCTCGGAAGGCTGGAAAGTAAAGCCTGGTATCTCAATCACTCGGTTAGCCCCATTGATGGTCTCTCCTCCCATCAGTACCCACAACAGCGTGATAATTGAAATCAGCAACAGGAAGGGTGTCATCAGTTTGAAGTATTTGCAGGGAATATTCAGGGTGACCACGGCAATGAAGAGTCCCATCGCAATGGTTCCCGTATGCTTCAATATCGGAGAGATGAAATCATGGCTTTTGTATGTCAGACCGGAAGAGGCAGAGAACACCTCAACGATACTGATCATGCAGAGGAAGAAGAACACCATCCAGATGACCTTGTCTCCTTTGAAGATATTTCCTATTCTTTTATTCATTATTCTTTCTTGTGTGGCACATGGGACTAATGGGCCTTATGGGGTAAATTAAAGATTTCTTACCAGTTCCTTGAACTGTTCGCCACGGTCCTCCATATTCTTAAAGAGGTCGAACGACGCACAGCAGGGAGACAGCAGTACGGTTTCACCTGGCTTAGCCAGCTCATAGCAGGCTTCTATACACTCACGCATGGAGTGGGTGTCTCTGACAGGGATGCCCATTTGATCGAAGTTATCGTGCAGTTTCCGGTTGTCTGCACCCAAATAGACGAGGGCCGAACACTTCTCCTGTATCAACGGCTTGATGGGGCCATAATCATTTCCTTTGTCCTTGCCGCCGATAATAAGCACCACTTTCGTCCTCATTGACTCCAAAGCATACCAACAGGCATCAACATTGGTGGCTTTCGAGTCGTTGACATACTGTACGCCACGTACAACACATACTTTCTCCAACCGATGTTCCACTCCGGGGAAGTCACTAAGACTCTTGCGTATCACTTCTTTCTTGATACCGGCAATATTGGTAGCAATACCGGCCGCCAATGAGTTGTAGATATTATGTTTGCCTGTCAGGCTGAGCTGCTCCTGTTCCATGTTGAACGGCTCCGGCTTTTCGATGACATATTGTCCCTCCTCAATGTAGCCAATCGATCCTTTTTCCTTCAGTTCAGAAAACGGATACCTGATGGCTTTGATGTCATATTTCTCCAGTTCCCGTTTTATGACAGGGTCGTCATTCCAATAGATAAAGGCATCCTGTGGCGTCTGGTTCTGGATGATACGCATCTTGGAATCAACATAGTTCTGCATGCAGTTGTCATAACGGTCCAAATGGTCTGGAGTAATGTTGAGCAATATGGCTATATTGGCCCGGAAGTCATACATATTGTCGAGCTGGAATGAACTCAATTCAATGATATAGTACTCGTGGGGTTCCTCAGCCACCTGTAGTGCCAAAGAGTTTCCGATGTTACCCGCCAAACCGGCATCGTAGCCAGCTGCCTTGAAAATATGGTAGATAAGACTGGTTGTAGTCGTTTTACCATTGGAACCCGTGATACAAATCATCTTCGACGTGGTATAACGACCAGCAAACTCAATCTCGCTAATGATGTTGATACCACGTGCCTTGGCCTTAACCACAACAGGAGCCGTATCAGGAATACCCGGACTCTTAATAATCTCATCAGCATTGAGAATGAATTCCTCGGTATGCTGTTCTTCTTCCCAGGCGATATGATGGCTATCGAGTTGTTGTTTATAGCGGTCATGAATCTTTGACATGTCTGAAACAAACACGTCGAAACCTTCTTTTTGAGCTAAGACGGCCGCTCCTGCGCCACTTTCGCCAGCTCCTAATATAACGATTCTCTTGTTCATCTTATCTTGAGTGTGATAATGGTCAATGCTGCTAATATAATGGTTACAATCCAGAAACGAATGGTAATCTTTGACTCATGGAACGGACGGTGGGGCCAGCCCTTTAACACGTAGGTTGATGTCTGATCCAGCTGCGAATCGAGTCTTCGGAAATTATCGTGGATGGGTGTCGATCTGAACACACGCACACGTTTGCCTTTCTTTTTCATCAGTTTAAACCACTGGGTTTGTATGATGACACTAAGACTCTCCAAAAAGAATATACCACAAAGCAACGGCAACAGCAACTCCTTGTGGATGATGATGGCACAGACACCGATAATGCCGCCTATCATTAGAGAGCCGGTATCGCCCATGAAAACCTGTGCCGGGTAGGCATTGTACCATAAGAAGCCGATCATGGCACCAATAAAGGCACTGAGGAATACCACCAATTCCTGCGAGCCTGGTATATACATGATGTCAAAATAGGCAGCATAGCCGATGTGAGCCGATACGTATGCCAAAATAACGAGTGCCACGCCGATTATCGCCGAATTGCCTGCACACATGCCGTCCATACCGTCGTTGAGGTTCGCACCATTCGACACTGCAGTAACCACCAGAATCGTCATGATGACAAAAAGCACCCAGCCGGCAGCCACCTTGTATTTGCCGCAGAACGACATGAGGCTTGAGTAGTTCAGGTTGTGGTTCTTGATAAACGGAATAGTGGTTTGTAACGACTTTACTGCTTCCGACTTATGCTTGACTACTATCTCCTGATTATCTTGTTGAGGGAGTGAAACATTTTCACGAACCACCACATCGGGACTCAACCATAGCACTAATCCTACTATAAAACCAATGCTCACCTGTCCTACTATCTTATACTTACCTTTCAATCCGTCTTTCTTCAGCCGGAAAATCTTGATATAGTCATCCAGAAAGCCCAGGAAGCCCAGCCATATCGTCGTTCCAATCATGAGCAGGAGGTAGATATTACGCATACGGCCCAGCAGAAGAACCGGGATGAGGATGGAAACCATGATGATGATACCACCCATCGTCGGCACGCCCTTCTTCTCCACACCAAAAGGATCGATGTTTGTATCACGTGCTGTCTCGGAAATATTCCTGCGTTTCATCCACTTGATGAACTTCTCACCAAACCATGCCGAAATCATCAAAGACAGAATAAGGGCAAGCAGTGAGCGAAACGATATATAACTCCAGATATGGGCACCTGGAATATCAAATTCTTCTAAGTATCTGAAAAAATAGTATAACATATTTACAAGTTAGATTTCCCGATTTAATTGTCCAATAGTGAAATAGTTCAATTGTCCAATGAGAAGCATTCACGTACCACCTCCTTATCGTCAAAGTGGTGTTTTACACCTTTTATCTCCTGATAATCCTCATGCCCCTTTCCAGCGATGAGGATAACATCACCCTTCTTTGCCAGCATGACTGCCGTTCGTATGGCCTCACGACGATCTGTGATGCTCAATACCTTCTTCATCTGCTGGGCATTGAGACCTGCCAGCATGTCGTTGATAATGTCCTGTGGTTCTTCGAAACGAGGATTGTCGCTGGTGATGATGACCTTGTCACTTTGTTTGACAGCTTCCTGTGCCATCAGAGGACGTTTGCCCTTGTCGCGGTTACCGCCTGCACCACAGACAGTGATGACTTGTCCACCCTTACCGTCAAGAACTTCATGAATGGCATTGAGCACATTTTCCAAGGCATCGGGCGTGTGGGCATAATCTACAATGGCGGTCACACCGTCTGGTGAGTGAACCGGCTCCAGTCTCCCACTGACGCTTTTCAGTGTACTGAGGATCACAAGAATATCCTCTGGCTGCTTACCCAGCATGACTGCCGCACCATACACAGCCAGCAGGTTGCTGACATTAAACTTACCGATGAACTGCACACCGACCTCACGACCGTTAATATCCAGATACATACCCTCGAAGTGACACTCTATGATACGTGCCTTGAAGTCTGCGAGGGTACGAGTAGAATAAGTTTTCACCTGCGCCTTGCAGTTCTGTACCATAAACAGCCCGTTCTTGTCATCGGCATTAATAATGGCAAAAGCATCCTTGCCGAGACCGTCGAAGAACATTTTTTTTGCATCGCGGTAGTTTTCAAAGGTCTTATGGTAGTCCAGATGGTCTCGTGTCAAATTAGTAAACAGCCCGCCAACAAACTTGAGCCCACCGATACGCTGTTGCTGAATGGCATGACTCGAACATTCCATGAAAGCATATTCACAGCCGGCATTAACCATACGTGCCAACAGGTTGTTCAATTCAATGGGATCAGGAGTGGTGTGAGTTGTTGGCAACGCCTCATCTTCGATGTAGTTGCATACAGTTGACAATAAACCACATTTGTAACCAAACTTACGGAACATGTGAAACAATAAGGTAGCGATGGTTGTCTTGCCATTCGTTCCCGTCACGCCCACCAACTTCAGCTTTCTTGAGGGATCACCATAAAACTGCGTCGCGACAGGTCCGACTGCGCTCTCTGTTGACACTACCTGTATAATAGACACGGAAGGAGAAACCGAATATTTTTCCTGCCACAACAGATTTTCACAGAGAATGGCGGCAGCTCCCTGCTCCAAGGCCTTGGGAATATACTGATGACCGTCTGTCTGTGTACCCTTGATAGCTACAAACAGATGTCCTTTCTCTATACGTCGCGAGTCGATATTGATGCCTGTAATATCGATGTCGGTATCGCCCTGTATGCTAACGGGCTTGATGTTCTTGAGCAGTTCGCGAAGTTTCATACCTATACCTTATTATATATTATATACTTAGTTTAATGTCAAAATACAGGTGCCTCCCTTGTCAATCACTTTGCCGTATGCCACGCTTTGTGTCTGGACCTTTCCTCGTCCGTTGAGTTTCACCTTCAGACCTTTGCTTTCCAGTAGATAGACAGCATCACGTGCCCCCATGCCGATAACGTCTGGCATGATGTTGGCGGCTATTTTCGTAGGACTCATACTTACTCCATTCCTGTTACGTACGGCATTTCCCCAAATGGGATTACCTGTAGCTACTTCACCGTTCCATCCCCTGTTGGTTTTGACACCCAGTTGTTCAAGTACGAAGTCGGCGGCAACCAAGTCACCGTTCTTGACGTCAGGTATGACGACGGACGTTGTATCATGGGCATCCTCTACGCTTAACTTGAGGTAACGGGCCATCACGCCCTCGGCAATATGGTGGAATACCACACCGCTCATGCCACCACCCGAAGCGGGCAGACCAGACTTCTTGATACAAACGATACAGGTATAACGTGGATCGTCGGCTGGGAAATAACCGGCAAACGACAGCCAGTATCGCGTAATACCAGAATGGTAGCCGCCATACTGGTCGGCCACCTGTGCCGTGCCTGTCTTTCCAGCGACCTTGAAGGAACGAGAACCCGCTTTCTTTCCAAGGCCCTGACTGACGACGTGTTCCAGAATGGTCTGCATAGTCTTAATGGTCTGTGGCTTGGCAATGTGCTCTTTGATTACCTCTGGCGGGAATTCGGCTATCGTCTCGCCATTCTTAATAACCTTTTTGACAAAACGCGGGCGCATCATCTTGCCATTATTGGCAATGGCATTGTAGAAGGTTACCGTGTTGATAGGAGCAATCTGCGTCTCATAACCTATTGACATCCAAGGAAGAGCTGTCTTGCTCCAGTTCTCATACTGACCACGTTTATTTTTTCTCGGCATGCGGATGACTGGTGGCAGATAACCCACAAGGGGGATGTTCAGGTTCTCGGCAATACCAATCCGCCGGAGACCTTCTACGAACTTTTCGGGATTCGTACCATAGTGTTCGTCGATAACACGGCTGACACCAATGTTCGAACTCACTTCAAGGGCACGCGGCAGTGAAATGTTATGATATCCTCCATTACGCCAGTTATGGTCTTTCATGTCGCGGCCATGCATGTGATAGACTCCAGAGCCTGTCTCTATACGATAGGTAGTATCTACGACACCGTCGTCGAGAGCAACAAGGAAACTGGCTGTTTTGAAGACAGAACCAGGTTCACAACGGTAGCTGATGGCCGAGTTAACGGCTTCTATGTATTGTCCATTCTCATTCTTGATCATATTGACAATAGCCTTTACATCACCAGTCTTCACTTCCATGAGAATCGCCACGCCCATATCACCGTTCACCTGCGGACTTTTCAGCATGTCAAGCAGCGCACGCTCTGCCAGGTCCTGCATGTTCACATCAATGGTTGTTACGATATCACCGCCGTCAATGGGCATCTTCACAGGAATGTTCATGTATTTATTCAAAATCTTACGACGACCGGTAATACCTGGTGTGCCACGAAGAATAGAGTCGTAAGACAATTCCAGTCCATAATAGGCAGAGTCTTTGGCACCATACATTCCACCGATGGTACGTAAGGCCAACGAAGTGAACGGACGACGCCGGGCGTTGAACATCTCTTCATGGAAGCCACTCTTATACTTTGACATATTCAAGAAAGGCAACTTCCCTACCTCTATGTAGGTATTATAGTCAATGCGTCGTGGCCAGATGGCCCAATGACGGGCACCCACAGAACCGTTCTTGTTGACTTTGTGTCGGCCCTCTTCCAGACTCTGCCTGAATTCCGCGGCTGTCCTACTTGGGAAAATCCTGCTCAGTCCTTCACAAACAGAATCGAGTTTAGCCAACCAGAGAGAGTCTTTCTCAAAGGCTGAAGCCTGAAAGTCCATGTAGATCTTATATTCCGGTATTGATGTGGCCATCAACTGACCATCACAACTCAAAATGTTACCGCGTGCTGGTTTCACACTGACGCTGTCGCGCTTCAGCCGGTCAGCCACCTCCGTCCAATATTCTTTTTTGGCAGTCATGATGTAGAGGGCCTTGCCCAGGATGGCAAAACCTATCACCGTCAGCACTACAGCAATAATGAAGTAGCGCGGCATCACTTTCTCACTGTCAAACTTACTCATTCCGGTACATTAATTATATAAGGCGGCTGGTCTGCTATATGGAGCAACGAGTCCCTGTTTTGTTTCAGTATTTCCAGCACATGGCTCTCACGGCATTTCTCCGTCAGAGTGCTCGAGCTCGACAATGCCTTGTATTTGGCATCGGTCAGCTCGGCATTCATGCGGTCAATGGTAATCATGTCCTGCTGGCATTGATACCTAATGGCCACGTATGCCGTCGTCAAGGCAACGATGAAGACAAAAAGCCAGATATGGTTGCGCACCATCTCTGCTGTCAGGATATCACCACCCAGAATGGAGCGGAGCGTAAGACTTTGTGAAGGCCGAGGGTCATCTTCATGCACATTCTCCTTGATCTTCTTCAATGTCTCCTTCAGTTTGTGCTCCGGCTTTTCGCCTTTTTCTTCGGAAACAGATGACGACGCCTCTTCCTGCAGAACATCACTGGCCTGCAACTGCCCGGCATTGCCACCATCTTCCGGCGAGCCTGTCTCGATGGTCAACTTGATATCGTCGTTTTTTGCCATATTATTTTTTATGCTCTTTTCCTTACCTTAAACCTTTTCCGCAATTCTCAGCTTGGCACTTCGGCTACGCGGATTTTGCTTCAGCTCCTTTTCCGACGGAGTTATTACCTTGTTGTTCAGCGGTCGGAACGGACTATCTATCCGTCCGAAGAAGTCTTGGGTGACATGTCCTTCAGCATTACCTGCCCGCATGACATTCTTGACGATACGGTCTTCAAGCGAGTGGTAGGTGATAACACTCAATCGCCCTCCCGTACCAAGCAAGCTGGTTGCACCCTTCAGCATCTCACGCAAGGCATCCATCTCATGGTTCACCTCAATACGCAGGGCCTGAAACAACTTCGTCTGCTCTTTCTTCTCACGCTCACGGAGAAACAGTTTGTCTGTAGCAGCCAGTAGTTCTGCCGTCGTTGTTATCGGACATTTATTGCGTGCTGCGACGATTGCTGCAGCAATCCTCCGCGACTGTCTCAGTTCGCCATACAAATATAGAACATCTGCCAACCTCCCCTCGTCATAGGTATTGACGATGTCGGCAGCAGTTTGTCCGGCACGCTTGTTCATACGCATGTCCAGCGGTGCATCGAAACGAAATGAGAACCCACGTTCTGCATCATCCAAATGGTGACTTGAAACACCCAAATCGGCAAGCAGTCCGTCTATGTGTCCCACACCGTAATAGCGCATCCAGTTGCTGATATATCTAAAGTTGCTTCTGACGAAGGTAAATCTATCGTCATCGACAATGTTTTTTTCTGCATCGGCATCCTGATCAAAACTGAACAATCGACCGTTCTTTCCCAGAAGGTTCAGTATTTCACGACTGTGACTACCTCCTCCAAAGGTGACATCAACATAAATACCGTCCGGCTTGACGGCAAGTCCCTCTATGCTCTCACGGAGTAAAACGGGTATATGATATGTGTCTGCGAATATCGTCATCACACCATCTTCAACCAAGCGTCATCAACTCCTCAATCGCAGAACTGAACTCTTCCGGCTTCATCTGCGACTCGTCAGCTACCCTGCAACTCCAAATCTCGATAGTATCACCCATTCCGATGAACTTGATGTCCTGATCAATGGCAGCCAGTTTCTGGTAACGTTTGGGAATCAGGAAGCGCCCATTGCCGTCAAGCACCAGAATCTCCACTTCTGATACAAACTGACGGAAAACCCGCTGATGGTCTTTGTTCCATCTGTTCAGGCGCTGACGAAGCGTATCCATCTGTTCGTTCCATACCGACTCCGGATAAAGCACGAGGCACTGCTGATGGATGTCCTTACGCATCACCAACCGCTCCTCACTCGCCCCCTGCAAGACCTTGCGGAAGATTGCAGGCAAAAATGCCCGTCCTTTCGCATCTGTCTTAGCTTCTATATTACCTAAAAATCGCATGTATTCCTCTTTAAAAAAGTCTTTGGGTGCAAAGTTAGTAATTTTTCCCCACAATTCCCCACATAAAAAGAACTTTTTTTTGAAAATATTTTTAAATAATTTTTGCCACCATCCTATTCTGCTGTAAATCAAACAAATACAGAAATCACAAAAAGTGGGGCGACTTTCCTCTCTCCACAATATATTTTGATCTGTTTTCCAGTAATTATGGAATCAAAAAGTAGAGGTATCATACAATGGTTCTGCAACAATTTTTTACTTTTTGAACATTTTAACTGAAAAAATGTTGAACAATTCAAAGATTATCGCTATATTTGCAACTTCATTTGGTATGCAAGAAAAAAATGAGTGAAGTTACAGAGAAGACCATAGATATCGACAAGATATTACATGCGAAGATGGGAAGTAAGGCAAAATACGTCCCTTCCTTCTTGATTGGCTGGCTCAAGCGAATCGCTCATCAAGACCAAGTGAACGCCTTTCTTTGGGAAAGCCGCGACAAGACAGGTACCGAATGGCTTGAAGAGTGTGTCCGCTATCTGGATATGACACTCCACGTCAAGGGAAAGGAACACCTGCCCGACCCTGACGACGGACGACTATATACCTTTGTGAGCAACCACCCGCTGGGAGGTGAGGACGGCGTAGCGCTTGGCGCTATTATTGGCCGCCATTACAATTCGCGCTTTCGCTATCTGGTCAACGACCTGCTCATGAACCTGCCAGGACTGGCTCCGCTTTGTATTCCAATCAACAAGACAGGAAGCCAGGCACGTAACTTCCCTGCGATGGTAGAGGCAGGATTTCAGAGCAACAACCACATGCTGATGTTTCCTGCAGGGTTATGTTCTCGTCGCAAGCACGGTGTTATCCGGGACCTGCCTTGGAAGAAAACCTTTATCACAAAAAGCGTGCAGTATCATCGCGACGTAGTACCCATCCACTTCAGCGGTCATAACAGCAGCTTCTTCTACCGGCTGGCCAATTTCAGCGACCGATTCCTGCCCTTCAACCTGGCCATGCTTTTTCTGGTTGACGAGATGTATAAGAATGTACACAAGTCGTTCACTGTCACCATTGGGGAGCCAATACCCTGGCAGACCTTTGATAAGTCGAAAACACCGATAGAATGGGCGAAATTTATACAGAACCGAGTATATGAATTGAACGAGAATGTTTAATGTATAATGTTTAGTGTTTCATGGAACAGACGATTATCCAACCTATTGACAAGGCGGTGCTGAAGAGCGAACTGACTCCAGAGCGGCAGCTGCGTATGACCAACAAGAGTCATAACGAAATCTATGTCGTGGATGCACACAATGCACCGAATACCCTTCGCGAGATTGGTCGCCTGCGTGAGATCGTCTTTCGCGAGGCAGGAGGCGGCACCGGCAAGGAACTGGACCTTGATGGGTTTGATGTTTGCGACAATTGCTACAAGCAACTGATTGTATGGAATCCAGAGGCAGAAGAAATTATTGGTGGCTATCGCTATTTCCTTGGCACAGACATTGACTTCGACCCGGACGGACAACCCATCCTTGCCACCAGTCACATGTTTCATTTCAGCGAGAAGTTCATCCGCGAATACCTGCCACAAACCATCGAGCTGGGTCGTTCTTTCGTCTCACTTCCTTACCAGAATACCAGCACCAATGGTTCCAAGAGTCTCTTTGCCCTTGACAATCTGTGGGATGGACTCGGCGCATTAACGGTCATCAAGCCTAATGTAAAGTATTTCTTCGGAAAGATGACCATGTACCCTTCCTACATCCGAAAGGGAAGAGACATGATTCTCTACTTCCTCAAAAAACATTTTGACGACAAGGAGAATCTGATTATTCCGATGAAACCGCTGAAAATTGAGACAAACGAACAAGAGCTGGCAGTTCTCTTCTGTGAGAAAGATTTCCGTGACGACTACCGCATACTGAACCGTGAAATTCGCAAACTGGGCTACAACATCCCTCCATTAGTCAACGCCTACATGAACCTTTCACCTACCATGAAGCTCTTTGGTACAGCCATTAACGATGGCTTTGGCGACGTGGAGGAGACTGGCATACTTATCGCTGTCGATGAGATCCTGGAACAAAAGCGCGTCCGTCATATCGAGTCGTTCGTCAGACAGCACCCCGAGGCATTGAAGATCACAAGCGGAGCGAACAAGGTCATCTACAAAGAAAAAGCCTAAACCTCACGTTCAATCCCCCAATCAAACGATTGGCAGCGAGATACCGTTGATCTTCTGATAGACATCCAACGCATAGACATCCGTCATACCGCTAATGTAGTCGATGACAGCCATAAGACGTGTCTCAAGGCTGTCAGCATGGATGTCATATTGACTGCTGACACGTCCTATAAGCTGCTGCGAATAGTAACGGTCAGGATTCAAGACCGCACGTACCATCTGCTGCATCAGCGTTTCCATGATTTTATAACCGGAGAGTTCCACATCAAGCACGGGTTTACTTTTATAGATGCGCTCCACTGACAAGTTTGCACATTGCTTGTAGGCTTCGCAGGGCAGGGGGCTGATGTTGTCTATGAGGCTGCCCGTGAAAGTGCCGGCGAGAATCCGCTCTTCGTTCTCAATGAAGGTGTTGACACATTCGTTTTCAAGCAGACTGATGACACAGGCCCGCATATAGACAACTTTCTCGTTCGGGTCGGTCACCTGTTCTTCCTTGATACGCTGCAGAATGCGCTTTTTTCCCATTTCATCAAAGAAGCCGAGCATCAGCCGTTCCGTCTCCTCAAACGACAGGATTTTCAGCTTATGTGCATCTTCCAAGTCCATAATCTCATAACAGATATCATCAGCAGCCTCCACCAGATACACCAGTGGATGACGTACATATCGTAATGGTTCACCAGGCTTCGACAGACAAATAATGCCCATTTCATCGGCAATTCGCTGGTATGCTTCCCGTTCACTGCAGAAGAATCCGAACTTTCCTTTCTTACTGGCAGCTGACGAGGAGAAGGGGTACTTCACGATACTGCCCAATGTGGAATAGGTCATGACAAACCCACCGGGACGACGACCGCAGAACTGATGCGTCAGCAATCGGAAAGCATTGGCGTTACCCTCAAAATGGGTAATATCATCCCAAAACACCTGTGACAGCTCCGGCTGCAACTCTTTGCCAGGTCCTTCGGTAAAGAACGTCTGGATGGCTTTCTCACCACTATGCCCAAAAGGAGGATTTCCCAGGTCATGAGCCAGACAAGCTGTAGCAACAATCTGTCCAATCTGCTCAAACATGGTACCATGCAGTTCCGGATACTTGCTGCTGACGAGCTGTGCTGCCACATCATTGCCTAATGACATACCCACACTGGCCACCTCCAAGGAGTGGGTCAGCCGGTTATGTACGAAAATACTGCCCGGCAGGGGAAATACCTGCGTCTTATTCTGCAGGCGACGGAAAGGTGCCGAGAAAATCAGCCGGTCATAGTCACGCTTGAATTCCGTACGGTCATCATGCCGTTTGACGTGGCGATATTCCTGCCCCAAACGTTTGTTCGATATCAGTTGTTCCCAGTTCATCATGTCGTTTCTTATTATGCCGACGCAAAGTTACACTTTTTTTGAAAAACACAACTCGTTTTCCACAAAAATCTTTCAGAAAACATGATCTCTTCGACAGGTAGGGGCAAGCGAAACTTGTGATAGTTGACAAATAAAGAAATTTATGAAAAAATCCACCAATCTGTCACTAACCGTGTAAACTGCTTGGTGTCAAACGGTTTGGTAGGTGACAGATATAGTGATAGAATGATAGATTTTTTTGCAAAACAACGAATTTTGCGGGCAAATTCTCCATTTTCAGTTCAGCTGCATTTGCTGTATGGCTATGCGACGAAATAGTCAACTACAATCGTTAAACTACACGAACGAGATTGATCAACTACATTTCATTTTTGGTTTGTAAGGGACAAACCATCGGTTTGTTACGAACAAACCGCATACATCTGACAATGTTAAGTAAGACAAATTGGCCGGCATTTTCAAGACTCGCTACGCTCATATAAGCGGCAAATGTCAATGAACGTGACAAATGTCGGCGAACGAGCGCTTAATTTTTGGACTTTTGCGAAAAATCTATCATTCTATCACTACATCTGCTCTATTCTAACGTGTATTGTATCAGAATGTTACAATGACAGTGATAGATTTGCAGTAAAATTCGCGAATTTGTATATTATTGTCGTGTAAACTGAATACAAAGATACGAAGGCACTATGGTAATAGCTCTGCTGACACTAAATTGCGTCTTCGTGTCTTTGTGTTCATTATTATTGAAAATTGGGAGCAAAATAAAAGAAAAAACAAAAGAACTTGCTTCCAATCTGCAAAAAACATATAAAATAAGGTGAAATGTGATGGTAATTTAAAGATAAATCACTACTTTTGCACATTATTTATTTAAGAGGAACTGTTGAGACAATGAAAATAAAGGTATTGAATCGTGGTCACCAGCCGCTACCGCAATATGCTACAGCGCAGAGTGCAGGTATGGATCTTCGCGCCAATATTGAGGAGCCTATCGTGTTGCATCCCATGGAGCGCCGACTAATACCGACGGGGCTGTATATCGCGTTGCCAGAAGGCTTCGAGGCACAGGTACGGCCGCGTAGTGGACTTGCCCTGAAGCATGGGCTTACCGTTCTCAATGCCCCAGGCACTATCGATGCCGACTATCGCGGCGAGGTTGGTGTAGTGCTCATCAATCTGTCCCAGGAAGACTTCGTCATCAATGACGGAGAACGTATTGCCCAACTGGTCATTGCACGTTACGAACAGGTACAGCTCCAACTGGTGGAAGAGTTAGACGAAACAGAACGTGGTGCCGGCGGCTATGGACACACGGGAGTGAAATAGGTTTGAGATTTGAGGTTTGAGGTTTGAGGTTTATGAAGTTACATGTACTGATTGGATTATTGATGATTGGTTGGAGCCTGACGGCATCAGCCCAGGAGTCATATCTTAAACCTCAAACCTCAGACCTCAAACTTCAGACCTACAATCACTTCTTCCTTGAAGCCATTTGTCAACGGGAGAAAGGCAATCATGATGCAGCATTCGACCTGCTGAAGCACTGCATCGAAATAGACTCTACGGCTGCCGAAGCCTATTTCTTCATTGCACAGTATTATGGTTCGCTGCGTCAGGAAGACCGGATGTTGGATTATCTGGAACGTGCTTATCGGCTGAATCCCGACAACTCCACCTATACGGAAACGCTGGCCCAAGCCTATACCAATGTACGCCAATACGACAAGGCTATCAGCGTCTTTGAGAGCTTATTCGAACGGGAGGGAGACCGTGACGATGTACTTGCCATGCTGTACGAGCTGTACATGCGTAGCGAGATGCCAGACAAGGCCGTGAACGCCTTGGAACGTCTGGAGGCCCTTGACGGCAAGACCGAGCGACTGACAGTTGCCAAGAGTGAGCTATACATGGAGCTGGGCAACAGCAAGGCTGCCATTGCCGAGATCAAATCGTTGGCAGACGAATATCCCAACGACCTGAACTACCAGGTGATGTATGGCGATGCTCTGTTGCGTAACGACCAGAAGCGGCAGGCACTGGCTGTCTATCAGCATGTATTGGCAGAAGAGCCTGACAATGTCCAGGCACAGTTATCATTGGTAAGCTACTATGCTGCCGAGGGTGACACACAGAAAGCCGACGAGATGACCGAGCGGTTGCTGTTGAACGAAGACGTGCCCCCCGATACCCGTACGGAGATTATGCGCCGTGAGGTAATGAACGACCTGCAGAACGGTGGCGACAGCACCCGTACACTGGCTTTATTCCACAAAATACTCTCTATGCCGGAACCCGACGTTGACATGGCACTGATGTGTGCCACCTACATGAAGTTGCGGGAGATGCCGAAAGACAGTGTCAACAGTATGTTTGCCCGTGCCTTACAGATTGCACCCGACAATGCCTATGCCCGTTTGCAGCTGGTGGCAGCGGCATGGGAGGACGACCGTCTCAACGATGTAGTGGAGTTATGCAAGGCTGCCCGACAGTACAATCCCGACGATATGGCCTTCTACTATTATCAGGGTTTTGCCTATTATCGTCAGGATGACATGGACAATGCACTGGATGCTTTCCAGAATGGTGTCAGCGTCATTACGACGGAGAGCAATCCCGATCTGGCGAGCGACTTTTATGAGATGATGGGCGAACTACTCTATAGGAAAGGTCAGGTACGTGAGGCATTTGCCGCCTACGACTCCTGTCTGGTTTGGAAGGAGGACAAGATCAGTTGCCTGAACAACTATGCCTATTATCTGAGCGAGCTTGACGAACAGCTGGAACGTGCCGAGCAGATGTCATTCCGCACCATCAAGGCCGAACCGCAAAATGCCACCTATCTGGATACCTTCGCATGGATTCTCTTCAAGCAGGGGCGCTATGCCGAAGCCAAGATATACATGGACCAGACCCTCCAGAATGACCCGGAGGCCAGTGCCGTGGTACTCGAACATGCTGGCGACATCTATGCGAAATGCGGTGAGATGGGACAGGCACTGGACTATTGGCAGCAAGCACTGTCAAAGGCTTCCGACGAGTCCGAGATCAAGGGCGAGAGGAAGCAGCTACTGATGAAAAAGATCAAACTTAAAAAATACATAAGATAATGAAAGCAGCAAATTTTTTGAAGGTAAGTCTGTTGGCACTACCTTTCCTCTTCGGGGGATGTAAATCGAAGAAGGCCGTTGTAGAACCTGTCAAGCCGGCAACGGTCACAGTACAGCAACAGCAGCAGTTCTTACAGCAGGTAAATGACAATGCCCATTACGAGAAGTTCATTACCTCTAAGGTGAAGTTTTCCATTGAGGTGGGCGTTCAGAAGCTCACCCTGACAGGAAACCTCAAGATGAAACGTGACGATTGCATACGTCTCCAACTAATGGCATTCGGGTTCGTCGAGGCCGGCCGTATCGAGCTGACCCCCGAGTACGTGCTCATCATGGACCGCATCAACAAGCAATATATCAAGGCAACCTATAGCTCTATAGATTTCCTGCGTAACAGCGGTCTGAACTACTATACACTCCAGGCACTGTTCTGGAACGAGCTTTTCGTACCGGGACAGTCAAAGGTGACCGATGACCTGCTGAATAAGCTGAATGCCGATTTGACGGGCGAGGATGCCGTCATCGGATTGGATGACGGCAAGATGCAGTATCGCTGGCTGGCAACGAAGGACAGGGCACGCATCCGTATGGCCAATGTCATCTATGCCGACCCGTTCCGTGGAAATACCCAACTCAACTGGGACTATGAGGATTTCCGTGCCATGAACAGGAAGTTCTTCCCCTGCGAGAACAACATCACCTTCACCACCCCCGAGAAGGAAGTGAAGCTTAACATGATACTCAACTATATTAAACACGAAGACAACTGGAACACACGTACAGAAGTCTCATCGAGCTATCGCGAGGTGACTGTCGATGAAATTCTCCGTCGTTTCATGGCCCTGTAAAAGTTCCCTATGAAGAGACTGCTGGTCGTCCTGATACTCCTGCTCGGTTTCTGCCTGACACCCTACGCCCAACAGCGTAAGAAAACTCAGAAGAAACCGACAGCTACTGCTGTGCAACAGAAAAAGAAACCGGCAGCCAAGAAGAAACCGGCCGGCAAGAAGAAAGCTACCCAAAAGAAAAAGCCGGCAACGCCCACCAACTCAACCATCCAGGGGTTGCAGAACGAACGGCAGAAGCTACAGGAGCAGATCAAGGTACAGGAGCGGCGCCTTCGCGATAATGAAAAGGACGTAAAGAACAGGCTGCAGAACCTGATGGTACTCAATACAGAGATAGAAGACAAGAAAAGGAGTATTGAGGCCATGCGCGTAGATCTGACACACCTGAATGACACTATCGAACAGCTCAACCGTGAACTGCTCAAGCTTCAGGAACAGTTAGACCAGCATAAGAAGGAGTACGTGCGCTCATTGCGTTACATGCATCGTAACCGCTCCATGCAAAGCAAACTGATGTTCATCTTCAGTGCCAAGAACTTTTCACAGATGTACCGTCGCATGATCTTCATGCGTCACTATGCATCCTATCAGCGTTCGCAGGGTGAGGCTATCATGCAGAAGAAGAACGAACTGATGCGTGTGCAGGCCGTTTTGCTGGAGGCCAAGGACCAAAAGGACAAGCTGTTACGCCGTGACCTGACGACACATCGCGAGCTGGAAACGTCGCAAGCCGAACAGCAGAAGGTGGTCACCACGCTCCAGAAAGAACATAAGACCATCCTGGCACTCATCGAACAACAGCGGAAGAAGGATGCAACCCTCAATGCCCAGATTGACAAGCTGATTGCCGAAGAGGTGGCACGCGCCAAGGCCCGTGCCGAGGCAGAGGCCAAGCGAAAGGCAGAAGCTGCTGCTGCCAAAAAACGCAGGGAGGAGCTGGCACGTAAGAAGGCAGAAGCAGAACGTCAGGAACGTGAGAACGCCCGTCGCATTGCCGAGGCCAAGGCTAAAGAGGAACGGCTGAAGGCACAGGCCCGTGCTGCTGAAAAGCGCCAGAAGCGCGAGGCAGAACGACTGGCCCGTGAGGCAGAGCGTGAACGTCTGGCAGCCGAACGTAAAGCTGCCGAGGAGCGTAAGGCCCGCGACCGGGAGCTGGCCGAGGTCAGACGTGAGACAGAGGCCGTGACCAGCTATAACACAGAAGACCGCAAGCTGAGCAGTAACTTTGAAAGCAACCGAGGCCGTTTCCCCATGCCCATCAGCGGATCCTACCAGGTGGTTAACAGCTTTGGACAGTATAACGTGGAGGGATTGCGCAACGTACGACTCGACAACAAGGGAGTCAATCTGAAGGGACAGCCGGGAGCTGCCGTCCGTTGCATCTTCAATGGCGAGGTGAGCATGATCTTCAACTATTCCGGCATCACTGCCATCATCGTGCGTCACGGTACCTACTTCTCCGTTTATGGCAATCTTGGTTCTGTCAGTGTCAATCGCGGCCAGACGGTCAGCACAGGACAAAAGCTCGGCACCGTGGGTTCCGATGGTGTCCTGCAATTCCAGCTGCGTAAGGGCAAGGCAGCCCTCAACCCCATGCAGTGGCTCAGACGTTAGTTGATGGGTTTATAATCAGTAACTATCCATTACTAACTATTAATTGAACATACGTTTTAATGGCATGTTCTATCTCGCTGATGCAGACATACTCGTCTGCGGTATGTGAGCGGGACGACTCTCCAGGCCCCAACTTCAGCGACGGAAAGGTCATCAACGCCTGGTCGCTCAACGTTGGCGACCCATAAGGTGTCATACCCAACTGTATGCAACGCTGCACCAGCGGATGGTCCAAGGGGATATGTGACGAAGAAAGTCTGAACGAGCGGGCCTTCAGCTCACACTTCTTCATGTGCTTCTGAAGGAAGGCAAACAAGAACTCATTCTGGTAATATTCATTGGTTCGCACGTCGATGACGAAGTGGCACTCGTCAGGCACGACATTATGCTGCGTGCCGCTATTGATGATGGTAACCGTCATCTTTGTCGGTCCCAGCAGTTCACTCTCCTTCTTGAACCTGTAGTCACGCAGCCACACCAGATCGTCCAGCGCCTCATAAATGGCATTCGCGCCCTCGTCGCGTGCCGCATGTCCGCTCTTGCCACGTGCCACACCATCGATAACCATCAGTCCCTTCTCGGCTATGGCGGGCTGCATACCGGTCGGCTCACCTACGATGGCGACGTCAACCTTCGGCAGCAGTGGCAGCACCTTGGCGATACCGTTCTGTCCGCTTACCTCTTCTTCGGCAGACGCCACATATATTATATTATAAGGAACGGACTTCTGACGCAATAGCCGATAGGCCTGTAGCAGACTCACCAGCCCACCGCCGCAGTCGTTAGCCCCCAGTCCGTAGATCCGGTCACCCTCCAGCGTAGGCTTGTAGGGGTCACGTGTCCAGGTACTGACAGGCTTCACCGTGTCGATATGTGCATTCAGCAGCAAGGTAGGCTTACTGTCGTCCAGGGTATCGTATGCTACAACATTATTGCCAATGCGTCTGGGGTTCAGTCCCCATGCTTCCATCTGCACCTGCAACACCTCGGCTGCCAGCGTCTCCTCGCGGCTGATGCTGGGTTTGGCTATCAGACACTCCAGCAGTTCCACCGCGTCCTGTACATATTGACTCTTCTCTTTCATGTTTTCATAAATTTATTTGCAAAGATAATGGAAATTGCAGAATTATCGTTATATTTGTACCCAAATTTTGACAAAAACCCAGCAAAAAACAAACTTATGAGACGGAAATTATTGATTTTGAGTGCCATAGCAGCACTGATAGCCTTGACTGGCTGTAACGAGAACAAGGAAACGAAAGGCGTGTCTTTCGATGAAGTACTGACATCAAGAAGAAGTGTCCGTAGCTATGATGCCTCAAAGACCATCTCTGAGGCAGAGGTCCGTGAGCTTCTCACGGCAACACAGGAGGCTCCCTCGTGGGCCAATCAGCAGCCGACGAAATATTATGTGGCTATCAGCGACGAGAAACTGGCGGCAGTCCAGGATCTGGTAGGAGGCAACAAGGACCGGATCAAGAATGCCCCCGTCCTGATTGTCTCAACATTCGAGAGAGGCAAGTCCGGCTTCTTCCAGGGCAATCAGACCAATGAGGTGGGCGACGGATGGGGAGCCTACGACAATGGCCTGAGCAACTGCTACCTCATTATGAAGGCCAGAGCCATGGGCTTCGACACACTCATTATGGGAATGCGTGATGCCGATGCCCTTCGCACACTCTTCAATATCCCGGAGAGCGAGACCATCATGGCAGTCATTGCCCTTGGCTACAGAGCCGAAGAGCCGAACCGTCCGGAAAGAAGACCATTGGACGACATTGTGAAGTTCTTCTAACGCCACCAACCTATCGCACAGCGAATATGACATTAAAAACAACATAAAGAAAGAATGAAAGATTTAAATTCACCCTACTTCAATCCAGAACGCGAAACCATGACGCGTGAACAGATTGAGGCATTCCAGCTGGAACGCCTCAAGGAGACCGTGCATCACTGCATGAACAATGCCATTTATCAGAAGAAATTCAAGGAGGCAGGCATCACCCCCGATGACATCAAGACACTGGACGATGTTCGGAAGCTGCCCTTCACTACGAAGAGCGACCTGCGCGACAATTACCCCTTCGGTATGGCCTGCGTACCCCTCCGCGACTGCGTACGTCTGCACTCCTCGAGCGGTACGACGGGTAATCCGACTGTCATCCTGCACACAAAGAAAGACCTCGACGAATGGGCCAACCAGGTGGCACGTAACCTGTGGATGGTAGGCCTCCGGCCCGACGATGTGTTCCAGAACTCCAGTGGCTACGGCATGTTCACCGGTGGACTCGGCTTCCAGTATGGTGCCGAAAAGCTGGGCATGCTCACTGTACCCGCCGCTGCCGGCAACTCATTAAGACAGATCAAGTTCATCACTGACTTCGGCACTACGGCTATCCATGCCGTGCCCTCATACGTCACCCGCCTCTTCGAGGTGATGCAGGAGCAGGGCGTTGACCCGCGCCGTGATACCAAGCTGAAGGTGCTTGCCATCGGAGCCGAGCCTCATAGCGAGGAGCAGCGCAAGCGCATCGAGGACATGATGGGCGTCAAGGCCTACAACTCGTTTGGGATGAGCGAGATGTGCGGTCCTGGCGTAGGTTTCGAGTGTAAGGAGCAGAACGGACTGCACTTCTGGGAAGACTATTACATCGTCGAGATTGTCAATCCCGAGACATTAGAACCCGTGCCCGACGGTGAGATTGGCGAGCTGGTACTCACCACCCTCTGCCGCGAGGCCATGCCGTTGCTGCGCTACCGTACCCGCGACCTTACCCGAGTCCTCGGACGCAGTTGTCCCTGTGGCCGCAACCATATCCGTCTGGACCGCATGCGTGGCCGTTCCGACGACATGATGGTGCTTCGTGGCGTCAACATCTTCCCCATCCAGATTGAGAAGATTCTGATGAACTTCAAGGAGTTAGGCAACAACTACCTCATCACCCTGACCACCGATGACAACAACGACAACATGACCGTCGAGGTAGAACTCGCCGACATGTTCACCGACGACTATAGCCGCTTGCAGCAACTCAGCAAGGACATTACCCGTTCCCTGAAGGACGAGATCCTGCTCACCCCACGCGTCAAGCTCGTGCCTCGCGGCACACTGCCTGTCAGCGAAGGCAAGGCCGTCCGTGTCGTTGACAAGCGCAAAGTCTATCAGTAACCCCACCCAATCCCTCCCTAGGGAGGGATGTTAAAAATGTAAACATTATGACTATCCATCAGTTATCCATTTTCATCGAGAACCGTTCAGGCACCCTTGTCAAGGTTCTTGAAGTATTGAAAGAGGCCAAGATACAGATTGTGGCCTCCACCATCGCCGACACGGCAGAGTTTGGCATCTATCGGCTCATCTGCTCCGAACCCCTCCGCGCCTATGAGGAACTGAAGAAGGCAGGCGTGGCCGTCAATTTGAGCGATGTGCTCGCCCTCGAGCTCGACGACGAGCCTGGACGCGCAGCCGATGCCGTTAAGACCTTTAGCGATGCCGGCATCAACATTGCCTACATGTACACCTTCCTGCTGCGCGGCAAGGGAATCATGGTGTTCCGTACCGACAACCGCGAGAAGGCACGCGAGGTCATCATTCTCAACAAGCTGAAATTCATTGCAGAGAAAGACCTCAGCAAACTGGTATAGTTGCAGCACCTGACGTCACGTGCCTCAAACTCTTCACATCGGGATTTGAGGCACGTTAGATGTCTTCCGAACAGGTGCCTGTAAACAAGAGTGGCACTTTGGTTGAAGGTTCAACCTTGCCTTTTCTGGGTTCTGGACATATTACTTATCCCCCAAAGTGAACCAGGCAACAATAGATTTCATTCATGAGCATCGCGAAGACGATGTGCGCCGGCTAGCCCTGAAGGGAGTCGGAAAGAGCGACATTGACCTGCCTCTGGCATTACAGCAGATAGCCGGATGGCAGATGGCACGCCATAAGCTACCGACTTGGGCGGCTGTAGAAGGAATCTTCTATCCTCCGCACCTGAACATGGAGCAATGTTCGAGTGAACAAACGGCAAAGTATAAGCAATGTATCATTCATCATACACCACTCGAGCTCTGCTCGCCTGCTACCGACGGGACACAAGAATGCACAAAGGACGGTACATTCATTGACCTGACGGGTGGGTTGGGCATTGACTTCTACTTCATGTCTCAGGGCTTTGAGCGTCGTATCTATGTAGAACAGCAGCCGACGCTATGCGACATAGCCCGTCATAACTTTGCCCTGCTTGGACTGGAGTGTTCTGTGGTCTGCGACAACGCAGCAGACTATCTGCGACGCATTGACCATGCCAGTGTCATCTATCTTGACCCGGCCCGTCGTGACATTCAGGGCAAGCGTACCTACTCTATAGCCGACTGCACCCCCAACGTGCTGGAGCTGTTGCCCCTGCTGTGCGAGAAGGCCGACAGCATCATCCTAAAGCTCTCACCCATGCTCGACTGGCACAAGGCGGTGGAAGACCTGGAGGCTAATACACAAGGTATCATGTATCATTACTTTGCCGTATATATTGTCAGTGTGCAGAATGAATGTAAGGAACTGCTCATAGAAATGAGGAATGAGAAAGGAGGAATGAGGAATGAGGCTCCCAATGAGGGTTTGCGAGTGGTTTGCGTCAATCTGCTACACAATGGCGAGAAACAGGTGTTCATTAAAATGAAAAATGAGCAATTAAAAATGCGAGATGGGAATGAAGGAATGAGAAAGGATGTGTCTCTTCGGTGGCAGGCAGCAAGCCAGACAGTCCGTTGTCCGTCATCTGCAACCCTCTTTCTCTATGAGCCTAATGCCAGCATCATGAAGGCAGGATGTTTCGATGAAATCGCGCTTTTTTATCACATTCAGGAACTTTCTGCAAACTCCCATCTGTTTATTGCCGACCATGAAGTTACCGACTTCCCGGGCCGCAGGTTCCGTGTTGAGGCAACCTGTTCAATGAACAAGCGCGAACTGAAGGACAGCCTAAAGGGGGTGACACATGCCAATATTGCCGTACGCAACTTCCCCATGAGTGCCGAATCCTTGCGTAAACGGCTGAATCTGAAAGATGGTGGAGATGTCTTTATCTTTGCCACAACGATGTCGGATGCAACGCATCAGCTTTTCATTTGTCGCAAAATAGCTTAAAATTTGGCGTATTATTTGTGTTTCATCCTATTTTTTATTATTTTTGCAACGTTTTAAGTCTTTAATATCATTTTAAGATGTCATCAGTAGAAATCAGGAAAGTCACCAGCAAGAAAGAACTTGATGCTTTCATCCAGTTTCATTATGACCTGTACAAAGGGAATCAATACGACGCCCCCAACTTGTATAGTGACGAGCTACACACCTTGAGCAAGGACAAGAATGCTGCCTTTGAGTTTTGCGAGGCAGAGTATTTTCTGGCATATAAGGACAACAAACTGGTAGGGCGTATAGCCGGTATCATCAACAAGCGTGCCAACGAGCGTTGGGAAAGGAAGAGCGTACGGTTCGGATGGATTGACTTCATTGACGACATTGAAGTCTCAAAGGCCCTTCTGGATGCTGTTATCGAATGGGGACGCAGCAAAGGCATGACAGAGATTGTCGGGCCTCTGGGGTTCACGGATATGGATCAGGAGGGTATGCTGATTGAAGGCTTTGACCAGCTGGGCACCATGGCCACTATCTATAACTACGACTATTACCCACGCCACATGGAGGAGCTTGGCGGCTGGAACAAGGATAATGACTATGTGGAGTTCAAGGTATTTGTCCCCAAAGAAGGGATACCTGAAAAACTGAAGAAGATATCGGAACTGGTCATGAAACGCTACAACCTGCACATCCGTAAAGTAAAGCGCAAGGAGGTGCTGGGCAAGGAGCAGATGGGACGTAAGGTGCTGGATGTGGTCAACCAGACCTTTGGTCACCTGTACGGCTATTCACAGATGACAGAGGCACAGATTGACGAGTACCTGAAGATGTATTTCCCTATGCTGGACATGAACCTGCTGACACTCATTGAGGACTGGAACACACCCGACCATAAGGTGATTGGCGTGGGCATCTCCATCTCGTCTATGACACGTGCCCTGCAGAAATGCCATAACGGACGTCTCTGGCCTTTCGGCTGGTGGCACTGTGTGCGCGCCCTGAAGTTCCACAAGAGTGACATTGTCGATCTGATGCTGATCGGCGTCCTGCCAGAATACAGGTCGAAGGGAGCCAATGCACTGTTTTTCTATGACCTCATCCCCTGGTACCAGAAATATGGTTTCAAGTGGGGAGAGACCAACGTCGAGATGGAGACGAACGAGAAAGTACAGAGTCAGTGGCAGTATTTTGACTATGAACAGCACAAACGCCGCCGCTGTTACAAGAAAATAATTTGACAACGGACAACAGACAACGGACAACAGACCGCTCGGCTTTGCCGCTTGCTACCGAAGGGACGCAAGAACAGACAACAGACAACAGAGTTGACATACCAATAACAAATGGATAAGACAATCGAAACACAAGGAATAGCTACCCCACTCCCTTCAAAGGAGGAGCAAGGGGGCGGGTCTTCCGTTGAATATACCGACGAGAACATCCGTCACTTGTCAGATGTGGATCATATACGTACCCGTCCTGGCATGTATATCGGTCGTCTTGACGACGGCTCTAAGCCGGAAGACGGCATATATGTGTTACTGAAGGAAACCATCGACAACTCCATCGACGAGTTCCGCATGAATGCCGGCAACCGCATTGAGATTGACATTGACGACCACTTGCGAGTAAGGGTTCGCGACTATGGCCGAGGCATTCCACAGGGAAAGATCGTGGAGGCTGTGAGTCAGCTGAACACAGGCGGCAAGTACGACTCCAAGGCATTCAAGAAGTCTGTGGGCATGAATGGCGTCGGCATCAAGGCCGTGAACTTCCTGAGCTCCCACTTCGAGGCCCACAGCTATAGGGACGGGCAGGTGCGCAAGGTGGTCTTCGAACGGGGCATCCTCAAGAGCGATGTCACGGAACCCACGAAGGATGAGACGGGCACCTATATCTATTTTGAACCCGACGACACACTCTTCAAGCATTATTCCTTTCACGACGACATCGTGGAAAACATGCTCCGTAACTACACCTACCTGAACTCTGGCCTCATCATCATGTACAACGGTCGGCGCATCTTCTCGCGCAACGGACTGGAAGACTTGCTGAAAGACCGCATGACCAATGATGCGCTTTATCCTATTATACACCTGAAGGGTGACGACATTGAGATAGCCTTTACCCATGCCAACCAATACGGCGAGGAGTATTACTCGTTTGTCAACGGTCAGCATACCATTCAGGGCGGCACCCATCAGTCTGCCTTCAAGGAGCACATAGCACGTACCATCCGTGATTTCTTCGGCAAGTATGAATATGCCGACATCCGTACAGGAATAGTGGCAGCCATATCCATCAACGTCGAAGAGCCGATATTCGAAAGCCAGACCAAGATCAAGCTCGGTTCTACACAGATGGCTCCTGAAGGTGATTCCATCAACAAATACGTGGGTGACTTCGTCAAGCAGCAGGTAGATAACTATCTCCATATCCATCAGGATGTGTCTGAGGTGATCGAGAACAAGATCAAGGAGAGCGAACGCGAAAGAAAGGAGATGGCCGGTGTTACCAAACTGGCTCGTGAGCGAGCCAAGAAGGCCAACCTGCACAATCGTAAGCTGCGCGACTGCCGCATCCATTTCTCCGATGTCAAGAATGACCGTAAGGAGGAGTCGTGTATTTTCATCACTGAGGGTGATTCGGCCAGCGGCAGCATCACCAAGAGCCGCGATGTCAACACACAGGCGGTGTTCTCTTTGAGGGGTAAGCCCCTAAACACCTTTAAGCTGACTAAGAAGGTGGTCTATGATAACGAAGAATTCAATCTCCTGCAGGCAGCGCTTGACATTGAAGACGGCTTGGACTCCCTGCGATACAACAAGGTGATTGTGGCCACTGATGCCGATGTCGATGGCATGCATATCCGTCTGCTCCTGATTACATTCTTCCTGAAGTTCTTCCCAGAGCTGGTGAAGAAAGGACACGTCTATGTACTACAGACTCCACTCTTCCGTGTCCGTAACCGTCGTAGCAAGATACGCAACAAGAAGGTGATAGCCGATGCCGATGCGAAGTCTGAAAAGAAGTCCGACTTCATCACCCGTTACTGCTATAGCGAAGAAGAACGCCTAAAAGCCATCCAGGAGTTGGGACCCGATCCGGAGATTACGCGATTCAAAGGTCTTGGTGAGATTTCTCCTGAAGAATTTGCCGGTTTCATCGGACCGGACATCCGTATGGAACAGGTCACCCTGCATAAGGAAGACCAGGTACAGCAGCTTCTGGAATACTATATGGGTGACAATACGATGGAGCGCCAGAACTTTATTATCAACAACCTCGTCATTGAAGAGGATCGTCCAGAAGAAGACATCTATGAATAGAATAAACTTTCCAGATATGAAGACCAAACTGTTGGTGGCTATGCTGTTGCTGATTTCACTGAACGGCGTAGCACAGATTAAACTGAATTTTGGCAAGAACACGCCGATGCAGAAACTGATCAATGCTGAAATGGCCATTCAGAGCCTGTATGTTGACAGCGTTGATGAAGGGAAACTTGTTGAGGAGGCCATTCGCGGTATGTTGAAAAGCCTTGACCCCCACTCTTCCTATTCCACCAAAGAAGAAGTGAAAGCCCTTCAGGAGCCGTTGAACGGTAATTTTGAAGGCATTGGCGTAGAGTTTAACATGATTGAGGACACACTCATGGTGATACAGCCTGTTCTGGGCGGTCCCTCAGAAAAGGCCGGAATCCTGGCTGGTGACCGTATCGTCAGTGTTGACGGGACTCCAATTGCCGGTGTCAAGATGTCGAAGGAGGAAATCATGCGTCGTCTGCGCGGCCCCAAGGGTACGAAGGTGAAGATTGGCGTCATCCGTCAGGGTTTTCAGGAGGAGCTGTTCTTTACCGTAACACGTGACAAGATTCCAGTGAAGTCCATCACAGCTACCTATATGCTTCGTCCTGGTGTCGGCTATATACGTATCGGCAACTTTGGTGCAACGACCCATGAGGAGTTCGTGACGAGTCTGGAGAAGCTGCGCAAGGAAGGCATGCAGAGCCTGGTGCTCGACCTTCAAGAAAATGGTGGTGGGTATATGAAGGCTGCCGTCGATGTCTCAAATGAGTTCCTGCAGAGCCGCGACCTAATTGTATATACTGATGGTCGTGAGCGTTCTGAGTTCCGCGCCAAGGGCAACGGCCGTTTCCTCAAGGGACAGCTCATCGTGCTGGTCGATGAATATACTGCTTCGGCAGCAGAGATTGTCACGGGTGCCATACAAGACCAGGACCGTGGACTGGTTGTAGGACGACGTACATTTGGCAAGGGTTTGGTACAACGTCAGATTTCCTTGCCCGACACCTCGATGATCCGACTGACCATTGCCCACTACTATACACCAGCAGGACGCTGCATTCAGAAATCATACGTGAAAGGTCACGGTGAAGACTATGCTATGGATATCCAGAACCGTCTGCTCCATGGAGAGCTGACCAATGCCGACAGCATCCACTTTGCCGACTCCCTGCGTTACTATACCCTGCGCAAGCATCGTACGGTATATGGCGGCGGAGGTATCATGCCCGACTATTTCGTGCCGCTTGACACAACCATCTATACCCGTTATCATCGTGCCCTGCAGGCCCGAAACATCGTGCTTAATGCAAACCTGCGCTATGTCGATGACCATCGTCGTGAGTTGACTGGACGATACAAGAACTTTGCAGTATTCCAGAGAACGTTTGAAATTCCACAGTCAGTGATTGACATCGTGATGGAGGAAGGAGAGAAGCTGGACATCAGGCCCAGCAACGATGAAGAATTGCAGCAGACGCTGACTTATCTGAAGCTGCAGCTGAAGGCGCTTGTGGCGCGTGACCTGTGGGGTATGGACGAATACTTCGCCATCATGAACGAGAGTAGTCCTATTGTCCAGGAAGCCGTCAGGCTGTTGGAATGATTGGAAAAGGTAAGAAAAACAGGGCATTAGCGGATTGCTAATGCCCTGTTTTCTGCTTCTTCCATCTGTTCACGTTCCCCTGGCCCTTTGTCGTTGAGTCCGCAGAGGTGCAGGATGCCGTGAATGATGACACGATGAAGTTCCTCTTCATAGTCCTTGCCAAACAGCTCGGCATTGCTACGGACGGTGTCAAGCGATATGACCAGGTCACCATTGATCTGATGTCCTTCATTATAGTCGAAGGTGATGATATCCGTATAATAATCGTGCTGTAGGAACTCACGATTCACCTCGAGTATCTTCTCGTCGTCACAAAACAGATAGCCCACCTCACCGATATGCTTACCATAGGTGGCAGCTACACGTCGAATCCATGCCGTTGTCTCGCGGCGTTTGATGTTGGGAAACTTGACATTCTCTGAACTGTAAGTAATCATAAGGCAGTAGGTTTGATTGTATCTGTGATATGACTGGGGCGCTTCGGAAGAAATGGCTCCACATCGACACCAAAGTGTTTCAGCTCCCGTACCATCGTGGATGAGATGCTTGAGTATTCTGGTTCTGCAAAAAGCAGCAGAGTCTCTATTCCGCCTATCTGACGGTTGATGTCTGCCTGTTCGCGTTCATATTCAAAGTCCTTCACGGAACGCACACCTTTTATAATATAATGTGCATTCTCTTTCTTGGCAAAGTCAACGGCCAACCCAAAATAGGGCTTCACTTCTATCTTGGGTTCCTGTTCATACAACTCACGGATAGCTTTCATGCGTTCTTCGGCAGAGGGCATGTCCGGCTTATGTACCTGATCACCTACCACGCCTATGACCAGACGGTCAAACAGTGGCAACGTTCTGGTCACGATGGAGTCGTGACCTACCGTAAAGGGGTTGAAACTTCCTACGAATACTCCAGTCTTCATCAATTATCAATTTTCAATTTCCAATTTTCAATTAATCAAAGAGGTTGGGCTCCATGATGGTTCCACTGTATGGGTTTCGTCCGAAATGCCTGTAGGCCAGTTCGGTGACCATTCGTCCACGAGGCGTACGCTTGATAAAACCTTCCATGATGAGAAACGGCTCATAAACCTCCTCCACCGTACCAGCATCCTCACCAATGGCAGTAGCAATGGTGGTCAGGCCCACAGGACCGCCCTTGAACTTGTCGATGATGGTGAGCAGGATCTTGTTGTCAATCTCATCCAGCCCGTATTGGTCGATGTTCAGTGCCGTCAGCGATAGCTTGGTGATGTCAATATTGATACTGCCGTTACCCTTGACCTGTGCAAAATCACGAACGCGTCTGAGCAGGGCATTGGCAATACGGGGCGTTCCACGCGACCGGCGGGCAATCTCCATGGCGGCCTCCTCACTGATGGGAACACCAAGAATCGAAGCCGAGCGACGGATGATCTTTTTCAGGGTTTCCGGCTCATAATACTGCAGGTGCATGTTGATGCCGAAACGGGCACGAAGTGGAGCCGTCAACAGACCACTTCGTGTGGTGGCTCCCACAAGTGTAAACGGATTCAGGTCTATCTGTATGCTACGTGCCGAAGGTCCTTTATCTATCATGATGTCAATGCGGTAGTCCTCCATCGCGGAGTACAGGTATTCCTCTACCACAGGAGACAGACGGTGTATCTCGTCAATGAACAGCACGTCGTTCTTCTCCAGTGAGGTCAGGATGCCCGCCAGATCGCCAGGCTTGTCAAGCACAGGGCCGCTGGTTATCTTGAAACCTACGCCCAACTCGTTGGCAATGATGTTCGACAGCGTGGTCTTTCCCAGTCCTGGAGGTCCATGCAGCAAGGTGTGGTCAAGCGGCTCGCCACGGTATTTAGCAGCTTCGACAAACACCTCGAGGTTCTCCACCACCTTCTGCTGTCCGCTGAAATCACGGAAGCTCAACGGTCGCAAAGCGTTCTCGAAGTCTCGTTCCGAGGCTGAAACCTGTTCTTGTCTGATGTCAAAATCTTCGTTCATTTCTTGTTTTTTCGCTATTCGACGGCAAAGTTATATAGAATTTATCGGAAAGCCAAGGTTTTTTCGATTTTTTCCACTACCTTTGCCCAATAATTCATGACTATGGAACAACTGTTGCATTACGTTTGGAAACACAAGATGTTCCCGCTCCAGGAGTTGACAACGACGGATGGGCGGAGTTTAGAGATTGTCGATTCCGGATTGCACAACAATAACGCCGGACCAGACTTCTTTAATGCCAAGGTCAAGATTGACGGTACACTATGGGTAGGAAACGTGGAGATACACGACAAGTCGAGCGACTGGTATGCCCATGGCCACGACCATGACTCTGCCTATGACAACACGGTGCTGCATGTAGCAAGTGCCATTGACTCGGAGGTTCAGACGACCACTGGACGGAGCATTCCGCAGTTTCAGCTTGATGTGCCGTCTTTCGTACAGCAGCACTATGAGGAATTGCTGAAAACGGACCAGTATCCCCCATGCTATCGCATTATTCCTGACCTGTCAAAACTGATGATTCACTCATGGATGTCTGCCCTGCAGACGGAACGGTTGGAACGTAAGACAGAAGACATACGCCGCCGTGCCAACCGTTGTAACGGCTCATGGGAGGATGCCTATTTTGTGACACTGGCGCGTAACTACGGTTTTGGCATCAATGGTGAGGCATTCGAGGACTGGGCCTACCATGTTCCCCTCTCGGCAGTGGGCAAGCACCGTGACGACCTGTTTCAGATAGAAGCAGTCTTCATGGGACAGGCCGGACTGCTTGAACTCGACACAGTGCCCGAATTTCATCAGCAGGCAGCACTGAATGAGGGTTATTTCGCCAAGCTGCGTAACGAGTATCAGTATCTGGCCCATAAGTTCTCCCTTCAACCTATGGACAGTCGGCAGTGGCGCTTCCTGCGTCTTCGTCCGCAGAACTTTCCACATATCCGTATCTCCCAGCTGGCCAATCTCTATTACGAGCAGAAAGCCAGTCTCTCAAGACTCATAGAGTGTCAGACTGTCAATGAGATGCAGGAGATGATGCGTACCCATGTCACCCCCTATTGGGAGACACATTATACCTTTGGCTCGGAGAGTGCGGAGAACGGCAAGCATCTGTCGCCCTTCTCCCTCAACCTGCTGATGATCAATACGGCCATTCCTATGCTTTTTGCCTATGGACGCCATACGTCGAAAGAGGTGTTGTGCGACCGAGCCTTCGATTTCCTGGAACAACTGAAGGCAGAAAACAACTATATCATCCGCATGTGGAAGGAATGTGGGCTGGAAGTGAAAAGTGCAGGCGATTCGCAGGCCCTCATACAACTCAAGAACCAGTATTGTGACCGCAAGGATTGTCTGCGCTGTCGCATTGGCTATGAATACCTAAAGAAAAGAATATGACAAAAAAGTATATCTTTCAGACCGAGATGGAGGTCCGCGATTACGAATGTGACATCGAGGGCATCGTCAATAATGCCAACTACGTTCACTACTGTGAGCATACGCGTCATCTGTTCCTGCAGCAGTGCGGGCTGAGCTTTGCCGACATGCACGCCAAGGGAGTTGATGCCGTAGTGGCTCGCATGAACCTGCAGTATAAGGTTCCGCTACGACCAGACGACCATTTCACTTCATGCCTGAACCTCAAGAAAGAGGGTATCAAGTATGTTTTCTATCAGGACATTTATCGTACGAGCGACAACCAGCTTTGCTTCCGCGCACAGATAGAGCTGGTATGTCTGGTGAATGGACGCCTGGGACGAAGCGAGGACTATGACCGTGTATTTGCAAAATTCATAGAAGAAGAATGAACACACAGGAACATCTATATGCTATTGCACTGACTCGGTTAGGCGGATTCAACAGTCAGCAGGCCCTGCAGCTGTATCAGCAGCTGGGTTCTGCCACGGCGGTCTATGAGCACCGTAACGACATCGGCGATGTGATAGAGGACTGCTCGCCACGTCTGATGGCTGCGTTAAAGAACTGGGGTGACGCGCTGAAACGGGCAGAAGTAGAGCTGGACTTTGCCAACCGGCATCACATACGGGTGCTCACACCTGCAGAAGAGGATTATCCACAGCGCCTCAACGAATGTCAGGATGCCCCGGTCGTGCTCTATTACAGGGGTTCGGCCGACCTCAATCAGGCTCATGTCATCAACATTATTGGTACACGTCGGTGTACACAGTACGGAACAGACCTGATACGTCGCTTTGTCAGTGGGCTTCGTACGCTTTGTCCGCAGGTACTTATTGTCAGCGGACTGGCCTACGGCATCGACATCTGTGCACATCGGAATGCTCTTGAGCATGGCTTTGAGACTGTCGGTGTGCTGGCGCATGGTCTTGACCAGATATATCCACTACGTCACAAGGAGACAGCCAAACAGATGTTAGGGCAAGGCGGACTGCTGACGGAATATATGACACAGACAGAGCCGCTTCCCGGCAATTTCGTCAGCCGCAACCGTATTGTAGCCGGAATGAGCGATGCAACAATTCTGGTTGAGAGTGCAGCCAAGGGTGGCGGACTGATTACCTGTAGCATTGCCCGCAGCTACAGTCGTGACGTGTTTGCCTTCCCCGGTGCAGTGGGAGCACCCTACAGCGAGGGCTGCAACCGTCTGATACGCGACAACGGTGCCGGACTTATCACGTCTGCTGAGGATTTCGTCAACGCAATGGGCTGGCAGACGACAGCCGACAGGCCTGAAGCTGTAGAACGTGCGTTATTTCCTGACTTGTCGGAAGAAGAACAGACCATAGTCCGTCTGTTACAGCAGACGAACGACTTGCAGCTCAACATTCTTTCCGTGAAGTCTGACATCCCCATCAACCAGCTGACAGCACTACTCTTCCAGATGGAAATGAAAGGTATCGTCAAGCCGTTGGCAGGAGGTATGTTCCATTTATATACCCCCTAAATCGGGTGCAACAATTTTCCTATTAAATATTAATGATGAGAATAGGTAATATCGATTTGGGTGAGCGCCCATTGTTTCTGGCACCGATGGAGGATGTCACTGACATCGGCTTCCGACTGTTGTGCAAGCGCTATGGTGCCGCTATGGTCTATACGGAGTTCGTATCGGCTGAGGCACTTGTACGTTCTGTCAATTCCACCGTACGCAAGCTGACCATCAGTGACGAGGAACGGCCTGTGGGCATACAGATTTATGGTCGTGACGTGGCTTCGATGGTGGAGGCGGCACGTATTGTGGAGCAGGCTGGTCCCGACGTCATAGACCTGAACTTCGGCTGTCCGGTGAAGAAAGTAGCAGGCAAGGGTGCCGGTGCCGGCATGTTGCAGCATGTCCCGTTGCTGTTGGAGATTACACGGGAGGTGGTTAAGGCCGTCCATGTGCCGGTAACGGTCAAGACACGTCTGGGGTGGAATCACGAACAACTCATCATTACTGATCTGGCGGAACAGCTGCAAGACTGCGGCATCCAGGCATTGACCATCCATGGCCGGACACGTTCCCAAATGTACACTGGCAACGCTGACTGGACACTCATTGGTGAGGTGAAGCGTAATCCACGCATCCATATTCCCATTATCGGTAACGGCGACATCCACTCACTGGCAGAGGCAGACAGCGCCTTCGACCGCTTTGGCGTGGATGCCGTCATGATAGGACGTGCTACCTTTGGCTGTCCTTGGATCTTCTCCCGGCGTGAATTGACACTCGAGGAGAAGATCTGTGTGCTCAAGGAACAACTGATGATTAATGTGGAACGTATTGACGAGTACCGGGGCATACTGCATACACGCCGTCATTTGGCGGCCAGTCCTGTCTTTAAGGGTATTCCGGACTTCCGTCAGACACGTATCGCCATGCTTCGCGCAACAAAAGTCGATGAGCTGATGGCTATCATCGACCAGGCATACGAACGCCTTAAGACCCTACAGCCCTGATCTCTCTCATCAAGTATGTCGGACGGTTCTCCCGTCCGAGTTCAGAACCAGTGCATCAGCGAACGCAGGTAGGCCGTCAGCTCTCCTGCCATCTTCTGGTGCTGCCAGATGGAGGGATGCCATGAGGCACCAAAATAGAGGTCGCCAGTCTGGGGTGTAAAGTCGAAGCGATAGACCTCTGCGTCACCTTCCTGGTGAACTTCATCAACGACCTGATTGATGACCGTTTTAGCAATTTCCAACTCCTGACCGTTAAGCATACATCCGCAAAGGCACACAATCTTGGCCTGCGGGTTGTGCTGGCGTACCAGCTTCACCATTTTCTTATAGGCCTGTTTGAACAGATTGACATCGTAATTATTGGTCGAAAGGTCGTTGGTTCCTAAATTGATGCACACCAGCTGTGGCTGGTAGCGGCTAAAGTCCCAGCGTTCAGAATGATCATAGAGGTTGGTATATTCATACTCCGTAGTCATCACATTCTCTGGCGTGCCGCTCTTCGCACCGCCATAGTGCCGATAGACACCGATGCCTGACCGTGCCACTACGTATGCCATAGCATCGAGGGCGCGTGCTGTCATCTGACCATAGGTGAAGTAATGGTTCTCCGTCTCGTATTCAAAGGGATCTGTCATCTCTATGCTCTCATTACCATAGCCACAGGTAATGGAGTTTCCGATAAACTCAATGGTACGCTGGGGCAGTTCTGGCGCATCAAGCATGACACCGTCCTTATCGAGTACGAAGCCACGGAAGTCCGGTTTCAACTCATATCCCTCAACTACATACATGATACGGACCTGATGTGGTCCCCGTTGCAGGGCTGTTGCCAGTGTCGCCACAGAGTCCCGTTCACCACGAAAGGCAACTTTAAAGGGATCAGCCTCATCAATCTGCACCATGAAGTAACCGCTTTGCGGCTTGGCTATCATACGGAGTGACGTTCCGCTAAAGCCGGCATTGATCTGCACACCAGGATAGGTGAAGCGCGGCTGTTTGGGATTCTGGAAACAGATACGTCCGATATATTGGATATGTGGATCGTCGGCGGGAACAACTTTTCCCTGAATGGGCAGGGTGGTAGATGCAAATCCTGCTATTGTCAATAGCGACATGGCTGCTGTAAGGAAAATTCTTTTCATACGTTTAAAGTCCGATTATAATTTGTTATTGCGGTTAGCGGTAAGACACATTCTCCGGATTCCATTTGTCCTTCGGTACCACTGGCATGGCAGGATATCCGATGGCAATGATGCTCACGGGTACGATATGGTCTGGCAGCGAGAGTGCTTTGCGGGCCACCTGGTAGCGCTCTTCAACAGGATACCAACCAGTCCACGTGGCACCCAGTCCCAAGCCATGTGCTGCCAACAGGATATTTTCCGTTGCGGCACACGCATCGTGCTGCCAATATACCCCCTCGGCACTTTTCAGCTTTTTCTTCAGGTTGCCACAAACAGCGATAGCCAATGGTGCATCGGCCAGCACACCTGTGTGGGGACTGGCTACGGAGAGAGAGCTCAACACGTCACGGTCACGGATGACGATGAAGTGCCAAGGTTGTGCGTTGAGAGCTGTCGGAGCTGCCATTCCTGCATGTAACAGTTCTCCCACGAGCATGTCGGAAACCTCGTCTTTCTTGAACATCCTGACGGAGGCTCTTGTGTCAATGTTCTCTAACACATAGGCTACTGGTTCGGGCGGCTCGTCAGCTGTTGTCTGTGGTCTGTTGTCCGTTGTCCGTTGTCCATTATACCACAGGGCGGTCATACCAATCAGTGCGCCGCCTAACAAGATGTTCAGGATGTGTGATGCTTTCATACGGTTGAGGGTATTAAGATAGGGTTTCTATTGTTGGATAATACTGATTCTGCTGACATTATGGTAACTAATGGAAGGTTGCTTGTCCAAATAGCGCATGATCATATCTGACGTCTGCATATTCTTCGTGTGTATATCCTCCTTATCAAGCGTCTCCCTGAAAAAGGCAGCAACGTAGCTATTGGTGATAATACGATAGGTTTTCTTCGTGTCAAAAATTCCACCGTCAGCAGCCAACAGCTTGATTTTCTTGATTTTGGAAGGATCCTTTTTGTCAACTGTCAGTTCTGCTCGTAATCCGCCAATATGAGGAAAGTGCTGCATGTCTCCACGGCTGTACTGCTCGATGACCTGAAACAACTCGTCGCCGGTCAGCGTCAATTCTACGGCCTCGTTACCAAAGGGATCCATTGCTAGTACATCACCAACGGTGAAGTCGCCCACGTCATGGTGTCTGATACGGATGCCCCTATAGTTGAACAATGCCACATCTGCCTGTCCTTCAGCAATCAGTGCGTCACAGGCCATGCACCCTACCTCTCGGCGTGAGCCAAAGGGAGTGTCACACTGTGTCAGTACTCGTCTAAAGGCTGGATTATTGGTAAAATAACGTACCATCTCTGCTGCCACCTTGTTTTGGGTGCCATAGTTTTCCACATCGATGTATTCGGCTTTCTTGTCGATGACACGTCGCCCCTCAATGGTCAGGGTGATGTGGGTAGCCTTCCTCAGGTTATGCCGGTTCTGGGTAATGAGTACGCCGTTGTGCAACGGCTCGTCAGCCGTCAGCTGCGTATGGGTGTGTCCGCCGATAATCAGGTCTAACCAGGGGAAAGCCTCTGCCATTTGAACCTCACCTTTGTAGCCCACATGCGAGAGCAGAATGGTGGCATCACATTGCCTGCTGAGCCATTCGTAGCGGGCAACGGCCTTTGCAGGTTCCTCGAAACGCATGCCAAGCAAGTTGTCCGGATGGGTGTCCGGACGTCCTTGATAGTTAATCTGTACGGCTCCCACAACGCCCACCGTCATTCCCTCAACATCAAACAACTGGTAGGGGACGGTTCTGACACCAGTCGTGTCGTCGGCCTGGATGTTGGCACAGATATAGCGGAAATTGGAATATCCGATAAGGGTTGGCAGGGAGTGTACGTCAAACTCATGGTTGCCAAGCGCAGAGCCGTTGAAACCTGCCAGATTCATCAGCGACACCATGGGATAGCCCGGAATCTCATACATGTCACTCAACGGGGTTCCTGTTCTGTTGTCGCCGGCAGAGAACACAAGCAGTGAGGGATAGAGCGTGCGCAGGCTGTCTATGATGGCAGTCAGTGCAGGCATCTTCTCAATGGCTGCATGCATGTCGTTGACGGACACGATGTGTACTTCGCGTCGCTGACCATGAACAGCGAGCGAAACGACAAGCAGGAGGCTCAACAGGAATGTTCTCATTGTCGGATTAGTCTGTAACGGTATGCAAAGATACGGTTTTTTTACGAATGACGAAAATAAATCTTAATTTATTTTGTATTTCCGCCGCGAATGTGTAACTTTGCAGGTTGAAGTGATGAATATAAACATGTTGAATAAAATAATTTTTGCAAAAATGAAGAAGAAGTATTTGGTGAACGGCCTTGCTGTGCTGGCATTAACTCTTACGGCAACAAGCTGTTCGAATGATGACTTGTTTACAGCTTCCGACGGCCTCGACAATGCAGAGGAAGTGCTTGGCCTGACCATCGACCCCAATCAGGACTGGAAGATGACGACGCAGGTAACAGCGAACATCTCCGTGAAACTGGGAATAAGTCAGGACTACACCGTCGTTGTTTATGACAAGAATCCTTTTGTCAACAAAGACGCATCCTACTTTTTACGTCAGACCGTTGCTGAAGGCGGCACGATTAGTCAGTCATTCTCTATTCCTAAGGCAAACACCCAGCTGTATGTTGTTGCCTTCGACAGCAAGCACCGCAGTCTGGTGAAGCAGGTAAATGTAACCGGCAATGCCATCGTCGCCAACTTCGGCGAAGAAGAAACTACCAGATCAGCCAGTCCCTGGCCGTCATTGATGACACGTGCCATTGATCCTCAACATGACTTTTCTGCCGATATTCCAGAAAAGCCCACAACGACGGAGATGGACGATGCCAATTTCTTTGATGCCGTACCTGCTGTAGATTACTATAGTGACATTGACGGTGGTAACGGTTTTGCATCTGGCACCTGCTACATAGACAGCAATGTCAATAATATAAATATATGGGGAGGTGGCCACTATGATCCAGACAAGAATGCTTGGGTAGCCGAAGGTGGAACAGTTTACGTCGTAGGTAATTGCGACTTCTCCAACAAGCAATTCTCTTTGGCTGCCAATTCGACGGTGTATTTGGTGAAAGACGCCACGCTGACCCTTCAAAATGGATTTAGCAGCGGCACCAAGGTTTATCTGTCAACAGGTTCGAGGCTGGTGGTGAAGAATGGCATCTCTACAGGTAATATCTGCTACTACAGCAAGGGAGGCACCATCGAGGCTCAGTCGTCAATGGTTATCAATGGTGACTGTGAGCTGTTCATGGAAGGTGGTAACCTGAAGGTTGGCGGACTGTTCCAGTTGGAACCCGCTAAGTGTGTGCTAACCAACACTAACGTTGACATTGACGGAAAGATTGATGTCAACCACAAATGGATAAGCAATGAGCGTCCTAACGTTGCTGGCATCTACTACCAAGATGGTGGAACATTTGCCGATACTGGTTCTGAGCTCGTCTGCAACAGTGGTATATTCTATATCAACGTCAATTCCAAGTTCTCTTCCATCGAGGCCAATGAAACGGGTATCATTGTCAACAAGGCTGGTACGATGACCTCAACAAGCACCGTGCGCGTCACTAACGGCAACTCTATTATGATTAACGACGGTGACCTGGTGGCTACATACCTTGGCACAGAAGGCAGCGCACTCTTCGAGAACAATGGCAATACTGTCATTTCTGGCAATACGGTTGTCAATAGCAACAATAATACTTGGGTAAACAACGGTCAGTACAAGACTCAGTATTTCATCTACAATGCAGGCAGCAGCGAAGTCATCAACAACTGCCACATGGTTGTCGATGAAGACTTTAACATCAACCTTGGCGACAATCCTGGCGATGGTTGCTTCAGGATGGATGCCGGTGCAAGTGTTGAGACCAAAAACTTCAATGGCGGCAAGTACAATTCTTTCAATGGCGGCCCGTTCTATATCTATATGGGTGCCAAGTCGCTGTTCAGGGTGCTTGAAACGGCAACGATGTGTGCCACCAAGGCCGACTACGGTATCTATGGACCTGAAACGGGTGGCTTTGCAGACTTTGCCGTATTCCAGGCCAAGGATATTGTTGCCGGTGCAGGCAATCAGGGCTATCTCGTCACTTACGGTTACAACCTGGCAGTAGTATGCGAAACGCACTTCGAACAAGGTTCATCTGGTCAATATCCCTATATTGACTACAAGGGAAATGCCACAATCTATTCGGACGGAATCGAACCCATGAATGTTGTCGCTATTCCTCAGTCCACCTGTAACCCAGGCTATACGCCTGGTGAGCCGGAAGAGGTACCTGAGATACCTGGTGAGCCAGGGGAATGGACCTTTGCCTTTGAGGATAACTTCGTGGGCGACTACGACCTGAACGATGTCGTGCTCAGAGTAAAGGAGAATGCAGAAAATCCCAACAAGATTGATGTAACGCTCTGCGCTACCGGTGCTTCGTTCAACCTGTATGTCTATCTGGACGTCCCCGACAACACTTTGGGTCGTACGACGACCAGAACATTGTCTATGTTCAACCAAGAAGAGGTACATGCTGCCATGGGCCAGACAGCAGGAAAGTTTGTAAACACAGGCAGCGGCAGCGATAAGTTCGTCAGCGGTGTTGCTCCTGTAACCTATACCTTCGACAAGCCGTCAGCTGACTTCGATATTGCTACGGCCGACTTCTGGATCAAGTCACCGCAGGGCAACATCCACGTAGGAACAACCTACGGCACCGGCACTGCCCCCTATGGACTCATTATTCCTGGTAAGTGGCGCTGGCCGAAGGAGTGGAATACCATTACGGGTAATTCGGAGATTAGTGCTCCTTATCCCAGATTCGCAAACTTTGCCGCAGACAAGAATCAGGATACAGACTGGTACAAAGACTTTGACCCGGATCTGGTTTATTAATTGTCACATCATCTATCATTTATATCAAATACTTCTATTAATGACGAGGGGTGAACCGTGAAGGTCCGCCCCTCGTTTCTTTCCCGCCTTTTACTCTTTTCCTGTGGTGTATTACCTCACGAAATCCCGCGCCTGCACACGCGTACATTATATTAATATAATAGTTGTGGACGTGTAGGATTCTGGTACCAGTCCAGATTGCTGGTATGGCTCTGAATCCAGTATGAGAAACCGTCATAGGGTCCATACACACCCCCGGTCTCACTACTATAGGTTCCCATCGACATACCTTCTACAGGATAACGGAAATCCTTTTGTGGAATGACAAGCGACCAGCTGACATGATTGTCATAGGCACTTGCGTTGCCACGGAAGATGTCCTTGAGCACATCATTGAACTTATAGTAATAGGTATGTACTTCCCAGACGCTGCCGTTGTATTCCTCCAGAATAAACGGGTCGATGTTTTCGAATGTCAGGCTGCGGGCCATCTCGCGATTATTAAAGGTAATGCAGTAAGTCACCGAAACCGGGTCAGCTGTCGTGCTATAGAACTCGGTATTGCTTCTGGCAGTGTTGATTCTCATGCGTGCAATGGAGCCGTCGGTCTCCTTGCTTCTCAACATGGCCCAGTGAGCATCCTCGAACAGGCTGATGATAGCCTCGTCGTTACGTCCCTTGACCAGCAGCTCTTCGCTGTTGATCATGATACGTGGCATGGGGTAGCCCATGTCAAGCTTTTCGCTATTGACAATCTCCACGCCTAAGATATCTTCATACTTGAATCCGCCTAAGTGAATGCCTGCTGCCAGCTGCTTGGTTCCTCCGACAGCCGTTAACGTTACGGTGAGATACACCTGGTAGGAAACATCACCATATCCTTTACTTACACGAAGCACGAGGTCGTTATAGTCGAAGTCGCCTGGCTCAGGGAAATTCTCTTCGTACAGGTAAGTGAAGGTTTGCGGCGTTGGCAGCGTCAGCGTTCCATTACTCTCTAACGTCGCCTTGGTCAGGTCGATGGTCTTAGTGCCGTAGGTGAAAGGCACGATGCCCCTGTAGTAACCATTCATATCAACAGCAGCCAGATAGAGTTGGTTTTGAGTGATGGGCACACTATAGCTCAGCGTGGCCATGTTGTCGTAGCATATACCCTGTGCAGCTATCTCTGCCTTCGTCGAGGTGTAGATATTGTCAGTCAGCACCTGTACGTAGTCAATGTCGGCAGGAGCCAGGATGGTAACCTCACTGCTCTTGATCAGTTTCCAGTCGTGTGTGCGGTCCATGTGGTCTATCATGAACTCATAATCCACAAACTTATTATAGGCCTCTTGGTCGAACTTTTCCTTATGGCACGATGTCATTCCCAGAAGAACCATGGCGCCAAGGAGGGTCATATACTTTATCTTTTTCATATCGTATGATGTTTCTTGCGATGCAAAGTTAGTAAAAAATAAAAGAATAAAAAAATAAAAGAATAAAAAAATGCAGGGAAGAGGGTGAGAACAAAAGAATGAAATGTAATCAATAACTTTGCATTTGTAACATCACGTCAACGTTTGTGCAACCTTTTGCATTTATTAACAAAGAAAACGTCTTTATTTATCATTTTTTTTATACCTTTGCATGCGTCATCCATAAAGACATGAGACTAATTACATATTTCAAATTAAATTAAAACCAAAAACAATGAAAAAGTATTTGATGACTTTAGCAGCTGTAGCCCTCGTTTCGAGCGCTTTTGTAAGCTGTACCAAAGAAGACGGAATTGAGTACAATCCCGCAAACAAGAAAATCAACGAGTACAACGCAGCATTTATTGCTCGTTATGGTGAGCCTGGTGATAAAGTTGACTGGGGCTTCGGACAGAGCCGTGGCATTACCCGTGCTATCCAGCCCAGCTTCCAGTTCCCCAGCGACGCCGATCCCAGTAAGTTCCTGAACGACGTGCCTGCGGGCGTAAAATCTTATGCAGATGAGTGTGCTGCAAACAACCAGACTGACGGATATGGAACAGGTACGAGTTATGTTGATCCCTCTTGGACTGGCCAAGTGAATATCTGGGGTGCATGGGATGGTTCCATGTCCTCTGGTGGTACACTCTACATCAAGGGTGACAACGACTTCACCAATAGAAAATTCTATGTAGCTGGGAATTCGGAGATTTATCTGGTGAAAAATGCTGTGTTGAGATTGAGTTCTACTAATGCAAGTGACTTGCAAGGTAACTGTAAGTTTTATCTGGCTGATGGTGCCAAAATCATCACTGATGCCGAACTGGTGCTGAACAATGGTCTGCACATCTACAATCATGGTACGATAGAGGCTAACAAGCTTCATGCTAACAGCAACAGTGTGCTCTACAACGTGGGTACTGTTACAGTTGATACAAGGATTTCGGTGGAGAACGATCTTTCTGTCATCGTGAACGACGGCACCATCACGGCTGCTGACCTGAACACTGCAGGTAGCGGTAAGTTCGAGAACAATGGAAGCACAACTATCAGCGGTACAACCTTCGTCAACAGCAATAACAATACTTGGGTGAACAACGGACAGTACCATACAGGAAACTTCATCTACTTTGCTGCCAGCGACGAGGTCATCAACAACTGTAAACTGATTGTTGACGATAACTTCCTCATTAATCTTGCCGACAACCCTGGCAATGGTGACTTCAAGATGGACGCTGGTTCGAGTGTGGTGACCAAGAACTTCTATGGTGGCGGTAACTGGGCTGGTATGGCTTATAATACATGGATCAACGCCCAGGGTGGTCCGTTCTATATCTACATGGGCGCAGGTTCTGTGTTCAAGGTAACAGAGACCGCTACCATGAACGCCTCCAAGGTGAACTATGGTATCTATGGTCCTGAGAGCGGTGAATATGCTGTGTTCCAGGCAAAGAACATCGTGATGGGCAAAGAGAATCAGGGCTTCGAAGTAACCTATGGCGGAAACCTCGCCGTAGTTGCCGAGAGCCACTTTGCAAATGGCAACGACGGTAGTCCAGACCATCCCTTCATCGACTTCAAGGGTAACGCTGTTGTCTATGCTCCTGAATTCACCAGTGGTCTGCCTGCTATCAATATTGCAGAAACTCAATGTAACCCCGGCTTCCATGGCGGTAATGAGATTGTCTATACACACCGCGTGATCTGCGAGGACCTTGGCGATGCCGACGACTCTGACTTCAACGACGTCGCATTCGACATCCGCTATGCTGATGGTGGTGCATACTTCCGCGTAATATCCGTCGGCGGTATCTATCCGCTCAAGGTTGATGGTCATGAGGTTCACCAGATGTTTGGTGCAACACCAAAGGCTGACGGTACTTACGATATTCTTGGCGAGGTAGTATCTGAAGAGTTCTTTGTAAATGGTGCAGAAGGTCCTGCAGACATCAGTGTCGAGGTTACTTACATTGACCGTAGCGGCACAGCAACAGCTGCTCCTGCCTCTACCTTCGTCCTGGAAGCTAACATGGGTAAGGTTCCCCAGAAGATCTGCGTAACTCCGAAGTACAAGCTCTGCAAAGAGCGTCAGCCCATCGGTAATAAGTATCAGCTGTTCCCGAAGTATGTAAAGGGTGAGATCGGTAACGATGAATGGTATTAATTGATAACATCAAATACTCTATATTTTGAATGGGGAGGGCGCCTGCGTGATGCAGACGCTCTCTTTTTTTGAAGGAAAAACGACCTGGCGAACCAAGGTATATGGTTTTGTTCAACAAGAGTTAAGGTTTTGTTCAGCAAAAGCTAAGGTTTTGTTCAGCAAAAGTTATGCTCTTGCAAAACTTAAATAATTATTAAATTATTTTGTCGTTCGCTCAGTTATTTGTACCTTTGAACTTTCGATATGGCAAACATGAAATCTCTGGCCAAGGACACGGCCATCTACGGACTGAGCAGCATCGTCGGCAGGTTCCTCAACTACCTGCTGGTACCGCTCTATACTAACACCATGTCGGCAGAGAGTGGCGGCTATGGCGTCATCACCAATATGTATGCGCTGACAGCACTTGTTCTGGTACTGTTGACGTTTGGCATGGAAACCACGTTCTTCCGCTTTGCCAATAAAGAAAACGAGAATCCGCAGCGCGTCTTCTCTACGGCACTTATTGGCGTCAGCTCTTCAGCGACGCTGTTCATCGTTCTGGTGCTGCTGTTCATCACACCAGTCAGCAGCTTTCTGGGCTATAGTGACCACCCGTCCTACGTGTCGGCAATGGCCATAACGGTGGCTATCGACGCGATTCGCGCCATTCCCTTTGTCTATCTGCGCCAGCAGAAGAAGGCCGTCAAGTTTGCCGCCCTGCAACTGTTGAACATTGCCGTCAACATATTGCTCAATATTATATATTATGTGTTGATGGAAGGTCACGACCCAGGCTATGCCTTCTACATCAACATGGTCACCTCGACGGTTGTCACCCTCTGTCTGTACAAAGAACTGTGGGGCATACGTCATGGCTTCGACCGCCAACTCATGCTCCGCATGCTTGGCTACAGCTGGCCCATTGTCATCCTGGGAGTGGCAGGCATTCTGAACCAGGTTGCCGACAAGATTCTCTTTCCCTTCATCTATAATGGTGAGGACATGAGGACACAGCTGGGCATCTATGGCGGAACGGTGAAGATTGCCATGATCATGGCGATGATCACACAGGCCTTCCGCTATGCCTATGAGCCGTTTGTGTTTGGAAAGACACGCGACAAAGACAACGACTATGTTCAGGGAACGGCCATGAAGTACTTTATCATCTTCACGCTGCTGGCCTTCCTCTGCGTGGTAGGCTATATTGACATTATCAAGCATATCATTGCCCCCGACTACTGGGAAGGCCTGCGTGTCGTCCCCATCGTTATGGCTGCAGAAATCATGATGGGCATCTACTTCAACCTCTCCTTCTGGTACAAGCTGGAAGACAAGACCTACTGGGGAGCCATCTTCTCGGGCGTGGGCTGTGCCGTGCTCATTGGCATCAACATCATCTTTGTGCCACGCTTTGGCTACATTGCCTGTGCCTGGGCAGGATTCTTCGGCTATCTGACGGCCATGATGCTCAGCTACATCGTGGGACTCTTCTACCATCCCATCATCTATCCGCGCCGTACCATCACCACCTACATTCTTATGGCCATCCTCGGCTATGCCGCCATGCACTTCGGACGGCTCTATCTGCAACAATGGGCATCGCTTTTGCTGAACACCGTCCTGGTGCTCCTGTTCGCCTGCCATATCCTTTACTTCGACATGCCGGTTGCCTCGCTGCCGGTCATAGGGAAATTCTTCAGGAAAAAGAAAGACTGAAACGTTAAATAGAATATGATTATGAAGAAAACAGTAGCATTTTTACTTTTTTACCTTTTTACCTTTTCACCTATGTCTGTTCGGGCTGATGAAGGTATGTGGACACTTTACAACCTGCCGCAGGCTGTCTATCAGCAGATGCAGGCCGAGGGTTTCTCTCTGCCGTATGAGTCACTCTACAGCGGCGACAATGCCGTCATGAAGGCCGTCGTCAACTTTGGCGGCTACTGCTCGGGCGTTGTCGTATCACCCGACGGACTGGTATTCACCAACCACCATTGTGGTTTCGACTGCATCCGCCAGCATTCCACCGTCGAACACGACTATATGCTCAACGGCTTCAATGCCCAGAGCTATGCCGAGGAGCTGCCCAACGAGGACCTCTTTGTCAGCTTCATGGTCGAACAGCGTGACATCACGCCCCTGCTCGACTCGCTGGGACTGAAGAACCTGCCGTTTGCAGCGATCTCCGAGTTTGTTGACAGCGTCGAGAATGTGCTGACAGAGCAGATCCGCCAGAAGGATCCCACGCTTCGCGTCGAGGTCAAGCCGTTCTACGAAGGAAACCAGTACTACCTGACCACCTATCGCGACTTCAAGGATGTGCGCCTGGTGTTCGCCATTCCCAAGTCGATGGGTAAGTTCGGAGGCGAGACAGACAACTGGATGTGGCCGCGACAGACCTGCGACTTCTCCGTCTTCCGCATCTATGCCGACCCCGAGACCAACGGCCCTGCAGAATACAGCGAGCGTAACGTGCCATACCATCCGCAGCACTGGGCACCCGTTTCCATGAAGGGCTACAAGCCCGGCGACTTTGCCATGACGATGGGATATCCCGGCTCTACCAGCCGTTACCTCTCCAGCTACGGCATCCTGGAGCGCTATGCCGAGAATGCCGCCCGTGCCCAGGTGCGTGGCGTCAAGCAGGATGTCATGATCCGTCACATGAGGGCTTCGGAGGCCGTCCGCATCATGTACGACTCCAAGTATGCGCAAAGCTCGAACTACTGGAAGAACTCCCTTGGCATGAACAAGTGCATAGACAGCATCGGACTGGTGGCCCAGAAGCAGGTATTCGAGCACCAGATACGCCGCTGGCAGGACGAGACGGGCTACCTGAAGGAACAGCTCGACTTCGACCTGTTGAGCAAGCTCTACCAGCACCGTTATGAGGCCAGTCGCATGTTCACCCTCATCTACGAGACCTTCTTCGGCGACCAGCTCTCGCTGCGTGCCTTCCAGAGCAGCACCGGCCGCATGGAGGTGAAAGGTCCCGAGGACAAGGTCAAGAAACAGTACATCGAGTTCCGTGACAACACCGACGAGTGGGACCTCGACACCGATGCCGAAATACTCGGTGCCCTGCTGCAGAACTACCGTGAGCAGGCTCTTTCCAACTACATCCCCGATTTCTACCAGACCATCGACCAGCGCTTTGGCGGCGACTGCAAACGTTATGCACGCTACCTCTATGAGAACTCTGTGCTCATGCGCTCCGGCAAGCCCATCTATATCAACAAGAAGGAATACACCCGCGACCTCGGCGTAGAATACGGCATCGATGTCTTTGCGCTCCTCATGGGTACCTACATGGGCCTCGGACAGTTTGACGATGCCATCGGCGAACAGGAGAAGCTGCTCTGTGCCGCCAAGCTGCGCATGGAGCAGGACATGCCCAACTACTCCGATGCCAACTTCACCCTGCGCATGTCGTACGGACAGATTGGCGGCTACACGCTGGGCGGCAAGCCCTCAGGCTACTACACCGAGGCACAGAGCATGGTCGAGAAGATGCTGCAGGGCGAGCGTGGCGTCATCGACTACGAGGCAGAGCCCATCATGAAGGAGCTGCTCTCTGCACGTGACTTCGGACCCTACACCGACGGCACCAGCGGAAAGATGCAGCTCTGCTTCCTCAGCAACAACGACATCACCGGCGGCAACTCCGGCTCTCCCGTCTTCAACGGCCAGGGCGAGCTCATCGGCCTCGCCTTCGACGGCAACTGGGATAGCCTCTCCAGCGACATCTTCTTCGACCGCGAGCTGGCACGTACCATCAGTGTCGATATCCGCTATGTCCTCTTCATGATGGACCGCTGGGGACACGCCGACCGCCTGCTGCGCGAGATTAATGCCAAGTAAGTGATAAGTGACAAGTGATAAGTGACAAGTCTGCTGCTGCCCTTGTGCTGCGTCGTTTATTTTTGGTGTGCTGCATTCTTTGGAGTGCGGCAGCCAACTTATCACTTATCACTTGTCACTTGTCACTTTGCCCCGCAGGGGCCCAGAACATGCACCGCTACTCGCTGGGCTTCACCGTCAGCTATCAGGACTCGGAAAGTCCATCTCTCTATTGTGAGGAGATAGAGAGGGGCTTCTCCGATACTATCGATATCGAGTTCGAGAACCACCGCATCCTCCTGCCCGTTGAGATAGAGGGCAAGAAGTACCGTTTCATGTTCGACACGGGAGCCACGCAGGGTGCCGTGTTTGGCCCTTCCCCCCTTGGGGGGAGGATGGGAGGGGGCCTCCGCGAAGTGGGCAACGTCATCTCCTTCGACATCAACAACCATGCCGACACCCTGCGCGTCGTACAGCTGCCGGCCTTCCGTCTGGGTCACCTCACCATCGACGGCTATCTCTGCACCGTCCTCCCTTCCGGTCCCGTCACGCGAGGCTATGACGGCATCATCGGCTTCGACCTCGTCAACAAAGGGCTTTGCTGTAAGATAGACACCAAGAACAAGCGTCTTATCCTTACCGACCAGAAGAAGTTCTTTGCCCAGGAGCAGGGCTACGAGGTGAAGTACAAGCTCAGCGGTTTCGTACCCTACGTGTGGGTCAGCCCCTTTATGCGCCACATGGACCATGTGTTGTTCGACACCGGATTCCAGCACCTCTATTCCATGAACCGCCAGAGTTTCCAGCAGCATGTCTATAAGAGCCGTCATGTGGCCGCACAGGTGGAGGGACAGGCTGTCGGGCAGAGCACCATCGGCGTGCATGGAGTGGAACATGCCGATACCGTCTATTTCCTGGCCCTCAACCGTCTGAAGTGGGCCGACTTCGCCTTCCGCGATGTGCATACCATTACGCAGGAAGGCAGCTCTCACATCGGCTCCGAGCTGCTCGACTACGGCACGCTCATCATCAACCCCTTCAGGAAACGCATGCTGTTCCAGCCTTACAACAAGGGCGACGAGGCAATGGTCTGCAACGAGCCATTCCAGATGTCCATCGTGCCCCACCGGGGCCGCCCTATGGTAGGCCTCATCCGCGAGAACTGCGATGCCTACAAGCGCGGCTTGCGTCGTGGCGATGTGATTCTGAAGATCAACGACCGCGACGTTCCCAGCATCTCTGCCTTCCAGCAGTGGAGCTTCGTCAAGGGCAAGACCTACACCTACACCGTCCGCGACCTGCAGGGCACCATCAAGAACGTGCAGATCCAGAAGTAATTTAACGCAGAAAAGCAATTACGCCCATTTTGCATTTTTAATGCAAGAAACGATACAGGATTAAGGAAAAGTTTGTAACTTTGCAGCCGTAGTCATAAAACAGACATCATGGATGTAGCATTTATTCTGGACAAATATTTCAAAGGAAAGGAAAACGTCTCGATAGACGTGTTTGACGCTCAGACGTTGAACGCTGTCTATAGAGATGTTGTCCGCGCTATGACCAGTCATTTTGAAATAGAAGTCAGCGTGCTACAGGCTTTGAGCTATTGCCTGTATGAGATGATGGACAATGTGCACATTCATTCCGGCAAGCCATTGGGTACAGCTATGACCCACTATGATGGTAAATGCCATGTTTTGCGTATTTTGATTGCCGACGATGGTATGGGCATCAGGGCGTCGCTCGCTGAAAATGAGAAGTATAAAGACGTCACGGAGCCGGAAGCCCTGAAATTGTGCTTAAAAGACACCATCACCGATGGCAAAGGCATGGGATTCGGATTATATACCACCTCAAGACTTGTCGATAGCATCGGCAAGGAGTTTATCCTGCATTCAGGCACTCACAAGCTCATCATCCAGGATGGTAATACCTCAGTCATTGAGAACGGCTTCTGGCAGGGTACGCTCATCTATATGGAGATAGGAACCAGTGAGGAGGTTGACCCCAACCAAATCGTTGATCATCGCGCTGACGCTGCAGAGGAATATAACGAAGCATTTGTAGAAACAGGAGAATTGGAGTCGCTATGGTAGAATTCAAGTTCATAGAGTATGGTACGGATTTCGGAACCCGCGACATGGGTAAGAAGCTCCGCGAGAAGCTGTTGCCGCTTATCAACGGCGACGAGAAGGTCGTGTTGGATTTCACGGGCGTCAATGTGGTGTCCAACTCCTTTGCCGACGAATGCATCGCAAAACTCTTGCTGGAGATGTCTTTGGCTAAGTTAAAGCAACGTACCACCTTCCGCGGCCTGAACCCCTTGGCTGAGCGCAGCGTGTTGGTGGCTCTTCAGCGCAGGTACAAAGTGTTGTTGGACAGTAAAATGCAATAACACCTCAGAACAGACACCTCCCCGCACAACCCATAACCCCGTTTAAACGAATAATCATCAAAACAACAATATGACAACACGAAACATTCGGCATGCGGCATCCGAGGTGATGAGGAAAGCAATAACGCCCATTTTGCATTTTTAATGCAAGAAACGATACAGGATTAAGGAAAAGTTTGTAACTTTGCAGCCGTTAGAACAATATAACAGTAAGAATATGGAACAAGTAAGATCAACACTTAACGCAGCACAGATGGATTTCCTTCAGTTGCTGGGGCACATCAAAACCATAGAGGAACTGGAAGAATTAAGTCAGGTCG
>CAJOQT010000107.1 GCA_905236875.1 uncultured Prevotella sp. | reverse complement strand
TAAGTATCTCTGGGAGGTTCTCAAGTACATGGGTATCCCCGTTGACGAGATTGATTACAACTTCCCGAAGGGTAACTTCTATCCCACCGAGAATCCGTTCTGCTAATCGTCAGGTGTTGACGAAAATGTCCCCGCAGTCATTGAGGCTGCGGGTTTTTTAGCTTGAAGAAGGACATGAAAAATTGTACCTTTGCAACATGAAGAAAAGAAATTTATTGACAATAGGCATGATGTTGCTGGTGGCAGCAGATTGCATGGGACAGAAGGGGAATATAAAGGTGGACGTAACCTCGAAAGGAAAGGTGTCGGCATCAGATACGCTGTCGTTCAAAGCTATACACTTCAGTGACTCGCTGATTGCCGATATGAAAATCATTGACTACAGTAGCGACGAGGAACCATACCCCTTCACGATGGGAAAGAGCCGCAACTACTATGAAGCATATACGCTCGAGGCAGTTGGCGGCAGACCGGAGGTGGTGGCATTTATCAACCAATGGCTGCTCTGTAACCAGGCAAACAGAAGCATCAGGCCACCTGTCGGGGCAGAGACGGTGGCTGAAAAATATGCCGAACTGAAGGCTGAGGGGCTTGGCGACATGAACAGTGTGCTGAAGTCGGTCAGTAGGCGGTTCCTGGAAGAAGACTTATTGGAAGAAAGCAGCTTTGAGACTGGCAATCAGCATTACAATGGTATCAGCGTTGTCATGAATACTCCCAATGTGCTTACTATCCTCGATCACGGTTCCAACTATGCTGCAGGAGCAGCCCATGGTATGCCCTGGGGCTTCCTGGTGACGTTCGACCTGAAGAACCTGCGGCAGCTTATGTTTGACGATATCATTAGTGAAGAAGGACGCGAGGCCGTGCTTGAGATGATTGTTGAAGACTTGAGAGAGAACTATGGTGAAGAAGGACTCACCGATGCCATTGACTTTCCGGGTTGCGACCCAGCACTCACTGAGGAGGGTGTGCAGTTCGACTATCAGTCTTACGAAATCGGTCCATATTCCATGGGCATGCCTACTGTCGTGGTGCCTTACGAAAAGATACGTAAGTACCTGACACCTCAAGTGAGGGCTTTATTGTAGCTTGGTCTTTATGGCATTAGACGATAATCTTTGATTTATATTTGTGTGAAGGAATACACATAACGACTGTCCGGACTGACGATAGTGGTAAGTGGCGGCGGATTATTGTCGAGTATAGTCTTGATGTTGTTGTCGATGCCCGTTCCCAAGAACTTGAAGACGGCCTCCTTCTGTGTCCAGAGTCGCATGAAGGCAAGGTCGGGACGTTCATCTGCCGCTATTTGCTGCAGCTCGCGTTCGTTCATAGTGTAACGGGCCAGTGAGTCTTCGTAGCGACGGATATACTCCACGTCAATGCCTACGGGATGGTCGCACACGGCACAGATGGCGGCCTCTTTACAGTGACTGAGGCTGAAATGAATGTCTGGTCGTCCGACGATGGACGGCTTGCCGTGTTCATTATACTCAAAGACGGGCGGTTCATAGATGCCGTACTCTTGGCGTAAGCCCTCACAGAGTAGTAGATAGGCTGCTACAGAGGTACGTCGTCCCAGTTCAAATCGATATCGCAGGGCTTGTTCGCGGCGCTGTGAAGAGAGTTTTGGCAGTGCTGCGTCAAAGTCAAAATCGTATAGTCGGTCATTAATGTATATCATATTAATGCATAATTCATAATTCACAATGTATAATGCTTCAATCCATCACTTGCGCCTTGGGCCAGTTGACCAGATAGAGCTGTTGAGTGGCACGGGTGAATGCCGTGTAGAGCCAGTGCAGGTAGTCGGGGGTCAGCATGTCGTCAGTCATATAGCCTTGATCGACATAGACGTGTGCCCACTGTCCGCCCTGTGCCTTGTGGCAAGTGACTGCGTAGGCATACTTCACCTGTAGCGCATTATAGTAGCGGTCTTCCTTGAGTTTTTTCAGTCGTTCTGACTTGTATGGGATGTCCGCATAGTCAGCCAGCACACCCTCGTAGAGTTGCTGTTGCTGTTCATGTGTCAGGGCTGGTGCCTCGCTAGTAAGGGTGTCCAGTAAAACGGTGGCCGTCAGCTCGAAGTCATCGTAGTCGGGAAAGGTCAGTGTGGCGTCGGCAAAGTGGAAGCCGTACAGCTCCTGATAGTTGCGTACCCGTCGTACCACACAGCGGTCGCCATTGGCAAGGAAGTCTAGTGGCTTGTCACCTGTCACTTGTGACTTGTCACTTACAAAATAGTTGTTTTTCACGATCATCAGCTCGTCGCCATAACAAAGCTCGTCTTCGCGATCAAGTATCGTATTGCGGATACCTTGGTTATAGATGTTCGCCCGCTTGTTGCTGCGGGTGATGACTATTGTCTCGTCCCTTCCCACACTGCTGTAGCTGTTGCCCAGCTGGTCGATGAGTTCGTTTTCGTTGACAATTTGGATGTCAGTGAAACCTTTGAAGCGTATCTTGGGCAAGGCAATCCTCTCCCCATAGGCAAGGCATTGATTTCCCCCTCCTTGGGAACGGGGTAGGGGGATGTTTCTCAGTCTTGTCGCATTCCACAGGATACCAGACTCCTCACTTTGCCGCAGTACCTGGTTGAGATCGGCTTCATAGACCTGCAGGTAATAGGATTGAAGCACGTCAGTGAGCAGTGCTGCCGACTCCCGTTCGCCGACTGGTGGCAGCTGGGCACGGTCGCCGATGAGCATCATGCGGCAGTTCTGACCGTTATACACGAACTGCATGAGGTCGTCAAGCAGATTGCCTGAACCGAAGTTGTTTGACGATTGAGGAGAGAGACTGATCATAGAGGCCTCATCGACGATGAACAACGTGTCTTTGCTTAAGTTCACGTTCAGACTGAACAGTGGACCGGCAGATTCGCTTTCCATCTTTTTCTGTCGGTAAATGCGTCGGTGGATGGTGAAGGCGGGTTGACCGGAATAGAGCGAAAAAACCTTGGCGGCGCGTCCTGTGGGAGCCAATAGTACCAGTTTTTGCTGCAACGACAACAAGGCACGTACGATAGCAGCCGCCAGCGTCGTCTTACCTGTTCCTGCTGAACCTCGCAGAAGCATGACGGAACGCTCGTCGCGATCAGTCATGAAACGACAGAATACGTCCATCGCCTGCTGCTGTTCAGTAGTAGGCACATGCCCCATAGCATTACGGATACGGTATGTCAGTTCTTCAGCAATCAACTCTTTATTTCCACTTTTTTTATTTTTTTGTCCTTTTATTCTTTTATTCCTCCTTTTTTCCCTACCTTTGCACTGCAAAGATAAGCAAAATATCTGAAATGACAAACGAACGTTCCATAAATGTGAAATTAATTGTCAGGACCAGTCGTAACAAGCTGGCATTTGCTGTAGTCAATACGGCCAATGCGGAACAGCCTGTCAGCTACTGTCCATACGACGTGAAGAACGGTATTACGATGGCAGCTAACCTGCGTGAGGCATTTCGTACCGTGCCCCTGCTACAGGATAGCTACCAGCGTGTAGTAGTAGCGGTTGACGCACCCGTGCTAATGGTTCCTGTCGATCTCTATCAGGAACAGGAACGTGAAACGCTCTATTACCATTCCTTTCCGCAGAGCAAACAGGATATAGTTCTCAGCTATGTTCTGCCCAACCTGAACTGCGTGGTGTTGTATGCTATCAACCGTGACCTTAGGCTCGTGCTCAATGATCATTTCCCGCAGGCACAGTACATCTGTAGCAGCGCACCAATATGGAGATACTTGCACCAGAGAAGTTTCACGGGTGTGAGGGCAAAGCTCTTCGGCTATTTCCACGACCAGTACTTGGAGGTGTTCAGCTTCCAACAGAACCGTTTCAAGTTTCATAACTCCTTCGAGACCACCCGTACCCCAGATACTGTGTTTTACTTGCTTTATGTGTGGAAACAGTTCAATCTGCAACAGGAACACGACGAATTGCACCTGGCAGGTGAAATTCCAGAGCAGACGGTATTGCTGGAGGAGTTGCGCAAATACCTAAAACGTGCTTACGTTGTGAATCCTGCCGCTGATTTTAATCGTTCACCTGTAACACAGATTGCGGATATGCCCTACGACCTGATGACGCTTATTGTCAAAGGGAGGTAAAAGGACAACAGACAACAGACAACGGACAACAGACAACAGACAACCGCAGAATGAGAATTATTACAGGAAAATACAAGGGTCGTCATTTTGATATACCGCGTACATTCAAGGCGCGGCCAACTACTGATTTTGCTAAAGAGAACATCTTTAACGTGCTGAACGGTTATATGGACTTTGAAGGTGCTACTGCATTGGACCTCTTTGCTGGTACAGGCAGTATTACGCTCGAACTGCTTTCACGCGGTTGCAGTCAGGTTGTCAGTGTTGAACTGGACAGAGACCATCACCGCTTTATTTGCGAGTGTCTGAAGAAGCTAACGGACAACGGTCAAACCTCAGACCTCCATTGTCTCCCCCTCCGTGCCGACGTGTTCCGTTTCGTCAAGTCGTGTAAGCAGCAATATGATTTCATCTTTGCTGACCCCCCCTATGCCCTAAAGGAGTTGCCGCAGATACCCTGCCTCATCTTCGATAAAGGCCTGCTGAAGCCTGATGGCGTCTTTGTGTTCGAACATGGTAAGGACTATGACTTCTCTGGCGATTCCCACTTTGTGGAACACCGCAGCTACGGTAGTGTCAACTTCAGCATTTTCCGATAGAACTTATAGGGCTTAAGCCCTATAAGCTATTCAGACAACAATAATACAGTAGCGCTGCGTGCAGCCTGTGCTCCCATGACGAGCACCTGTGCAATGTCAGCAGTCTTTGACGGTCCGCTGATGAATGTTCCATAACCGTAGTCATTGAACTCGATGCGCTTGTATGCCTCATGCATGTTGTTCACAATCTGTGACTTCGGTAATAGGATGACCAGGTTCTCGGATATGAAGAAGACGGCTTTTTCCTTTGTTTCCTGCGGCACCCAGATACATCCGTTTTCTGCCACGCCGAACTTGCCACGTATGATTCCCACGTCAGTGCCGTTGAGGTCACGTGCACGGCCTACGTTATCAGGATTGCGCGTGGCAATGGTAATTTCTGGCAGATTAGAGGCAATCTCCTTGGCTTCTGGGAATAGCTCACGGATAAGCGTATTGATATCACGGCCGCTGTCAACCTCCAGCACTTGTCCGCCTACGCTTTCGCTCATCCTGATGAACTGTAGCAGCGGGTCAGAATATGTTACTGCCTTGATATCGTCGAGCGGTGGCATATCGTACCTCTCGCGAATATTGGCACGGTATTTCTTTAATATATCTTCTTTGTTGCTCATAGTCTATACTTTCTTGATCTTAATGTCGTTAAAGATTGAGTGGAATGGCTTCTTAGGGAACTTCATCATGTCGTGTCCCTCTGCCCAGGGGTTGAAGGAGGCATTCATGATGAAAGGTGGTATGATGTTCGCTACTGGTGACACGGCAGTTGCCATCTTATATATAGCGGGATTGCCAAATACCACATTCATTCCGCGACACATCATTTTCTTCTCCGGATTGGCTGTTCCAAAACTGTCGAGTTTTTGTCGCCATTTGTATATCTGGTCGCCGAGGTCAATCTTTACAGGACATACCGTCTGACAGCTCAGACAGAGCGTGCAGGCTGACACATTTCCTGAATGTTTCTGGGGACTGCGCAGCATACCCAGATTAATGCCTACCGGACCAGGAATGAAGTAACTGTAGGAGTAGCCGCCAGAACGACGATAGACGGGACAAGTGTTCATACAGGAACCACAGCGGATACATTTCAGCACTTCCCAGTGATCAGGATTGCCAATCCAATCCGACCGTCCGTTATCAACAAGGATAATGTGCATCTCCTTTGCAGTGGGACGTGCCTTACGGAAGTGTGAGGTATAAGTTGTCGTTGGCTGACCCGTTCCAGCCCGGCAGAGCATGCGCTGGAATACTGCCAGACAGTCGTAGTTGGGGATGACCTTCTCGAGTCCGATGGCCGCAATATGAAGCTTGGGGCACGAGGTGGACATGTCGGCATTGCCCTCGTTGGTGCATACCACGATGTCACCCGTCTCGGCTATTCCGAAGTTGGCACCCGTCATGCCAGCATCGGCCTTCAGGAACTCGTTGCGCAGCGACAGGCGTGCCATATATGTAAGGTATGTGGGATCGTGGTTGCCTTTCTCCTTCGAGATACCCTTTTGCTCGAATAGCTCACCCACGTCGTCATGATTGAGGTGGATGGCCGGCATGACGATATGTGAAGGTTTTTGTCCCTTGAGCTGGATGATACGTTCGCCGAGGTCAGTCTCTACCACTTCGATGCCGTGTGCCTCGAGGTAGGGATTCATCTCACATTCTTCAGTCAGCATAGACTTCGACTTTACCATCTTCTTCACGTCGTGCTGCTTTAGAATGCCATAGACTATCTGATTGAATTCTTCCGCATCTTTGGCCCAGTGCACGATACAGCCGTTCTTTTCGGCAGCAGTGGAGAACTGCTCCAGGTATTCATCCAGATGGGTAATGGTATGGCGCTTGATGGCAGAAGCTTTCTCGCGCAACTGTTCCCACTCGTCGAGTCCATGCGCCATGTTGTCACGCTTGCTGCGTACGGCCCAAAACGTGGCGTCGTGCCACTTTGCGTATGTTCCATTTTTTAGAAACTGCGCGGCGTTCTTACTATGTTGTGTACTCATCTTGCAATTTACGATTTGACGATTTCTTCACTCATTACTATTATTATTTGTGTTCAGGCGAGCAGGCTCGGAATCCTATTTACAATCTACAGCCCTGCGGCGAGGATCTCGACCACATGCTTGAACTGGATGTTCAGTCCTTGCTTCTTGGCCACACCAGCCATGTGCATCAGGCATGAGCAGTCTGGACCAGTAATGTATTCGGCACCAGTCTGGATGTGACGTTCAACCTTGTCCAGCCCCATCTTGGCACAAATGGCGGTCTCTTCAACAGAGAACATGCCGCCAAAGCCACAGCACTCGTCAGGACGTTCAGGTTCGACAACCTGTATGCCATCCACGAGCTCAAGCAAATCTTTTATCTTATTGAACTTTGTGATGTTCTGTTCACTGGGTGACGACAATCCTAACTCACGCACGCCGTGACAAGAGTTGTGTAGGCTGACCTTATGGGGGAAGGTGCCCAATGGGTGGTTTACCTTTACTACGTCGTGAAGAAACTCTACCACGTCCATGGCCTTCTTTGCTGTTTGACATTCAGTCTTGCCCTTTAGCAGACGGGGATAATTGATACGGATAAATGCCGTACAGCTGACTGACGGAGCTACTACATAGTCAAAGCGCTTGAATTTCTCTTCGAATTTCTCAGCCAGTGGGACAGCCTGATTCTCAAAGCCTGCATTGGCCATTGGCTGACCACAACAGGTCTGGTCGAGCGGATATTCCACATCGAGTCCCAGGTGACGTAACAGCTTGTATGTAGCGACACCTACCTCGGGATATACTGCATCAACATAACAGGGAATGAATAATCCGATTTTCATGTTCTTTACCTTTTTACTTTTTACCCTTTTACTTTTAGAAAACGTGCAGTCCCAGGAATACCATCAGTCCGTTCATTAGTATCCAGAAGATGGCAAATGGCATCGTCTTACGCATGATGTCACCATCCTGGCCCTCCATGTCGCAGGCTGCCGTAGCTATGGCGATGGATTGCGGTGACAATAACTTACCACCCTCAGAACCAGCACAGTTGGCCGCTGCCAGCCAGTTAGTCTCGTTACCGCTGACACCGAAGAACGTGCTCTGATTCACTAAGCCTAGGTCATTGGCTGCAATAGCCTGCAGTTTTCCGAAAAGAATGTTTGCATTGGTTGCACTTCCTGTTACGAAGGTTCCGATAGAACCAATCAACGGTGCAAAGAATGGGAAAGCAGAACCTGTCAGCAGGACGAGTCCCTTGGCAATATCGCTCGTCATACCTGTGTATTCCATAATCATGGCCATAGCGACGAGGCAGCAAATGGTAACGACCGTCTTCTGCAGGTTCAGGGTGGTCTTGGCTAACAGTTTCATCAGTTTGCCGAAGCTGAGCCCCTGTATCAAACCGCCGATAACGGCACCGAGAAATATCATCAAGCCCGGGTTAGACAGCCAGCCGAACTTGAAAGAAACCGCAGTACCTGGGGTCGAAAGTATTGGTATGTCAAACTTGGTGACGAGAGTGCTGTTCAATAGTTCGTTGATGGGCGGCACAATCTTACTTGAAATCAGAATGAAGAAAATGATTAGGCCATAGACACTCCACGCATTAAGGGTCTTGGTAAGTCCGAACTTCTTCTTCTCGACAATGACCTCGTCAGCAGGATTCTCGTCTTTGATAAATAGTTTGTTGTAAATCAGCATGGCGATGATGGCTGCCACAGAACCAAGGATGGCAGGTGTCTCAGGACCGATGAAGTGTGCGCAGCAAAACTGCACGACAATGGAGAACGTACCTACGAAGAGCGCGATGGTGATATTCTTTAGGATTTTCGTGCGGTCAGTCATCATCAGGATGAGGAACGGAGTGATGAAGAACATCAGCGACAGTTGGAGGATGATGAACGTGGCCACCTCGCAAAGCTCTTCAGGGGAGGCTCCACCTTCAATCACCTGATTGGCCAGTGTTGTGGCTGGAAGTCCCACGGCACCGAAGCCTACGGCTACTGTATTCGCCACCAGGCAGATAACGGCTGAGAACATGGGCTTGAAACCTAGGCCAATCAGAATGGCTGCAGGGATTGCCACAGCCGTTCCAAAGCCTGCCATACCCTCGAGTACGCCACCCAGACCCCATGTTAGCAAAAGTACTAACAAGCCTTTGTCTGACGTCATCTGTATAAACTGCGTTTTGATGGTCTCAATCTCCTTCGTCTCACAGAGGATGTTGTAGCTGAAGATGGCACAGATGATAATCAGAATAATGGGGAAACAGGCTTTGAGCAATCCTAAGAGAATGGAGCACCCCGTGATGCCATAGATGCTGGCATTAGCCAGTCGTTCGGGTACAATGCCCATTGCAGGAGCAGCAAACAGAGCCAAAAGAATTGTCACGACGAGTGTCACGATTGCGCTTTTAAAGCCTGACACCTTAAAACCCATCATCAATACGATGAGCAGTAAAATTGGAATTACTGAGATTAATGCAGTCATAGGATTCTTTAGTTGTATTAGTAAGTTTGGGCAAATATACGAATTTTTTTTGATAAAACACACTTTTTTTCATAAAAAAGTTCATTATTCTGATAATTATTCGTATATTTGCCAAAAATAATAGTCTATGGAAACAACTAAGAATTCTTCACAGGCCTTTGTCGCCTTTTTAAGTGATCTCAGGCAGTTCGTGCCTTCCGAGCGTATTTATACTGATGAGCTTCGTACCCTTGGTTGGGGAACTGATGCCAGTTTCTACCGCCAGATCCCGAAAGTGGTTGTCCGCAGCGATGGTGAGGAAGAACTTTCGAAGATTGTACAATCCTGCCGCAAGCATAAGCTGCCGTTTACTTTCCGTGCAGCTGGCACCTCGCTTTCTGGTCAGAGTTGTACCGATAGTGTGCTGATTGTAGCTGGTAAGCACTGGGAAAAGTATGAGATTGGTCCGAATCAAGACAGTATCAGACTGCAACCAGGTATCGTAGGTGCCAAGGTCAACGAGATTTTGAAACCTTATGGTCGCGTGTTCCCGCCCGATCCCGCATCGATTGGAAGTGCAATGGTGGGTGGTATCGTCATCAACAATGCTTCAGGTATGAATTGTGGAGTCCATGCCAATAGTGACCGCATGATGCTCTCTGCCCGTATCATCCTGACCGACGGAACCATTCTCGATACAGGTTCGGAAGAGAGTCGTGAGGCATTCCGTAAAAGTCATCCGGATTTTTTGAAGAAAATCGAGGACCTGCGCGATCGCGTACGCGCCGATGAAGAGCTGGCTTCGCGCATACGTATTAAATATAGTATTAAAAATGTCACGGGTTTGAATCTGCGTCCATTAGTTGCCTATGATGATCCCTTCGATATCATTGCCCATTCAATGGTGGGTTCCGAGGGAACGTTGGCCTTTCTCTCTGAGGTTACCATGAAAACTCTCTATGACTATCCCTATAAGGCATCGGCGATGGTTTATTTCCTTACGATGAAGGAAAGTTGTGAGGCTGTGGTGGCCATGAAAAAACTGAAAGCAGGCGACGAGGATTTGAAAATGAGTGCGGAGAATCTCATGGTAAAAAGTGCTGAGATGCTCGACTATAAGTCACTCAGTTCGGTAGATGATCCCATTTACCTACAATATAAGGCGGATGTGGATGCCGGCAAGATAGCAGGTGTAGAACCTGGCGATTACCATAACTTAACAGCTATCCTTACTGAAACGAAAGGCATTACCCACGAACAGCTGCTTGAGAAGATTGCGAAGATCAAGGAGTGCCTGGAGCAGTTCCGACTTTATATTCCTGCTGAGTTTACGGAAGATCCTAAAGTATATGGCAAGTATTGGGCTATTCGAAGCGGTATCTTCCCTAGTGTGGGTGGCACACGTCCTGTGGGAACCTCTTGTCTGATTGAAGATGTCGCTTTCCCCATTGAGTCGCTGCCTGAGGCTACTGTCAAGCTGCAGAAACTGATTGCCGACCATGGTTACGATGATGCCTGTATTTATGGCCACGCCTTCGAAGGAAACTACCATTTTATTCTGAATCAGAGCTTTAAGTCGAAGAGTGAGGTTGACCGCTATGCCGAGATGATGCGCGACGTAGCGAAGCTCGTGGTTGAGGAATATGACGGGTCACTGAAGGCCGAGCATGGAACGGGTCGTAATATGGCTCCGTTTGTGAAATACGAGTGGCGTGATAAGGCCTATGAGACAATGAAGGAGCTGAAGGCCATCTTCGATCCCGATGGATTGTTGAATCAGGGTGTAATATTTAACGATGACCCCGATTGTTTTATCAAGTGTTTGAAGCCGTTACCTGTTCTCGACTTCGATTTCAAGAGTGTGCCAGACGGCGGCCATTATTTGATGGAACCGTCACTTTCGACCGCCCAGGAAACCATTGAACAGGTAAAACGTGCCAACAAATGTATAGAGTGTGGCTTCTGCGAGGTGAACTGTATGTCGTGCGGACTTACGTTGTCAAGCCGTATGCGTATTGCCGTTCAGCGCGAGATACGCGAACTGGAGGCTACCGGGTCTGATCTTCAGCGTTTGGCTACACTGAAGAAACAATATAAGTATTATGGCGATCAGACGTGTGCTACCGATGGTCTTTGTTCTACATCCTGTCCGATGAAGATTAACACTGGCGAGCTGACACACCTTATTCGTCAGATGGACATGAACCATAATCCGATGGGTTATAAGGTTGGTGAGTTTGCCGCTAACCACATGGCTGGAATCAAGTCTGGTCTGCGAGTGATACTCGACGTGGCTCATACCGCCCATCTCACCCTTGGCCCCACGCTGATGACCAACGTCTGTCGGGGTATGAACAAGATGGGCCTGCCCCTATGGACTACGGCCATGCCCAAGAAGAAACGACAGCCCAAGAAGACTGACCTCACACAGTTTATTATTGAGAAGAGCCTCTCCTCCAATCCCTCTCTCAGGGAGAGGGAGACTGAGGGTTCCCCCAAGGTAGTCTATTTCCCCAGCTGCATCAACCAGACGATGGGTCAGTCGAAGCAAGGCGGCAAGATCCACGACCTTGTCGATGAGGTCATCCAGCTGATGGCGAAGGCCGGTTATGAGGTCATCTTCCCAACTGGAATGGAGAAGATGTGCTGTGGCCAGATATGGGAGTCGAAGGGCATGCTCGACATCGCCGACCGTAAGAGTGCCGAACTCGAGGCAGCGCTATGGAAAGCCTCTGAAGAGGGCAAGTATCCTGTGCTCTGCGCCCAAAGTCCCTGTCTGCATCGCATGAAGAAGGTGATGAAGAAGATGTACCTCTATGAGCCTGCCGAGTTTATCATGAAGTACCTCGTGCCACGTCTCGACTTCCATCCGATAGACCGTCCCATCGCGCTCCACATCACCTGTTCCACTCGTCAGATGGGTGTGGCCGACGATCTGATCAACCTCGCCAAGATGTGTTCCACCAAGGTCTATCTGCCTGAAGGCATTGGCTGCTGCGGCTTTGCCGGCGACCGTGGCTTCACGTTCCCAGAGATGAACAAATACGCCCTGCGTAAGCTGCGTCCGCAAATCGAGGCCAATCATATCGAGGTGGGTTATTCTAACAGTCGTACCTGTGAGATCGGTCTTGAGACCAATACCGGTATTCCGTACATGAGCATCGTCTATCTGGTCAACGAGTGTACGACAGCGAAGAAATAGGGCATCATGCAACCCCTGCAAGCCACCCCAGCTGTCTAATGGTAGCAAGGCAGAACTTTAGCGGAATAAACCCAGCATGGTTCTATAAGAAAAGCTCTGACTTACTTGCGTTAAAGTTCTGACTTGCTTCCATGAGAGTTCTGACCTTGTCAAAAACAGCATAAGTTCTATCACAGAAGCGGTGCCAACAGACGGGCGAGGCTTTCCAGCAAGCGCTTGAAGAATTTTGGATGCATGCGTTGAGGCATGTCGTTGAGCAGGCGTGCTTCTGATTGGTCGGTCATGAATACCTCACGGAAGCGTACCGCCGTCCGTTGGTCGTAGATGAAGATGTTGCTCTCGAAGTTGTTTTCAAAAGAACGGAAGTCAATGTTTGTGGAGCCGCAAGTGCAGAGCTCATCATCGACCACCATCATTTTCGTGTGTAGGAATCCTTTGGTGTACAGCCATACCTGTACACCAGTCTCGGCTATCTCTCGGAGGTAGCTGCGACCGGCCCATTCCACAAACCGTGCATCGCTGCGCATGGGAACGATGAGTCGCACGTCAACGCCACGCAACGAGGCCATCTTGAGTGCAAAGAGCACAGACTCTGTGGGCAGGAAGTAGGGTGTCTCCATCAAGATGGTATGCCTGGCAGAAGAGATGGCATGTACATAGCCTTGCATGATTTCCGGATAGGGTGAGGCTGGACCGCTGGTGACCACCTGGGCGAGAGCCCCCCCCCTGTGGTCCTCCGAGGGGGACAGGAATGGGGCTTTTGGATAGTATTTCCGAGCACTGATGAGTGTACGGTCAACGAAGTACCAATCTACGAGGAAGGCACGTTGTAGTGCATATACAGCACTGCCTTGTACGCGCAGCATCATGTCTCGCCAAGGTTCTTTGGCATAGCGTAGTGCGATATTCATGCCGCCGATGAATCCCACTTGTCCGTCGATAACGATGAGTTTTCTGTGGTTGCGATAATTTACCTTACTGGTAAAAGACGGGAAACGGACTGGCAGGAAGGGAGATACCTCAATTCCTTCCTCACGCATGCGTTCAAAGAATCGGTGTGGCACATTCCAACACCCCACATCGTCATATATCAGACGAACTTCAACACCTTGTCGTGCTTTGTCAATGAGCATGTCACTAACGAGCATGCCTAAAGCATCGGACTCTATGATATATAAGTCGATATGTATATGATCGCGGGCTTCGCCGATAGCCTTGAAAAGCTCCGGGAAGAACTCGTAGCCATTGTTCAGTAGTTGGATGTCATTGTCCTTGAATGGCAGAGACAGGTTCTGATTGATATAGAGGTCTATTAGTGGCTTATGGTTGTCTGGTAACCGGAGGCTACGTTGTTCGACGAATTCGAGCATGGAACGTTTGGAAAGCTGGTCGAGTGAGCGTTGGCTCACCATTCGCTGCTTGCGTGTGTTAACTCCAAAGAAAAGATAGAAGACGATGCCGATGACAGGAACGAACAGGATGACCAATGCCCATGCCATGGTCTTGGCCGGTTGCCGGTTGTCCATCACTACATGAATGACGGATAGTGCAGCTATGATCCAATAGAGGACGACTCCTATGAAGTATAAACCATGCATGTTTATGTTATTTATTAACAGACAACATCCCACAGACGACGGTTAAGCGATGACATCGTTGCCTAATTGCCTGGCGAGAGTGTTACGTAGTTCCTGTGTCTTTTTGTATTGCTCCATCAGTTCCTTGACGCGTTTCATGTCACTGCCCGCCTCGCGTAGCTCCTGTTGTATCAGTTTCATTTGTTGTTCTACTACATCCATTCGAAAGTCGAGCACCAGATGTGTTACATGACGTACGAGATCGCCTTCACGTTTCGGCACGTCCATACTTGCACTGAGCTGATAACGGCTGATGGCTAGGTTCGCTGCCACCTCACTGATTCGGTGATTGGGGTGACGCATGAAGTAGCTTTCTGCCTTGAAATCCGGCTCACCGCTATGCTCAACAGCCTCCGACAACATCTGACGATAACATTCGTCCGAGAACTGGAGTCCATCCTGTAAGAGATCGTAGTCGATGTATTGCGCCACCGTCATGCTTACTTTCTGTCCATCCTCTGTCTCGAGGTTGTCGAAGAGTATCTCGTCACCATGTCGGACGATAGCCTGTGCCAGGAGTCGCTCGACCTTGGAACCCTGGACTGGGAGAAGCGCATGAAGTTCTGTGTTGGTGTGGCCTGTTTCAGCAGGAAAACTGCCGGGAACTTGATGCTGCTCATTGTTGCGCTCATGCTCACGTTCCTTCCTGCGTTTCTCCTTGTTGGCGCGAATATAATTGTTCATGGTGTTAATCAGTGTCTGCTCGTTAGCCCCCAGTCGCATGGCGCAGTCATGCAGATAGGTGTCACGCTTAATGGGGTCAGTAATGACGCTGATACTTTTGACAATGCTGCCAATAGCCTCCGAACGTTTCACGGGATCAGTGACTCCCTTTAGCAATAGGTTTGTCTTGAACTGAATGAAATCCGTTTGGTGTTCTTTGATGTAAGCCTTGAACTCTTCTGCATGATGTTTGCGGGCAAAAGAGTCAGGGTCGTCACCGTCGGGCAGAATGAGCACCTTGATGTTCATTCCCTCTGCCAATAGCATGTCTGTTCCGCGCATAGCGGCATGGATGCCTGCTTCATCACCGTCGTAGAGCAAAACGATGTTCTCGGTGAAGCGGTGTAACAGACGAATCTGATAGACGGATAAGGAGGTACCAGAATTGGCCACCACGTTCTCGATGCCACATTGGTGCATGGCAATGACATCGGTATAGCCTTCGACCATAAACACACAGTCTTCTTTGGCAATGGCACGCTTGGACTGAAAAATGCCGTATAGCTCCCGCTCCTTATGATAGATGGCGGAGTCGGGCGAGTTGACATACTTCTGGGCAACGCCTTTTGTACGTGAATCGAGCACACGTCCTCCAAAGGCAACCACTTTGCCACTCACATTCAGCCAAGGGAAGATAACGCGGCCGCGATAGCGGTCGGTTAAAGCCCCCCCTACTGCCCCCGAGGGGGCCTCATTAAACTTTTGGACATTTGTAGCCCCCTCGGGGGCTGAATGAGGGGCCGACTCAAAGCACAATCCGGTCTTCAGAAGAAACTCCTCTTTGTACCCTGCTTTCTGAGCGGCCTCTGCCAATGCGTCACGTTTCCTTGGCGCATAACCCAGCTGGAATTTTTCAATGATGTCGTCACGTATGCCGCGACTGCGAAAATACTGTAGGCCGATGGCGATACCGTCGCTGTCGTTCTTGAGAATATGATGGAACCAGGTCTTTGCCCATTCATTGACCACGAACATCGATTCACGCTCACTTTGCTGCTGCTTTTCCTCTTGGGTCAACTCACGCTCCTCGATCTCAATATTATATTTGCGAGCCAACCAACGCAGAGCTTCCACATAGGTGATTTGTTCATGTTCCATCAGAAAATTGACAGCCGTACCACCCTTGCCACAGGCAAAACATTTACAGATCTGCTTCGTTGGGGACACCATGAACGACGGGGTGGTGTCGTCATGAAACGGACACAGCCCTTTATAGTTGACTCCCGCCTTGCGTAAGTTAACGAAGTCTCCCACCACATCCACGATATTGGTGGCATCCATGATCTTATCTACTGTCGCTCTGTCAATCATATTGCAAAGGTAAGTCTTTTTCATGACACAGAAAAATATTTGGCGTTTTTTATTGTGTATAATCTACATTTTTTGTACCTTTGCAGCCAATTACTGACAAAACCAGGTTTTTATGAAGCGTTTTCTATTATTATCATTAGTGATTGTTGGCTGCCTGCAAACGCGTGCGCAGTTGATTATTAATGAATTCATGCAGTCAAACATCGATTGTATTATGGATGACATCAATGAGTTTCCAGACTCTTGGGTGGAACTCTACAACAACGGAACGACAACGGTTAACCTTGGTCAGTACAAGCTGGGAATTAGCGACAATGCCACAGAAGCTTGGGCACTTCCTTTCATAACGCTTGATCCCAAGAAACACATTATCATCTACTGCGACAAAGTGGGTTATGAGGCCAGTAGCGGTCTGCACACCGACTTCCGACTTGAAAGCGGTAAAGGCTGTGATGTTTACCTGTTTCAGAGTGGAGCAGTTGCCGACAAGGTGACAGGTCTGAAGAAACAGCCGGCTCCCAACATCGCATACGGTCGTAAAACAGACGGCAGTAGCGAATGGGGCTATCAGATAACACCGACACCAGGTGCCTCTAACTGCGGAAATGTGGTAGATATCAAGAAGATACTGGGTGAGCCTGTGTTCTCGCAGAAAGGAAAGGTAATGGCTGCCGGCGAAACAATTTCACTCACGCTGTCGCTGCCGGCAGATGCTCCCAGCGGCACCGTTATTCGCTACACTACAGACGGTACGGAACCTACAGCCACCAGCAGCATCTATTCTAATCCAATGAACATCGTTAGCAATAAAGTGCTACGTGCCAAACTGTTCTGCGATGGCTATCTTTCGCCGCGTTCTACCGTACACTCCTATATCTTCTTCCCTAACGATCGTCCGCTGACGTTGCCTGTTATTTCTATCGTGACCAACAGACTGTATCTGTACGACTCGAAGATCGGTATCTATACAGACAGCAAGACCAATGGTCAGGAGAACTACAAATACGACTGGCGCCGTCCCATTAACTTCGAGTATTTCGAGGGACAGAACACGTCAAGCATCCTTAACCAGCTTTGTGAGACCCGTATCATGGGTGGTGCTACACGTAGCAGTGTCCGCAAGTCACTGGCCATCTATGCCAATAAACGTTTTGGTGAGAAGCGTTTCAAGTACGAGTTCTTCCCTGATCAGAAACCTGGGTTGGATGACTTCAAGTCACTTGCCCTGCGTAATGCCGGCAATGACTTTGACTACCTCTATCAGCGCGATGCCATCATCCAGCGAACTATGGCAAGTCATGTCGATCTTGACTGGCAGGCATGGCGTCCAGCCATCGTCTATATCAATGGTGAATACACCGGTATGCTGAATATCCGTGAGCGTTCGAACGAGGACCATATCTATACCAACTACGACGGACTGGAGGACATTGACATGTTCGAGAACTGGAACGAGCTAAAGGAAGGCACCTGGGATAATTACACGGCTTTCAAGGGTTTTTATAACCAGCATAACCACACGCTGGCTGAGTACGCCGAGTGGATGGACTGGGAGGAATTTTTCAACCTTATGATCATGAACCTCTACTACTGTAATCTTGACTTCCCAGGCAATAATATCGTCATGTGGCGTCCTCGCACGGCAAACGGCAAGTGGCGCTGGATTGCCAAAGACACTGACTTCGGACTTGGGCTCTACGACCGTGACGTTAACTATAACACCATAGAATGGCTCTATAATCCCAATTACGACTATAACAACAACTGGGCTAATCAGTATGACCACACCCGATTGTTCCGCCGTATGATGGAAGACCCTGACCTCAAGCGTGAGTTCCTCGACCGTTGCGCTATCTATATGGGTGACTTCCTCAATGAGAAGGGCACGCGAGCTATGTGGGATCCTATGTACGACATCATCAAGACGGAATATTATTTCCACCGTAAACTGATTAATGAGTGGTGGCCCAACTACAGCAGCGAGTTGAGCAAGGCGAGAACCTGGCTGTCGAAGCGTACGGATATCTTCTACAAACATGTGGCCAACTACTACTCGCTGGGCACACCCACCAGACTTACTGTGAATCTGGGGGTGGCATCGGCTCTTTTACAGAAAGTCAGCATCACATTCAATGGTATCAAACTGAGCGAAGGGACCTTTGACGGCAAGTTTTATAGGGATTGTAAGATAACGCTCAAAGGCACGCCAGTTAATGGTAAGCGTGTGTCAGGCTGGAAGATTCGTCAGATTGCTGCTAACGGCGGCATCACCGATACCGAAGTGGAAGGTGAGGAATATACATTCAACATGCCTGAATGTAGCCAGCTCTCCATCAATGCCGTCATTACCGATGCTACTGCCATTACTGGTGTTTCTCGTACTGTTTCCGACGATGATAGCTACTATACGCTCGACGGTCGTAAGCTTGCTGCAAAGCCTACACGTCAGGGTATCTATATTCATCAGGGGCAAAAAATAGTGATTAGATAAATAAAGGTTATTTTAAATTTAGATTGCACAAAACGATAGAAGTGTGCACGTAACTATCGATTTTGTGCAATTTTTTTGGCTGTGTGCGCAAAAAGTAGTACCTTTGCAGCCGATTTTGAAAAGGATATACATTTTTAATATTATATTATGGCTTTAAAGATTGTTGTTCTGGCCAAGCAAGTGCCAGACACCCGTAATGTGGGTAAGGATGCAATGACTGCCGAAGGTACCGTCAATCGTGCTGCCTTACCCGCCATCTTCAATCCAGAAGATTTGAATGCCTTGGAGCAGGCCCTTCGTTTGAAAGAGCAGAATCCAGGCTCAACAGTAGGAATCCTCACGATGGGGCCTCCACGTGCAGGTGAAATTATCCGTCAGGGACTTTATCGTGGTGCCGATACGGGTTGGTTGCTGACCGACCGTTTGTTTGCAGGTGCCGATACTCTTGCAACCAGTTATGCTCTCGCTACTGCCATCAAGAAGATTGGCGATGTTGACATCGTCATCGGTGGTCGTCAGGCTATTGACGGTGATACTGCACAGGTAGGTCCTCAGGTTGCTCAGAAGCTGGGCCTGAATCAGGTGACCTATGCTGAGGAGGTTCTTAGCGTAAAGGATGGCAAGGCTACCATCAAGCGTGTGATCGACGGTGGTGTGGAGACGGTTGAGGCTCCGCTGCCCGTGGTGATCACCGTGAACGGAAGTGCTGCTCCCTGTCGTCCCCAGAACGCCAAACTGGTGATGAAGTACAAGCGTGCTACATGTCCTATGGAGCGTCCTGCTGAGGGTACTGCTTACGATAAGCTCTATGAGGAGCGTCCATATCTC
>CAJOQT010000106.1 GCA_905236875.1 uncultured Prevotella sp. | reverse complement strand
GGACATCCGCTATTACCTAAAGCAAACCGACTATAGCATCAAGCAAATCTGTGACCTGCTAGGCTTCCCCAACACATCGTTCTTCGGCAAGTACGTCAAGGAGCACTTCGGCCTGACACCCATGCAGGTAAAGAAGAAGTAATGCTTAAAACCTAAATACACTTAATTTTATTAGCAGAGATAGTGATGTTCAGGGATTTTTCGTTATATTTGTGCCCAAAATTAACAAAAGTTGAATCTCGTCACGACTCGACCAATCATGCAAGCATGGTGGTTCTCGCTGCTCCGAGAATTGTGATTGTTTATGAAAGTTCTTTTGATCAACGGAAGTCCACGTGAGAACGGAAACACGTTCATGGCTCTCACAGAAGTGGCCAAAACCCTGAATGTCGAGGGCATAGACACTGAGATTATCAGCATCGGCAAGCAGGCCGTTCAGGGTTGCATCGCCTGTGGCATGTGTGGTAGGAATAGTGCAAGATGTACTTTCCATGATGATTTATATTATAAGGTATGGAGAGCCGTGAAGGATGGTATTGACGGACTTGTTGTTGGTTCGCCCGTCTATTATGGAGGCCCGAATGGTTCGCTATGTGCCTTGCTCGATCGTGTATTCTACTCGCTGAGCGCTGAACTGCGCTTCAAGCCTGCAGCCAGCGTGGTGGTATGCAGAAGAGGTGGGGCGTCGGCAGCCTTCGACCGTTTGAATAAGTATTTCACGATGTCGAACATGCCTCTCGTCAGTTCGCAGTATTGGAACATGGTCTATGGTCAGACGCCAGGACAGGCAGCACAGGACGAGGAGGGTATGCAGACGATGCGGACACTTGCCCGAAACATGGCCTGGATGATTCGCAAGCTCAATGTCAGCGAGGATGGAAATCCGGAGTTGGAAAGTCCCATACGAACCAGTTTTATTCGATAATATGGAATTGATGCCCCCGATATGTACACGTTGAATGAATATCTGCCAATATTTGTGGGCGACGACTTGCCCGAAAAAGGCTGGGACAGCGGGATGTACTGTCTGGAAACAGACAGGGCGAAAATCCTTCGCAGCAACCTGTTGCGAGGATTCGTTTCCTGCTTCGCCTTCATGCTGGTTGACAAGGGGTGGATGACGATTCACTACAACGGGCGCGATCTGACGCTTCACCCCAACGACCTGTACACCTATTCGCCTGGCCTCCCAGTCGATGTCATCGCCACTTCCGACGATTTCCACGGCCTTTGCCTGATGGCCGATGAGCATGTCACCATCGAGGCACCGTCTGTCCACGACCTCGTACATCTGGCCTATCTGCCCATCGTACAGCTGCATGAGCCCAAACAGACGCTGGCCTCAGATGCCGCCCAGCATCTGATAGCAAAAATGCAAGAAATCATCGGCTATCTTCATTGCGACCATATCTACAAAGGCGAGGTGTTGCGCATGCTCTATTCCATCTTCCTGCTCGACCTGCAAAACGCCCAGCAGCGTGCCATCGTACACCGCCAGACGCCCCAGCGCGTGGAGGAAATCTTCATCGGCTTCATCCGTCTGCTGCCCCGCCACTTTGCCCTGCACCACGACATACCGTTCTACGCCGAGCGGCTCCATATCTCTCCCGTCTATCTCTCACGCGTGGTCCGTCAGGTCACTGGCCGCACCGTTGTCGACTATATCAATCAGATGCTGCTGATGGAGGCCTCCTTCCTGTTGCAAACTTCCCAACTGAGCATCACCCAGATAGCCGACCGCCTCCACTTTGCCGATACCCCGTCCTTCAGCAAGTTCTTCTCTCGCCTTAGCGGCATGAGTCCGAAGGAGTATCGGAAGGGGTGACTGCCGAACTCTTCGAATAGTATCGGCAAGGCCTTATCGACCTCCTTGCGGTCAATACCTGTAATTTCTGCAATCTTGCCAACGTTGACGGGTGCGCCGAACTCACGCATGGTCTGTAGTATCTTTTCTTTCATTGTTGTCTTTTATTTTAGCAACCCCTCCCCATCCCTCCCGAGGGAGGGAGAAAGAGGTTAGCGATTAGCGTAATGGTCTTCCCCTCGGGGAGTTAGAGGGGGTTTATTACAGTTGCAACAGCAACCAGTTCTGGATGCCGATCTTCTCGATGAGCTCCACATTGAAGAGGAAATCGACGAGATCGATCTTCCTGTCTTTCTGTTCGGGCATGGCTTTCTGTTCCAGTAGGGGACTCACGGTGACATCGAGACCGAGGTTGCGCCGTGCCATGTGGAAGGCCCTCGGTGAAGGCCGCTTGAACCTGCCCCACATACTACCTTCTCTCTCTCGTAGAGAGAAGTACGTATGGGGCTTGAAGCCTTCACCTCGGGCAGGGTGTCAGGTCACTCTTCTGCATTCCAGTCATCGGTATGATACGGGACTTTAGGATATCTTGCGTCGATTCCTCGCTCTGCTTGGTATCATACCAGAGGACGTGCAGCCGTTTATGCTTTTTACCTTTTTACAGTCTGCACGTGAGTCCTATCTTGGTTTCAAAGGTTCTGGCACGCACCGTACTGTTCTGACGCAGGACAAAGTCTTTGTCATAGTAATAGTTGTAGTGGGTACGACGACCATAGTAAGTGCCAGAGAGGGTGAGAGACCACTGACGGGCGAGGTGCATCTCAATGACGGGATTGATGACCAACAGTGCCGCGTTGCTATTGTCACCCTGCACGTTCAGGTAGTGCAGGTCGGCAGTACCATCGACGTATGGCTGCAGATCCTTGTCCTCATAGCCCCTCCAGGTTCAGAGACGGAAGTACTTGGCATTGAGGATGAGGCGTCCGTACTTACCGAAATCCAGCTGCGTCTTCGACTTGATGCTGAATCCGCTGCCCATGTTGTAGTCGCGCTCAATGACGTTGAAGTAGTCACTCTTGGTGCCACCCAGTAGAATGCCGCTTACGAAGACACGCTGCTCCATCTTCGAGAGGTATCCCATCTGTGGCAACGTGAAGATGAAGCCAGGACCGAATCCGGCAGCCTCGCTGATGCGGTAGGGTGTGAGGCTGGAGCCGTCCTCGATGGGCTTGGCATCGTAGTAGTTGAAGTGCTGGTAGATACCGAACTCTCCCGCCATATCCTTCTTGTCAAGGATAGGTGTGCTCCACAGACGTCCCACAATGTTCAGCATATTCACCGAGGGCTGTCCGCCACCGAAGGCGGCATTTCCCTCTAAGTCAAAGAAGTCGTAGGGGGTGGTATGCTTATCGCCATCTACCGATGTGCCGTACGTCAGCGTGAAGTTGACGTAAGGAGCATGGAGACCACGGAACAGGGCACCGTCGTCGGCCAGATAGCGCCAGCCTACAGAGAACGACATGTCAACGGGTATCTCATTGAAGTCGTGATAGTGATAGTTGCTGTTCTTTACCCGCCAGGCATCGCCGCTGATGATACGGTGCAGTCCCTGTATGGGGTTGATGATGGTAGCAGTTACCTCACGTACGAAACGCCTGAAGCCACGGTCGTGGTCGTTAAGGATAGTATGACTCAGGCGATGGGTCATTTCACCGATGGCCATACCACCCATGGAGGTGGCAATAATGTCGTTGATGGCCGGCGGCTCCGTCTCGCCCAGGAACTCCCACATGGCTGAACCGCCTAATGCGTAGGGAGCAGACTCCCAGAACGTCAGTCCGTTGGTTCGGGCAGCGTTGAAGTACAGGTTGCCGTGATACGGGTGGGCAAACATGTTGGTGATGAAGAAGTCGTTGTCCCATACCATGCCGTCGGTGAAGTTACGCTTCAGCGGTCGCAGGGTGGTCTGTGCGAAGTCGGAGTTCAGGGCATAGCGGTCGAACAGCTGCACGCCCACATTGATGGCCGTCACTTCGGCAGCAGCCTGCCAGTAGCGTTTCCTGACGGGCAGTGCCATCGTTGAGTCGGCAAACACCAGCTTCGAGCGCTTCTCCTCCCACGCCCGCTTCCAAGACTCGTGTTGGTTGCGGGGCTGGCGGTAAGTCAGTCCAATCTCGAACAACGGACGGTTGCGGTAGGTCTCGTTGCGGTCGTAGTAGCGCGTGAGTCCCCATCCCACCGATGCAAAGGCACCGTATTTGCTGTTGATACGGTAGTCGGCATTGATGCGGGCCTGCAAGGAGTACAGACGCTCGGGCTTCTCGCTATTATTTTCGAGAAGGTTTCTACGTGGTAGTAGCCCACGTCACCGCTCAAGCTCCACTTTGGTGACAGTTGTTTATAAAGACCCCTGCGATAAAATACAGCCCCCGAAAACTTAGAGTCGAGGCCCATGAAGTGCGTACCCACACCCATGATGCTATACATGTTCTTGTTGCGGTAGCGCACGGCGAGGTTCCCCTTGGTCGATGAGCCGCCATAGAGCATGATGTCAATGTCGGTCATGGGATTGATGTTTATGAGGCCTATCTTATGGCCAATACTGTCGTATGACAGGTTGACGAGTCCAACCTGCCAGCCCTTCGGACGCTTGCGGGCAATGTTGAACACGCCTATCTGTGCACCGTTGAGCGAGTCGGCATAGTTGACGGCACCCCACTGCACCCCACGCTGCATGGCCGACACGACATTTAGGATGCCCGACAGCTGCAAGCCCTTGTCCATGCCCTGCGTGATGTTGCTGATGCTGCTCAGCTGCAGTCCGTTGAACTTGTGTGCCGATGTGTTTGAGAAACCAGACAACTGCACGCCGTGGCCGCCATCGGCAGCCACCGACGAAATGACGCCAAACTGCACACTCTTTACCGAGTCCTGCACGCTGACGATGCCTACAGGAAAGTTTTGTGCTATTAAAGGCACGAAGGTAAATAGGTAAAGGAGTAAACTCGAACCGACGCGTTTCATGGCCGCAAAGATATGAAAAGTTTTCAAATCAAGCAACTTTTTAATGCAAGAAAGTTAATATAATACGAAAAAGAGGTGAAACCAGGTTCCACCTCTTTAATATAGTAAGATAGGTGTATAGAGGTGTCCCATGGTTATTTCCTTTCCTTATTAAATTGAAGCAGGTAAAGTGATATTTCCACAGGAACACCTCTTTTGAGTCATAGTCGGTTTTTCTCCGCATTTCCGGCACCAGTACCCTTGTACTTCGACGGAGTGACATTGAAGCGGTAACGCAAGGTGAGTTGGATGCAACGGGAGTCGTTGTCCTCCGTTTTGCTTATCATAAAACGGTTGCTGTATAGCGTGAAACGATTAATGCCGCAGTTGAAGAGGTCGTTGCCTGTCAGCTTGACGTTGAGCCGACGACGGAAGAAGTCCTTGCTGACGCTGAGCGAGAGCAGGGGATTGGTGCAGTCGAACCATGCGTTCTGCTGATAGCCGTGGGTATGCATATTGAAGTCGGCTTGTAATAACCAATCATGAGGAAGCGTAACAATGTTGCCCAACTGCAGAACCAGCATCGGGTGGTTGAAACTCTTTTCCTCACCAAGGAACCCCGATTTGAACCACGGTTTCATCAACATGACGTTGTATTGTGGTGTCCATGTGGCCTGTCCCAGTTTGACATTCTTCTGTGCTCCAAGAGTAATAGTAAGCCAATCTGCATGGTCATAGTTCTTGTAAGTAACAAAGTTGACTTT
>CAJOQT010000105.1 GCA_905236875.1 uncultured Prevotella sp. | reverse complement strand
TCATAACCTTCAGCCTCGAACATCTGACGGAAAGCGAGGCGACCGATACGGCCAAAACCGTTAATTGCAACTTTTGTCATTTTACTTGAATTGAATTAAAAAAATTACTATTTACTGAATTACTTTTACTAATTATTATCCTTCTTTTTTGCTTCTTGAGCAAGAATTTTCATGCAAAAATGCATTTTTTCTCATTTTCGGGCACAAAGTTACGAAATATTTTCTATATTTGCATCAGATTTCGGCTGTAAAACTTTTAATAAAGTTTAAAGTTGATGAATATTTGCTCGTGAGGGCAGGACAAACCGCCAGTTTGCAATTCAGACTTTGCAGATTGAGTGTCAAGAAGAGAACAATCAACTTTTATAATTTTAAAACATTTATATTATGGGATTTATCAGTGAATTTAAAGAGTTTGCCATGAAGGGCAACGTAATGGACATGGCTGTCGGTGTGATCATCGGCGGTGCATTCGGCAAGATTATAACAAGTCTGGTGAACGACGTGTTGATGCCACTTATCAGTCTGGTTACAGGCGGCATCAGCTTCACCGACCTGTTTGTCAACCTCTCGGGTGACACGACGTACAAGACGCTGGCAGAGGCCCAAGAGGCTGGCGCATCGGTCTTCGCCTACGGTCAGTTCATCCAGAACGTCTTCGACTTCATCATCATCGCCTTCTGTATCTTCCTTATGGTCAAGGCCATGAACAAGCTGAAGAAGAAGAAGGAAGAGGAGCCCGCTCCTGCTCCAGAGCCCAGCAACGAAGAGAAGCTGCTTGGTGAGATCCGCGACCTGCTGAAGCAGAAATAAATCAAGAATTTCACCTTATTTATAATATAGGGCAGCGCATCGGATGTGCTGTCCTATATTGTTTGTACCTTTGCAGACGATTGGAAGAATTGAAAGATTGAAAAAAGGATAACAAAAAGAGAAATGGAAAAGAAACTGGATTTTAAGCCGAAGCTGTTTTCGGCAATTAAGAAGTACGACAAAAAGACGTTCATGGCCGACCTGATGGCAGGTATCATTGTAGGTATCGTTGCCTTGCCGTTGGCCATCGCCTTTGGTATTGCCAGCGGTGTGTCACCCGAGAAGGGCATCATCACCGCCATCGTCGCAGGACTCATGATTTCCCTCTTCGGAGGTTCAAAGGTACAGATCGGAGGCCCCACAGGAGCCTTTATCGTCATTGTCTATGGTATCATACAGCAGTATGGCATGCAGGGACTGACCATTGCCACACTGATGGCAGGCGTGTTCCTCATCCTTTTGGGCATACTCCACTTAGGAACCATCATCAAGTACATACCCTACCCCATCATCGTAGGATTCACCAGCGGTATCGCCGTCACCATCTTCTCCACGCAGATCAAGGACCTGCTGGGCATGACGATGGACAGCGTGCCCTCTGACTTCATCGAGAAATGGATTGCCTACATCGGAAGCATCAGCCACATCGACCTGTGGAGCGCCATCATCGGCATCGGCAGTGTCGTACTGATAGGCCTGTGGCCACGCGTCAACCATTCCTCATTGCTCACTGCTCATTGCTCATTCCTGGCGAAATTGCCGGGATCGCTGGTTGCCATCATCGTCATGACCGTTGCCGCCCTGTTGCTGAAGACGTATGCAGGCATTACGACCATCGAGACCATCGGCGACCGCTTCAGCATCAACTCCACACTGCCTGATGCCGTCATGCCTGAGCTGTCGTGGGAGGTCATCAAGAGTCTGGTAGGCCCAGCCGTCACCATTGCCGTGCTGGGTGCCATCGAGTCGCTGCTCTCTGCGACGGTAGCCGACGGTGTGATAGGCGACCACCACAACTCGAACACGGAGCTCATCGGACAGGGCATTGCCAACATCGCCTCACCCATCTTCGGGGGCATACCTGCAACGGGAGCCATTGCCCGAACGATGACAAACATCAACAACGGTGGACGCACTCCCATTGCCGGCATCATCCATGCCGTCGTGCTGCTGCTCATCTTCCTGTTCCTCATGCCGCTGGCACAATATATCCCTATGGCCTGTCTGGCCGGCGTGCTGGTTGTCGTGGCATACGGCATGAGCGGCTGGCGTTCGTTCCTGGCCATGACACGCCGCAACCCCAAGAGCGACGTCACCGTACTGCTGCTCACGTTCTTCCTGACCATCATCTTCGACCTGACGGTAGCCATCGAGTTCGGACTCGTCTGTGCCTGTCTGCTCTTCATGCGCCGCATGGCAGAGACCACCGAGGTACACGCCATACTCAACGAGATAGACCCCAGCGAGGATGCCGACCTGGAACGCGGCAACCTGGAGCACCTGACTATTCCTGACCGTGTGGAGGTCTATGAGATCAACGGTCCCTACTTCTTCGGAGCCGGCACACGCTTTGAGGACATCATGGCCCGTTACGGCAAGAGCCCCAAGGTACGCATCATACGCATGAGAAAGGTTCCCTTCATTGACTCCACAGGCATGCACAATCTGGAGAACATGTGCCGCATGAGCCAGATGGAGGGCATCACCGTCGTTCTGTCAGGTGTCAACCAGAAGGTGGAAAGCGTGCTGAAGCGCAACGGCTTCAACGAACTGTTGGGCGAAGAGAACATCTGTAACCACATAGACCTCGCTCTGGCCCGTGCCAGCGAGATAGCTGCGAAATAACATCAAACATCATACATCAAACATCATACATCTAACATCATGCCCCTCACCCCTCGCCCCCACCCGCTCGTTGCCGCCATTCCCGTAGTGGTGCTCATCGGCTTCCTGGCCGTCGTCATCACCTTGTTTGGCAGCGACTCGCTCAGCGGAGGCAGCCAGATAGCCCTGTTGATGGGTATGGCTGTATGTGTGTGTATCTCGATGGCTTTCTATCGGGTGTCGTGGCGAACGTTCGAGCAACAGATTACCAAGACCCTGGGCGGCGTGTCCATCACGCTGCTCATCCTGCTTTGTGTGGGCATGCTGGCTGGTTCGTGGATGATCAGCGGCATTGTGCCGACACTCATATATTATGGTGTACAGATCATGTCGCCCAAGTTCTTCCTGGTGTCGGCCTGCGTCATCTGCGCCCTGGTGTCACTGCTCTCAGGCAGCTCGTGGACGACGATTGCCACCATCGGCGTGGCCCTTCTGGGTATCGGACATGCCCTTGACGTCTCTGAGGCATGGACGGCAGGCGCCATCATCTCCGGAGCGTACTTCGGCGACAAGATGTCGCCTTTGAGCGACACCACCATCCTCGCCTCGTCGGCTACCAACACCGACCTCTTCGTCCACATACGCTACATGATGCTGACCACCATCCCCACGTTCCTCATCACACTGGTCATCTTCTTCTTTGCAGGACTGGGCAACGGTGACGGGGCCGAGCTGCAGATCAGCCATTATACAGAAGGACTGTCGCGAACGTTCAACATCTCACTCTGGACGCTGCTTGTACCCCTGCTGACAGGAGTACTCATCGCCCGCAGGGTTCCGTCGCTCATCGTCCTCTTCACCTCGTCTGTGATGGCAGGCATTGTGGCACTCATCCTTCAGCCACATATACTGACCGAAATTGCGGTCAGTGGACAACAGACAACGGACCACGGACTACAGACTGCGGTCAGCGGTTCTGCCGCTGACATCAGTTCCCTCATCCGTGGTCTGGCGATTACCTATTATGGGGCAACGGCTGTTGATACCGGCGATGCCTCGCTCAACGAACTCGTATCAACAGGCGGAATGGCAGGCATGCTCAACACCATCTGGCTCATACTCTGCGCCATGTGCTTTGGAGCCGCAATGGTAGCCAGCCGGATGATTGAGAGCCTCACACAGGTCATTGTACGTTTCGTACGCAACCGTGCCAGCCTCGTCTCATCGACTGTTGGAACAGGCATCTTCCTGAATATCACCACTGGAGACCAATTCATCTCCATCGTGCTCAATGCCGACATCTACAAGGAGGTCTATCGTCAGCAAGGCTTTGAGTCACGGCTGCTGAGCCGAACCACAGAAGATGCTGCCACCGTCACCTCCGTACTCATTCCCTGGAACACCTGCGGAATGACACAGGCCACCGTGCTTGGCGTCCCGACACTCACCTATCTGCCCTACTGTTTCTTCAACCTCATCAGTCCCCTCATGAGCATCTTCATCGCCACCATCGGCTGGAGGATCTACCAGCATAAAGAAGAGGGAACTTCGTCAAATAGTTGAAAATAATAAAAACCAAAGCCTCAAGAACTTGGTTCAGTCTATTTTTCTGTAAGCTCCTTATCGTTGCACATATTCTCAAGTTCCTTGCAGAAATCTGAGATGGCAGGTTTTGCCTTTCTGTTGAATATGCCCGCAATTGTAACAAAAATGATTGCACCGATAAATAACAGCAACTGTGGACGTGCAAGAGCCTGTGGGTAGATTAAGGCTGCCAATCCATATAGGACGACAACAATAACAGCGGCCAAAAGAATGCCTCCCAATATGGGAACGTCCTTGTTTACATCAAAGACACCGTCCTTCTTCGGTTCTATAGTCAGCTTAACACCTTGATATTTCAAGGACAGGTAACTTCTGTGCTTTTTCACATCGGGGTGACTGGGGGCAATCATGCCCTTCAACTGGTCAAGAGACTTGACATCTTTCAATTCGATTTTCATAATGTATTACTATTTAAGTTTGTCAAATACGCAGATTCTTTTTTATTACATGTGAAGTTGGTTGTTATCTTATTCTCTTCTTGCCGTTAACGATATAGACGCCAGAGGGGAGATTGAGCCAGCGGGAGTCGAAGTCTGCCTGTTTACAAGTGACGATCTTCTGGCCACCCAGCGAATAGATGACAACTGTCTCGTCTGCGGCTACCCTCGTCGGTATCTCGTCCAGACCAGTGGCACCATTGTCGAACTCAATAGTCAGGTACGGTGCGCTGGACGATGTGGTCATGTAGGCCTCAAAGGGATATACCTCTCGCAGGTCGCTGACAAAGCGGCTGCCGGCATCGTAGGCACCATGATCTGTCACCAGGTCGTTGGTTACATTCAGCGCATAGACCGCAGCACTCTTTTCTACAACGGAGAAGGCAGGAACGAAACGTTTGCTGCCTGCCGTGACAGAAACCGGGCTTGTCGTTGCCACATTAGCATTCGAAGCTGAGAAGGTCACATTGCCTGTCAGGATATACTCCTCATCGTATGCCGAGTTGTTGGGCATGGAAATGATATACGGCGTGTTAGCCTTTATCTCACTTACCTTTCTGAAACCATTGCTACCCATCTCGTACAGCCAGAACGGACGTTGGTTGCTATATGATGGATTGTAGCTGGCAAACGGAGTGAGCTTGCCTTTCGTGGCATGCTCGATCTTCTGCACGTCAAACGGCAGGGAGATGCTCTCCCATCCCTTTCCTGAACCACCAGTCTCCATGCTGTATTTGTGGGTATAGGAAATGGTGGTGGCAATAAACGCCTTCGGGCAGTAGAACATGGTGTTCTTGGCATCTGCCAGCGTGATGCTGCTTGCCGTGTAGCCCACCACGACGTTCTTGACGTTCGACGGTGCATACGACTGGTTATTGACATACAGCAGGAAGTTGGCATCCACCCTGTTGCTCATGTTACTGAACACGCCCGATGACAGCGTGGCATCAGCATTCCAGATCAGTGCGCCCAGCATGCTGCCACGGAATGTCGAGCTACTGATAGACGTGATGGTCGAGGGTAGCGACACATAGCTGAAGGTGCGATTGCTCAGTATATCGTCAGCAATGCTGGTCACCTGATAGGTCTGTCCGCCATAGGTCACCGATGCGGGAATCACCACCTGTGTCAGGCTGTTCTCCACCGACTGCACCGCAGCCTTCTGGGTATTCTTATTACCTTTATACTCTATGTTGTCAGCCAGGAAGACCACTTCACCGTCATTTAGCTTCTCCTCAATGGTGGCAAACTTGTTCCAGCCACTGGTTGCCAGATACTTCGACTTCGTGCCAGAAGGAACGGTCAACGTTGCCGATGAGTATGTAGAGAAGACCATATCGCTAATTGCAAACGGATTGACAATCTCTGACGTGACAGCGTTAAGGTCGTTACAAAGATTAAAAGCAAAATCACCAATACTCGTCACTGAGCCAGGAATGGTGATGGCGGTAAGAGCACAACCAAAGAATGCAAATGTGCCAATCGTCGTCAATGCGTTGGGTAAGGTGACGGAACCAAGACGAGTACACATCTGGAAAGCAAAATCATCGATTCTCGTCACGGAGTTGGGGAAGGTGATAGAGGTAAGTCCTGTACATCCTCCAAATGCCGTATCGCCGATTCTCGTCACAGTGGCAGGGATAACCGTGTTCTTACATCCTGTAATCAACTTATTTGAAGACGTTTCAATGATGGCGTTGCAGTTGTTGCGGGAGTCGTACTTCGTGTTTCCGCTCTGGACGCTAACAGCACTCAATGCGCTACAGTATCCGAAGGGGTTCGCACCGATCTCCGTTACGGTGCTCGGTATGGTGATACTGGCAAGACTGGCGCAATTACTAAAGGCCCAACTACCAATGCTCGTCACTGAGGCCGGGATGGTGATGCTGGTCAGCCCGTTACAGTTCTTGAAGGCGTAATATTCGATGCTCGTCACGGTGTTGGGAACACTTACTGATGTAAGCTTTTCGCAAGCTTCAAAAACAGATTGAGGCAACATATTGGCATAATCGATAGTTAAATGCCAAGAACCGGTTGAAGAACTGGAGTTGTTGTTGTAATAAATCTTGTCCGTATCTAAATACTTCTCACCGCCGGCAACAATCTTTGCACCAGACAGGTCAAGCACCTTCAGCTTACCTTCGGTTATCTCACCCTTGTAGTTATTACCTGCCATATCACGGAGCAGGCGGAAGTCGGTACCGTTGAGGCTGCCCGTCAATGTCAACTCCTCGATGGTGTATTTCTCTGATTCAGAAATATAATTGGACAGCGTACCTGCCGTTGCTACGTTGATGGTACGACTGGTCGAAGAGCCACCACCACTTGCTTCCTTAATATTCGTAAACTTATTCCAATAGTTCGTTGCTTGGTACTTTGACTTTGTGCCAGCAGGTACAGTCAGCGTAGCAGTAGTGTAGGATCCCCTAAAAACAGTTTCGTCTATCTCAAATGTATTGACAATTTCAGACACTATAGATGTAAGACCACTACAAAATGCAAATGCAGATTTACCAATGCTCGTCACGGAATTAGGAATCGTTATCGAGGTAAGACCACTACAATTATAGAATGCTTCAAAACAAATACTAGTCACGGTATTGGGAATCGTCGTGTTTTTGCAGCCTACTATTAGCGTGTTTGAAGATGTCTCTATGATTGCATTACAATCGTTCCGGGAATCGTACGTAGTGTTACCACTCTGAACTTTTATTGAGGCAAGAGCACTACAAGAACCGAATGCAAAATCACCTATACTCGTCACGGAGTTGGGAATCGTTATCGAGGTAAGACCACTACAACCAGAGAATGCATAAAATCCAATACTCGTCACGGAGTTAGGAATCGTTATCGAGGTTAGACCACTACAATAAGAAAATGCATCTCCACCAATACTCGTCACGGAGTTAGGAATCGTTATCGAGGTAAGACCACTACAACCATAGAATGCATACTTGCCTATGGTTTTTACGTCACCCATTTTCACCGAAGTCAAGCCGCGGCAAGAGCCTAAAGCATACTCTTCAATAGTCGTCACACTGTTGGGAACACCTACTGATATGAGGTTATCGCAACGTGCAAACACATATTGTGGCAAGACATTTGCCGATTCAACGGAATAATGGAAAGAACCCGACAAACTGGAAGTAGAACTTCCACTCTTATAATAAATCCTATCCGTATCCAAATACTTCTCTCCGCCTGCAACAATCTTGGCACCAGAGAGCCAAAGGTACTTCAGCTTACCTTCGGTTATCTCACCCTTGTAGTTATTACCTGCCATATCACGGAGCAGGCGGAAGTCGGTACCGTTGAGGCTACCTGTCAGCGTCAGCTCCTCGATGGTATATTTCTCTGATTCAGAGATATAATTAGACAGCGTACCTGCCGTTGCCACGTTGATGGTACGGATGCCGCTCTGTGCCTGTCCTGTCAATGCGAACAGGAACGTGAAGCATATTATATATATGTATCTCATAGCCATTAGAATGTTTTAGGTGAATAGTTTGGAGTTGGGTTATCATCCTCGCCTGGTGCACTGCCTCCTGCCGTGTTGAACTGGACGGCATCGCCGTATGCTACACCTTCAGAGTGGCGGACATAAGGACGAGCATAATAGGTAGTCTGCTTTGTAAGACCAGACAAGGTGAGATTTGCTGAACCAGACGCGCTGGTAGAAGACTTTGATTCAGAAGAGCAATTGGCATCATCGACGGTAGGCGAGCTGACCGAGGTACTGTAGCATACCCCATACTCGCTGATAGTAGCATTCTCCGAAGAATAAGTAAACGAGCAGACTGCCGACGTCTTTGTTATAGACGAAACGCTCAGCGTACCTATGGTGAACGACCTGGTCTGTCCTGCTGCCTGTATGACACTAACTGTGGTGCTGTTGATACCATCGGTAATGGTTACTGTTCCTGTTCGCTCACTCAACTGGCTATTGGCATCGGCAGTAACCGATACAGAGGAACTGCCCTTATGGCTCGTGCCGTCAACATGCAACCAAGAGTCGCTGGTGCTGGCCTTCCAGCTAGCATTGCTCTGAACGGAGATACTCTGTGTGCCGCCTGTTCCCTGTATAGAGATGCTGGTGGTAGTGACGCTCAGCTCTGGTATGATAGCCAGATAGTCGTATTCGTCTGACAGCTCCTGCTTGCACGACGTGAAAGCCGTCAGCAAGAAAGCTCCTATATATAATAATATATGTAATCTTTTCATAGCTCCAACGTTTTAAAATCTTACCATTGCACCTATATTCAAACCGAAGCCTTCGCCCCACGACTTGATGCTGCTGTCGGCTTCCTTCAATGTCTTATAGACATCGTCGGGAGATACAGCGAAGGAGAATTCTGGCGTAGCGTAGAGACAGAACGTGTCGCCCAGCATAAGGCGCAGGCTGACACCAACGAGTGCCGACGTGCAGTAGCCCTTGTCAAACTGGGCCTGAGAGGCAGAGACAGTACCCTTCTTGCTGCCATTGATGCTGGTAAACGCTATACCTGCATGTGGAACAACTCGTACCATTCCCTCGGAAGTGGCATTGACACCCAGGCGTAAGGTGAAGCGTCCGGCAGAGTAGTCGTAGGCTTCGCGTAGGTCGCCGTTGTAATAGATGGCAACACCCTCCACCTTACTCATGCCGATAGTATAGTCGGCACCAACGTAGAACATTCCCAGCTCACCGCCTATTCCGATGTTCAGGCCAGAAAGACCTACGGCATTGAATCCTGCATTTGCCAGGAAGTGCGCATCAAGCCCCTTCGAAGCGGATGCTGGCTCTGGATTAATTACTGCCGGCTGGGTAACGGGTTGTGTTACAGGCTGAGTAACTGGCGGCGTAACGGGTTGAGTAACTGGCGGTGTTACAGCCTGAACACCCACCGTGTCACCTTCGGTTATCAACGACTGCGTATCAATGACGTTGGTTATGACGATACTGGCATCGTACGTCACCTTGGAACGAACAGCATCGGGCAGTTCGTAACCACGCAGCACACCCAGCGTAGGGTGCTTGATGGTGAGGCGCTTGGTTCCCTCTGGCACATAGAGCCATACCTCGCCCGTCTTCTTCTCGGTCTTGATAATACCATTGTTGGCCTCAAACTCAAAGTCATTATTACGAACTGCAAAACGTATCAACGCTGCAGGGGTACCGTTGAGGTCCTTGACACCCGATGTTGCTGCTGCCATATCCATGGTATTCTCACGGAAATTCTCAACCTTGAAGTCCTGAGCCGACAACGAGAACGGCCACAAGACTGCAAGGAGGAAGAATAGCAGTTTAGTTCTTATGCTTATTTTCATTTATATAATTGTTAATCGTTAATTATTAAATGCAATTCGTGTAATTCGTCAAATTCGTTGTCGCACTATTGTTTACTGTATATCGAAATCGCTCAACGTGAATATCTCTTCCCGTGGCAGCGGACGGCCGTTCAGCTTGTCGGGCTGCCAGGTGCGCACATGTATCTGCGGCGCATTCTCGTCGGTGAAGTCCCACAGCAAGAAGAGGTATCCCTCGTCGTGGTAGCGGTTGTTGGTCCAGCCCTGATGGAGCGTCACGCCGTAGTAGTTGGGATTGACGGGATGGCGCAAGACATTGATGTCGTCGAACGTCACCTTGAAGTAACGAGCATTCTTGAAGATGCGCGTCAGGTTCTGTATGTACTGCTGCTTCGACTGACGGTTGTACTCTATCTTCTGTGTGGAGAAGCCCTCGGCATGGCGCTGGGTAATCACACGGCCTGTAATGATGAGGGCATCGTCGCTGAACACCTGGTTGAGGAAACGGATGTCCTTCTGGTTATAGGCGGTACGGAACTGCTCCACATAGTCGAGTATCATCTGACGGCGGCGCAGGTCGGTAAGCTCCAGGTTGTTGTTGATGATGTTCATGTAGAGGTTGTTGGATATGGAAAGGGTGAAACTCTCCACATTACCCTGACGGTCGAAGCTGATGACCGCCTCCTGATAGTCCTCGTCGCTGAAGTTACGATTGCCTGTAGGCTTCATTATCAGGGGGATGTTCCTGACCTGATAGCCTGAGCCTGTAGTGATGCAACGCTCCACGACATCCTCGTCAGGACACATGAACGGGGTGTTCTCCCACAGCATCTCCATAGACTTACGTACGCTTTGGTTGACACCCATCGTGGTGAAGTTCAGGTCGCGGTCGGCAGCCTGCGCCTCGTTTATCTCGTTGAGAATACGATTGACGGCAGACTCCATCTTGGTCTTCAACGTCTCGTTGCTGACACCTTCAGAGATGTAGAAATGAACACCGTCGGCCTGTGCCTCGAAAGGCAGGAGGGCTAAAATGCCTAAAACAAATAATGTTATTGCTTTCCTCATAGCTATTCGTCTTTTAGCTGAAGCCAGATGGCTCCACAGTTCTTATAGTTTCTTATATTATCTTCTTGCATTGTCTGCAGGTTCACCTGACTGTCAGGACGTACTCGCAGCACGGCCTTGATATCGCCCTGACGGTCATAGACGAAGACGTGGCAGGGTTCACCCTGCGGCATCGTGGCGTATTTGCCGTAAGATTTAACACGTCCGTCAGCCTTCAGCCCCTTGATGTATGGCTCTATGTCATAGAACTGAGTAATGCCTAACATGCCCTTCTCTACTTCTGTAAGTGAAACAAGAAGTGGCAATGGACATTCATCATCATCAGCCACAGGGTTCTGGTTATTGGTTATTGGATATTGGCTATTGTTCAGGATGTCTCTCTTCCTGATAAAGACAAAGGCACGACAGAAACCGCCACGACTTGTAGTCAGTTCTTGGCTTGATGCATCAGCCTTTGCAACAAGGCTGTCAATAGACAGTCCATTGTCAATCGTCAATAGCCCATTATCAATTTCAAATTGAATCCACTCTCTTACTTTCTTGGCAAACAGCGCATGCGCATTCTTGAATGCATCCTCCTTTTCCTTCATGGTTGCCTCAGCATAGAGACTATTCGGGTCGAGCTTAATCGATTTTATCCTTGCGGCTACAATTGATGTCTGGGCATCTGCCACAAGGGGCAAACACCAGGCGAGCAGTAATGCTATACCTATTTTCTTGACTGTTACCATCTCTTCTTCTTTCTGTTTGTCGTTGACTGTTGATAGATATTTCTCACATTATGCGTGGGAATATACGGAGTGATACGGGCCTTGAGCACCGCATTAGGGTCGGTAATGAACTTGTCGGGCACGACGACCGACAATAGATGGTTGAACGAGAACTCGCTGTTGCGGGCGATAATAAGGCAGAGCATGCCGTCCTCGCGCTCTTCTTCGACGGCAAAGAACACCTCCATATTCCAATAGGCACAGTAGTTGAGCCACTGGCTGAGGTAGAGCATGTAGGAAACGGTCTGCATACCATAGACTGACTGCTCGACATGCATGCGATAGTCCCTATCAGGAATAAGCGCATGGAAGAGGTTGGCAGCCGAATAGCTCAGGTGCTGTTCGTCAAAGACGGGGATGTAGTCGGTACCTTCCTTATAATAATAGGTGGCATTGTTCAGGCTCTCCAGCTCGAAGATTTCCGGAACAGTAGAGTAGATGCTGTCCAGCCCCCACCCAGCCTCCCCCGAAGGGGGGAGGAGTTGTTGCCTCTCCATCCCTCCCTGCCGGACGAGAGGGGAATGAGGGGCTGCAAGAATAGAGTCCTTCAGGCTTCGCTGCGCCTGTTCCTGGTTCATGCCAAAGAGCAGATCGTACTGGGCAGGGAAAACAATCGAGACAAAAGGTGAAGAGTTCCTCATCCAACTCACTTCGTAATGACGGTCAACAAGGCTCATCGTGAAAGGCATGGTGTCACTGACAGCAGAAAGGTCACGGATACTGCCCTGACGGAAGAACACCTTATCGTCGGACAGACGCGTCTGAATCATACCCTGGTCCTGCCTCTGCAGCGACTGGAAGTATCGCTCCAGGAAATGCATGACCACCGACTGCTGATGGGTTGCCACCTCATACATCTCTGCACTGAAGAGCCGGAGCCCTCCTCGGTCTCCCCGAAGGGGGGATGATGCACCCCCATCCCCTCTTGTCCCCCCTTGGGGGGATATCTGGGCAGAAGCGGCAAGGGCACATGCCAACATACAAGTAGTAATGTATAGTCGTAGTTTCATAGGCATCGTTCGAAAACGTCATTCTAAAGGTGCAAATATAAGGATTATTTTTCTACTAACCAAACTTTCGACCAAAAAACTTACAGAATTCAAGTTTCAAATACGCAGATTCTTTTTTTTAACCACGAATTTCTCGCGCTCGGCTTTGCCGCTTGCGTGGTCGTTTTATTACATGCGAAACTTAAGTTACAGAATTCAAGTTTTCTCTCTTGTTCAGCAAAGGTAAAGGTTTCCTACAACAAATTCATAGGTCTTCTTCAACAAAAGCAAAGGTTTTCTTCAACAAAACCATAGGTTTTCTTCAACAAAAGCAAAGGTTTTCTTCAACAAAACCATAGGTTTTCTTCAACAAAACCATAGGTCTTCTTCAACAAAAGTACCACCCTCGTTAAAATGACATTATTGCCGCATAAGATACCAATCGACGTACTCCATACCATTCGAATCCACCCACTGCCAATAAGCAGGATATAACTCATCAATATCCTCTGTTGTGTGTCCAAAGAAATCCAAGTCCACTGACCTACGATGGCCATACTGCAGAGCAAGCGATGTTCCACCTACGAGTCTCATGTCAGCCAAAAGTGGCTGTCGCATGAGAGTTTTCAGGAGTTCCAAGGTGTCGTGTTAAAGACGTAGGTCACTCCCACTCTATCGTCGAGGGTGGCTTGGAAGAGATGTCGTAGCAGACGCGGTTGACTCCACGAACCTTGTTGATTATCTCATTGGAGACTTTCGCCAGGAAGTCGTAAGGCAGGTGTGCCCAGTCGGCTGTCATGGCATCTGACGAAGTGACGGCACGCAGGGCGACAGGATTCTCGTAGGTACGCTCATCGCCCATCACACCGACACTGCGGACGGTAGAGAGCAGAATGGCTCCAGCCTGCCATACCTTATTATATAATGTCACGCCGTCGGTGTCAACATAGTCACGCAAGCCACGAATGAAGATATCGTCTGCATCCTGAAGAACACGGACCTTCTCGCGGGTGATGTCACCCAGGATTCGGACGGCAAGACCGGGACCGGGGAAGGGATGGCGGCTGATGAGGTGTTCGGGCATACCCAGCTGACGACCCACACGGCGTACCTCATCCTTGAACAGCCACTTCAGCGGCTCGCAAAGCTGCAGGTGCATCTCCTTGGGCAGGCCACCCACATTATGGTGACTCTTGATGACCTTACCGGTAATGTTCAGGCTCTCAATGCGATCGGGATAGATGGTACCCTGGGCCAACCATTTGCATTTACTATTTGACGATTTACTATTTACGATTTTCTGCGCTTCCTGATTGAAGACCTCGATGAAGTCACGACCGATGATCTTACGTTTCTGCTCCGGATCGGTGACACCAGCCAAGTCTGCAAAGAACTTCTCGCTGGCATCGACACCTATCACATTCAGGCCCAACACCTTGTAGTCGTTCATGACCTGCGTAAACTCATTCTTACGCAACATGCCATGATCGACAAAGATACATGTCAGGCGATGACCGACGGCGCGATTGAGCAGGACAGCTGCCACACTACTGTCAACGCCTCCCGAAAGTCCGAGAATGACGCGGTCTTCACCCAGCTGTTCCTTCAGTTCACTGACGGTGGTATCTACAAACGAGGCTGCACTCCAGTCCTGTCTGGAGCCACAGATATCCACCACGAAATTCTTGAGCAGCAACGTGCCCTGCAAGGTATGGAACACCTCCGGGTGGAACTGGACAGCCCAGATAGGAAGCCCCTCCCCAGCCCTCCCCGAAGGAGAGGGAGACCAATAGGCTGCATACTTGACATCCTTGGTAGAAGCAATACACTCGAAGCCATCAGGGATGGCGGTGATGGTGTCACCGTGGGACATCCACACCTGTGAGTGCTGCTCAAAACCCTTGAAGAGGGGATTATCCAGATTGACAGTCTCCAAATGGGTACGTCCGTATTCTCTCGAGTCGGCCTTCTCCACCTTGCCGCCAAGGGTGTGCGAGATGAACTGCGCACCATAGCAGATACCCAGCACGGGAATCTTTCCGACAAACTGCGAGAGGTCAACCTTGAATGCCTCAGGGTCGTGTACACTATAGGGCGAACCGCTCAAGATGACTCCAATGACGGAGGGGTCATCCTTCGGGAACTTGTTATAGGGCAGGATTTCACAAAACGTGTCCAACTCACGCACACGGCGACCGATAAGCTGTGTGGTCTGTGAACCGAAATCGAGAATTATAATCTTTTGCATATTGATTGAATTTAAACAGAAATTGCCAGAAATTAATCAGAAATTGTTTTTTGAAAACGTTCTGCCGCCTCCAGCGAATCGAGCTTGCCGACATCGAGCACCTGCAGGTCGTCTTTCAGACAGCCATAGATACGGGCACGATGGCACGTGCTCAAGTAGAAGTCCATGATGGGGAAGCGATCCGGGAACCGGTCCATGAGCCGGAACAAACGCGGCGAGAACGAATGGATGCCAGAGAAGGCGAAAAGATGAAGCCTCACCCCTAACCCCTCTCCGAATGGCAAGGGGGACTTCAGGGGAGAGGGGAGTAAAGTGACAGAAACAGGGTAGTCGCTGCCCTCATCCGCTGAAGATGGGTCGAAGGCAAGTCTTCCTTGACGGAGCCAGGGATAAGGGCTCTTCACCTCACCCGTCTCCATGTTCGTCCATCCCATCAGCCGCATGGAACTGTCAAACAGCAGGTAACGCTTCGTCTTGCGGCGGCTGACCAGCAGCACGGCATCCTCATCGTCGAGATGCTGACGACGGAACCAGTTGTAATCAACGTTGTCAAGGATATCGACATTGTGTATGAGTATCGGCTCGTCGTCGCTGAACAGCGAAGCGGCCTTCTTCAGTCCACCACCCGTGTCAAGCAGCTTCTCCGACTCGTCGCTGATGAGCACCTCACAAGGACACTGGCCCGTGAGGAAGTCGGCAGCAGCCAGATGGTCGATAATCTGCTGTGAGAAATGATGGACGTTGACTACCAAACGATGGTACCCCTGTTCATGCAGACGGCGGATGACGAGGTCAAGCAAAGGCTGTCCACCCACCTTCACCAGTGCCTTTGGCATAGTGTCCGTCAGCGGTTTGAGCCTTGTACCCAAACCTGCGGCAAATATCATGGCTTGCTTCATGGGGTCAAAGGTACGAAGAAATGAGCAAAAAAACAAATTTTCTTTGAAATATGTTTGGCAGTTGACAAAATAATCACTAACTTTGCGACGGATTAACAACAAAACAGAACCAGTTTATTTAACAATTAAAATAATTAGAAAGATGAAAAAACTGTTTTTAACAATGCTCGTTGTGCTCGTCAGCATGAGCGCAATGGCTCAGGAAGGCAAGAAAGCCGTCGGTGTCAATCTGCTTTATGGCTCAAAGATTGAGAACATTGGTATTGGTGTGAAAGGTCAGTACTATGCTACCGACAAGGTTCGCGCAGAACTCAACGCCAACTACTTCATGGAGAAGGACGACCTGTCGATGTGGGACATCAACCTCAACGGTCACTATCTCATCCCAACAGGTGCTAACATGGCTGCATACCCTCTGGTGGGTATTGGTCTGACCAACTGGCACAGCAGCATCATCAGCAACAAGGTCAAGGTAGCCATCAATCTTGGCGGCGGCTATCAGTTTGACATTGCCGACGATTTCTCCATCAACGTCGAAGGCAAGTACCAGATTATTGACAGCTACAACCAGTTTGTGGGTAGTATCGGCGCTGTCTATAAATTCTAATTACAAACGTACCCTATCAAAAAAGGCTCCGACATCGGAGCCTTTTTTTCATGTCATGCCTCAAGCGTTTGAATAATCCCCTGCTCGCGATGGCAGATACGGACTTCGATGCCATATTTCCTGTGGAGGTGTTCAGCCAGATGCTGGGCAGAATAGACCGAGCGGTGCTGTCCACCCGTACAGCCAAACGAGAACATCAGCGAGGTGAAGCCACGCTCAATATATCGCTCCACATGGTGATCGGCCAGCCGATAGACACTCTCCAGGAACGTCAATATCTCACCATCGTCCTCCAGGAAGCGGATGACCGGCTCGTCCAATCCTGTCATCTGCTTATATTCCTCGTAACGGCCGGGATTGTGCGTCGAACGGCAGTCGAACACATAACCGCCTCCGTTGCCGCTTTCGTCTTCAGGTATTCCTTTCTTGTAGGAAAAGCTGAAAACGCGGACAACGAGGGGAGCCTTCGTCTGCCTACCCTGCCCTGAAACATTCTCCCTACGCTCTTTCACAGGGAGGGGCTGGGGGGAACCCTTTTGGTTCTCTTCACACAACCTCTGCAGCACATCCAGCAGATACGGATAAGGGAAGGCATCGGGGTTTAACCTTGCATACTCCAGTAACTCACGCAGGTTCTGCAGGGCAGGTGGAATGGAGTCAATAAAATGCTGCTTGCGCTCGAAGTACCCACGGAATCCATAGGCTCCTAACACCTGTAAGGTGCGGAACAGCACAAAGAGTGCCAAACGCCTGACAAAGTAGTGGGGCGACGGCACTTCAGTATATTTCTTCAGTTCGTTATAGTACTCAAAGACCAGCTCGCGGCGAAGCTTATAGGAATACATCGCACTCGCCTGCCACAGGAACGAGGCCACATCATAATAATAAGGTCCGCGACGACCGCCCTGGAAGTCGATGAAGAAGAGCCCCCCTCCTAACCTCCCCGATGGGGAGGAACCTTGGTTCCCTCCTTGGGAGGGGTTTGTGGGGGCGACCATCACATTGCGTGCCTGGAAATCCCTGTAGAGGAAGCACTGCATATCGTCGGCAGCGGTCAGGTCCTTGGCCATCAAGCGGAAGTTTGCCTCCAGCTTCAGCTCATGGAAATCGATATTGGTGGCTTTGAGAAAGCAGTACTTGAAGTAGTTGAGGTCGAACATCACGCTCTCCACATCAAACTCAGCCTGCGGATAGCACAGGGAGAAGTCCAGGCCGACAGCTCCCTCTATCTGGAAGCGCGGCAGCTCACGGATGGTCTGCTTCAGCAACTCCTGCTCTGCAAGATTATAGCGTCCTCCGGCTTCACGCCCACCCCTGATAGCCTCGAACAGCGACACACTGCCCAAGTCGGTCTGCAGGTAACGCATCTCGTCATCGCTGACAGCCAACACCTTTGGAACAGGCAGATGACGACTGTCAAAATGTCGTGCCAGACAGACAAAGGCATGATTCTCGTCACGACTCGTTCCCACCACACCGATAACTGTCTGTCCGTCGGTAGCCGACAGCCGGTAATAAACCCTGTTACTGCCTGCTCCGGGCAGTTTCTCACACTTGGCAGGCACTGCCCCACTCCATTCCCTATATAGACTAATCAGTTGCTGCATGTTCTTCTTCCTCCTTCTCTTCGCGTTCTGCCTGACGCTGTTCCAGTTTGCTGACAATGACATGTTCGATGACAACCAGCAGGATGACAATGCCAAGCGACATGACATAGTCGTCTGTCAACAGAATCAACCCTCCTGTTGCCAACACGATCATGATAATTTCTATCAATATATACTTTTGCATTTGTTTCATGCCTGCGAAGGTAGTAAATATATTCTACATGACCAAATAAAAAGAAGAAAAACCGACTGTCTCACGACAATCGGTCTCCAAAAACAAACTACTTAAAAACTAATCTACTAAAACAAATCAAAAATACGATTCTCCTTTCAAATATTTACTAATGTCTGATAATTCTTCCTTTCGTTGCTGCAAAGATAGAAACTTTCCCGATATGTGCAAAGTATTTCGACCGGAAATTAAAGATTAATTGATTTAAATCAACACAGGGAGCCGTTTTTTCGGACGACTCCCTGTGTTTTGTTAAGTTGAGATGACAATTCTGTGTCAATAACTTACATCATGCCACCCATGCCAGGTGCACCGCCCATCGGCATTGCAGGCTCCTTCTCGGGCTTGTCAACAATCAGGCATTCGGTGGTCAGGAACATGCCGGCAATTGATGCAGCATTCTCCAGAGCGACACGAGCTACCTTGGCAGGATCGATGATACCGGCCTTACGCAGATCCTCGTATTCATTGGTACGGGCATTGTAACCGAAGTCACCCTCACCTTCCAATACCTTCTGGACAACCACAGCACCCTCGCCACCGGCATTGATGACAATCTGACGCAGCGGTGACTCGATGGCACGCTCCACGATATTGATACCTGTCTGCTCGTCGGCATTGTCACCCTTCAGGTCCTTCAGGGCATCGAGAGCACGGATGTAGGTAGTACCGCCACCGGCGACAACACCTTCCTCAATGGCTGCACGGGTAGCGCAGAGGGCATCATCGACGCGGTCCTTCTTCTCCTTCATCTCCACCTCGCTGTTAGCACCGACGTAGAGCACTGCCACACCGCCTGCCAACTTGGCCAGACGCTCCTGCAGCTTCTCCTTATCGTAAGAGCTGGTGGTAATCTCTATCTCCTTCTTAATCTGGGCGATACGGTCCTGAATAGCCTGCTTCTCGCCGGCACCGTTGACGATGGTCGTATTGTCTTTCGTCACGCTGACCTTATCGCAAGTACCCAGCATCTCGAGTGTTGCCTGCTCCAGTTTCAGACCCTTCTCCTCGCTGATGACAACGCCGCCAGTCAGTGTGGCGATATCCTCGAGCATGGCCTTGCGACGGTCGCCAAAGCCAGGAGCCTTGACAGCACAGATCTTCAGACCGCCACGCAGACGGTTGACGACGAGTGTGGTAAGAGCCTCAGAGTCAACATCCTCGGCAATCACGAGCAACGGACGTCCACTCTCAGCAGCAGGCTGCAGGATGGGCAGGAAGTCCTTGATGTTCGAGATCTTCTTGTCATAGATAAGGATGTACGGATTCTCCATCACACACTCCATCTTCTCTGAATCGGTGATGAAGTAAGCTGACAGATAACCACGGTCGAACTGCATACCCTCGACAACACCGATGTGTGTGTCACGGCTCTTCGACTCCTCGATGGTGATGACACCGTCCTTCGACACCTTACGCATGGCGTCAGCCAGCAGCTTACCGATCTCAGCATCGTTGTTGGCGCTGACGGTAGCCACCTGCTCAATCTTGTCGTAGTTGTCATCCACCTTCTCGCTGGAGTTCTTGATGAACTCAACGACAGCGGTAACAGCCTTGTCGATACCACGCTTCAGGTCCATCGGGTTGGCACCTGCCGTCACATTCTTCAGGCCTTCGGCAATGATAGCCTGTGCCAGGATAGTGGCAGTCGTCGTACCGTCACCGGCATCGTCACCGGTCTTTGAGGCTACGCTCTTAACCAGCTGTGCACCAGTATTCTCGAACTTGTCCTCCAGCTCAATCTCCTTGGCTACGGTCACACCGTCCTTGGTAATCTGCGGAGCACCGAACTTCTTCTCAATCACTACGTTACGTCCCTTAGGACCCAGCGTTACCTTCACTGCATCTGCCAACTGATCGACACCGTTCTTCAACAGGTCACGGGCATCCATGTTATATTTAATATCTTTTGCCATGATTTTAATTTTGATGTTTTAATTATGAATTTTGATGTATGCACTATGTGCAGGTTGATGTCAGAATTACGAAGTACTTACTACATTGCACCTCACACATATCACTTGCCAAGGGCAACACATCGTAATTCCACCTTCCAACCTCCTACTTTTCAATCACTGCGAGTACGTCACTCTGACGCATCATCAGGTATTTGGTTCCCTCGAACTCCAGTTCGGTGCCCGAGTATTTGCCATAAAGCACTTCGTCACCGGCCTTCAACACCATCTCTTCGTCCTTGGTGCCCTTTCCGGTGGCGACAATCTTTCCATGAAGCGGTTTCTCCTTGGCAGTATCAGGAATGATGATTCCGCCAACTTTTTCTTCTGCAGGTGCCGGCAATACCAGCACGCGGTCTGCTAACGGTTTAATGTTCATATTACTTAATTGTTTAAATTTTTGATTAAAACTTCTGCTCAAATATTAGCTAAAACCGTGCCAAAACAACAAAACTGACAGTTTGTCAGAAAAAAGTCATAAGAAAAGTATGGATGATAAGCATTTTTTTGTACCTTTGCACTATCATTATCAATAATTAACTATCATCTATTTATGAACGATTTCTTTAAATACACCTTAGCCACTATTACCGGCATCCTTATCTTTGGCCTAATAGTTGGTTTGATTTGCGTCATCTCCCTCATTGGAATGGCGGCTTCTGACAGTGCAACAGCCCAGGTCAAGAGCAACTCTGTATTCGTGTTGAACCTGAACGGAACAATCGATGAACGCGCAAGCGACGACTTCGGTATCCTGTCGATGCTTGCCGGCAGTGACATGACCGTTATGGGACTCGATGATATACTGTCATCCATCGAGAAAGCCAAAGAGAATGAAGACATCAAGGGCATCTACATCGAGTCAGGAGCTGTCTCGTTCGACTCGTATGCCACAGTACAAAGCCTGCGTGACGCGCTGGCCGACTTCAAGAAAAGCGGCAAATGGATCATTGCATACGGTGACGTCTATGCGCAGTCGGCATACTGGCTGGCATCGATAGCCGACCAGGTATATCTGAACCAGACCGGTGAGATAGACCTGAAAGGCCTCGGAATGAAGGCCGAATACGACACCGGACTGCTGGAGAAGCTGGGCATCCACTATCAGGCAGTACGTGTGGGAAAATACAAGAGCTATGTGGAGTCTAAGACCCGCCGTGACATGAGTCCGGAAGACCGTGAGCAGCGTATGGCATACATGCAGGGTGTCTGGGACCGTATGGTGAAGGACATCGCAGAAAGCCGGAAGATCACCCCCGAAGCCCTCAACCAACTGGTCAACGACAGCATCCTGGCCTTTGCCGACCAGCAGGACTATATCAAGGCCAAGCTCGTTGACAAGCTGCTCTATCCCGAAGAAATCAAGCAGGTTATCAAGAAGAAGCTGGGTATCGAAGAGGATGATGACATCAACCAGCTCTCACTGACAGACATGATCAGCGTCAAGAGCAACAAGCGCGAAGACGGTGACAAGATAGCCATCTACTATGCCGTAGGTGAGATTACCGACGAGAACCTGAGCAGCATCACCGGCTCTGACGGCATTGTCGGCAAGCCCGTATCGGAAGACCTGCGGAAGCTGGCTGACGACGAGGATGTTAAGGCCGTCGTGCTGCGTGTCAACTCTCCCGGCGGCAGCGCCATCGCATCCGAACAGATAGCCCATGCCATTCAGTTGCTGAAAGCCAAGAAGCCCGTCGTGGTTTCCATGGGCGGTGTGGCAGCATCGGGCGGCTACATGATCAGCTGCGGAGCCGACTATATCTACACTGAGCCAACCACCATCACGGGTTCCATCGGTATCTTCGGACTGGTTCCTAATGTAACCGGACTCGTTACCGATAAGCTGGGCATTACCTTCGACGACATCTCTACCAACCGCTACACCAACTATATGGAGAATATCGTGCTCTCCAACAACAATGCCGACGAGCTGAACTTCATGCAGAACTATGTAAGTCGCGGCTACGACACGTTCATCACCATCGTGGCCAACGGCCGCAAAATGGAGAAGGAACAGGTCCATGAGGTGGCACAGGGACGAGTATGGCTGGCAACAGACGCACTGGGCATCAAGCTGGTTGACCAGATTGGTTCGTTGGACGATGCCGTCAAGAAAGCTGCCGAACTCGCCAAGGTACAGGAGTATTACACAGCCACCTATCCTGCCAAAGCCAATTGGATGGAGCAGCTGTTGGAAGAGAACAAGGGCGGTTCCTATCTGGATTCCGAGTTGCGCAACATCCTGGGCGACCAGTATGAAAGCTGGGTATTCCTGCGCACCATCAACAAGCGTAACAAGCTGCAGGCCCGCCTGCCGTTCTCGACAAGAGTGGAATAGACAAGACCGTAAAAGGTCCTTTCACGCACGAACATATTTATAATATAAGGGTTCATGGAAGGTGACTTCATCAAAATCAACGAATGGCTGCTGCCGCTGAGCTGGTTATACGGCCTGGTGGTGAAACTGCGCAACCTGCTCTTCGAGATCGGGATCCTGAAGAGCCGCAGCTTCAACGTCCCCATTATCTCAGTGGGCAACATCACCGTTGGCGGAACAGGAAAGACACCCCACGTGGAATACCTTATTGAACTGCTGCACACGAAATTCAAGGTTGCCGTACTCAGCCGGGGATATAAGCGGAAGAGCCGGGGATATATGGTTGCCGGCAAGGACACTACGGTATATGACATCGGTGACGAACCGTTCCAGATGCGCCAGAAGTTTCCGGACATCACCGTTGCCGTTGACAAGAACCGCTGTCACGGCATCGACCAGCTGACAGACGACAAGCAGCTCGACGTCATCCTGCTCGACGATGCCTTCCAGCACCGTTACGTGAAACCTGGCATCAACATCCTGCTGGTCGATTATCACCGACTCATCATCTACGACAAGCTGTTGCCCGCAGGCCGCCTCCGCGAACCCCTCTCGGGCAAGGATCGTGCCGACATCGTCATCGTGACCAAATGTCCGCAAAGCCTCAAGCCCATGGAGTATCGCGTCATCACCAGGGCGATGAACCTCTACCCCTATCAGCACCTTTACTTCACGACAATCAGCTATGGCAGACTGCATTCCATCTTCAGGAAGAACGTCATCCGCAAAGAACTCGACGAACTGAAGGATGAACATGTGCTGCTGCTGACAGGCATTGCATCGCCCAAACAACTGGAGCACGACCTGTCGCCCTATACTTCACAGTTCACGCCACTCACCTTCAGCGACCACCATCAGTTCAAGCGCAAGGATATTGAGCAGATCAACGCGACATTCGCGGCCCTGCCCTCACCCAAGCTGGTGATTACAACGGAAAAAGATGCCACACGCCTGAAAGCTACCGAAGGCTTGAGCGAGGAAGTGAAGGACAACACCTACGTGCTGCCTATCAATATCACCTTTATGCAGGAACAAGAAGATATGTTTAACGAAAATATTATTGGTTATGTACGAAAAAATTCAAGAAACAGCATCCTGGCTAAAGGCAAGGATGTCCACAAACCCAAAGACAGCCATCGTACTGGGAACGGGACTCGGACAATTAGCTTCAGAAATAACTGACAAGGAGGAGATTCCCTACTCCGAGATACCAAACTTTCCAGTATCAACCGTTGAAGGACACAGCGGCAAACTGATTTTCGGCAAGCTTGGCGGTGTCGATATCCTCGCCATGCAGGGCCGCTTCCACTTCTATGAAGGCTACACGATGAAGGAAGTGACCTTCCCGGTACGTGTCATGTACGAACTGGGCATCAAGACGCTCTTCGTGTCGAATGCTGCCGGTGGCATGAACCCGGCATTCAAGATTGGCGACCTGATGATCATTACCGACCACATCAACTTCTTCCCGGAGCATCCGCTGCGCGGCAAGAACTTCCCCACTGGTCCCCGCTTTCCGGATATGCATGAGACCTACGACCACAAACTGATAGAAGAAGCCACGAAGATTGCCAAGGAGAAAGACATCCGCGTGACGTATGGAGTCTATGTCGGTGTACAGGGACCGACCTTCGAGACACCGGCAGAGTACCGCATGTACCGTCTGCTGGGCGGTGACGCTGTTGGCATGAGCACCGTACCTGAGGTGATTGTCGCCCACCAGTGTGGCATCAAGACCTTTGGCGTCTCCGTCATCACCGACCTTGGCGGCTTCGATGTCCCCGTTGAGGTCAGCCACGAGGAAGTACAGGAAGCTGCCAACAAGGCACAACCGCTCATGACCGAGATCATGCGCGAGATGATTAAAAGGAGTTAAGCATGTTGCGATGACACCGCAACAAACAAGCGAGATCATGGAAATAGCAAAACTCGGAGAATTTGGCCTGATTGACCGTCTGACAAAGGATATCAGGCCACAGAACGATTCAACAAAGTACGGCGTAGGCGATGACTGCGCCGTGCTTCACTATCCCGACAAAGAAGTGCTCGTCACCACCGACATGCTGATGGAAGGCGTGCATTTCGACCTGACATACATTGACCTGAAACACCTGGGCTACAAGTCGGCAATGGTCAACATCAGCGACATCTTCGCCATGAACGGCACGCCACGTCAGATGACCGTATCCCTTGCACTCAGCAAGCGTTTCAGCGTGGAAGACATAGAGTTGTTCTACGAGGGGCTGCAACTGGCTTGCAAGAAATGGAATGTCGATATCATCGGCGGCGATACCACCAGCAGCTATACGGGAATGGCCATCAGCATCACATGCATCGGGGAGGCAGAGAAGGATGAAATCGTCTATCGCAACGGTGCCCACGAGACAGACCTCATCTGTGTCAGCGGTGACCTTGGTGCGGCATATATGGGATTACAACTGCTGGAACGGGAGAAAACGGTCTATTACCAAATGGTAGATGAAGCAAAAAAGAAAAGTGCTGCTGACGGTTCCCCCGTCAACATCCCAGACTTCCAGCCCGACTTTGCGGGAAAGGAATATCTTCTGCAGCGACAGTTGAAGACCGAGGCACGCGGAGACATCATTGAGAAACTGCGTGAGGCAGGCATCCGTCCTACAGCCATGATGGACATCAGCGACGGACTGAGCAGCGAATTGATGCACATCTGCAAGCAGTCTGGCGTTGGCTGCCGTATCTACGAGAAGAATATTCCCATCGACTACCAGACAGCTGTCATGGCAGAAGAGATGAACATGAACGTCACCACCTGTGCGCTCAACGGCGGCGAAGACTACGAACTTCTCTTCACGGTACCCATCGGTGACCATGAGAAGATAGAGATGCTCGACGACATTCATCTGATTGGACACATCACCAAGCCTTCCCTCGGACAGGTTCTCGTCACCCGTGACAATCAGGAGTTTGAGCTCAAGGCGCAAGGATGGAATCCACTAAAATAAGAATAAAAAATGAGATAATGAAATCATGAAGACGTTATGTCTTTTTGTTAATAAATACTAAACGACAAAAAATCATTCTTTCATTTTTTCATTCTTTCATTTTTTCTTTATACCTTTGCACCCGCAAACGAAAGGATTGCAACCGAAATGGTGCCTTAGCTCAGTTGGTAGAGCATCGGACTGAAAATCCGTGTGTC
>CAJOQT010000104.1 GCA_905236875.1 uncultured Prevotella sp. | reverse complement strand
TGCAGTTTTAGCCTGTGTTAACACGCAGGCTCAGATGGGAAAGTTGTTTGATGCAGACTACCAACTGTCAAGCAGTTTCACTTGTCAAGTCTATCTGGATCGTGATGGCTTTATCTGGGCAGCCACCCGCAACGGTCTGAATAAGTTTGACGGCTATCAGTCATACATCATCAAAAAAGACAAGGACGGTAAGAACGGCATGGCCAGCAACTATGTCAATTGTATCATTCAGGATCGTGACGGTCTGTTTTACCTGGGCATGTATGGCGCACTCCAGACATTCGACGGCAACCGTTTCCGCAATGTGGAAATCAAGGACCTCCATGGGAATGCGGCAACCTGCTATATGACCTGTTTCCTTTTACGGAGAAACGGAGAAGTGCTTGCCGGCACCTCCGGCTATGGTTTGGTGCGCATCACCGATCATAGCCATGCTGAACAGATGGGCGGCCCGTTGAAGGATATCCATACAGTGCATGACCTGATGGAAGATTCCAAGGGACGCTTGTGGATTGTCACTGGCGACAAGGGCCTGATAGCCTATGACGGCAAGAATGTCCAACATTTCTTTTCTAACGAGGACTTGCGTGGTACCGTCATGCGCGTCTGTGAGGACCAGGAGGGGAACATCTACGCTGGAACATCCATGAACGGTGTCTATGTTCGCTCAACCCAGGGAGGGGATTTCCAACCGCTTTCCATCACAACGGGCAAGCACGTCTCTGCATTGTACTGCCGTCGTGACGGACAAATCATGATTGGCTACGACGGGCAGGGCGTTGCCATCTATAATCCCAAGACGGGCACCGTAGAAAATAATCCCTACTACAGCCGCGAGGTTGACCTCAGTAAGAGCAAGGTATATTCCATCGTAGAGGACAACAGTGGCAATATCTGGCTGGGCATGCTTCAGAAAGGAGTCTATATGCAGCCCGGCAAACCCAGCGACTTCAATTATATGGGTTATAAGTACGATGCAACAAATGTCATCGGACAGGCCTGTGTCACCAGTACGCTTATCGACAGCAAGGCACGCTGCTGGGTGGGGACCGACAAGGACGGTCTGTATTGTATAAACGGCAAAGAGTCTAAACTGCTACAACACTTCAAGGACAACTTCCCATCCACCATCATGAGTGTCACAGAAGACCCGCAGGGCCGTATCTGGGTAGGCTCATGGGCTGAAGGGTTCGGCTATATCGATGCCAACTTGGGAAGCTATCACAGATTCCCGCTCTACCAGAACACCAGCGGCTTCGCCATCAAAGCCTCACAACAGGGTGACCTGTGGATAGCAACCATGGGACAGGGACTGCTACGCATAGACCTTAACACGCTGCAGGTCAAGAAGACCTATACCATGAAGCCTGATGCGCCAGACCATCCTGAGATGAACAGCATCACCAACGACTATATCTCTAAGATGTCCCTGTCGCCTGACGAAAAGCGTGTCTATCTTGCCACGACGATGGGTGTCTGCTGCCTCGATATTGACAAGGACAGCTGGACCTCCACCTTTGGAAAGAACTGCCTGAACTACGGCACCCCCTGCCGAATCGTCAAGGAATACTCCAACCAACTCTGGATAGGTACCAACGACGGACTATACATCTACAACCTTCAGGACAAACAGCTGCAACACTATACGACAGACAAGGGATTGTCCGACAACGGCATAGCCTCCATCGAACAGGACAAAGAAGGACGGCTCTGGATTTCCACAGACCACGGTCTATGCTGCTATGACCCGAAGACAGGCTTGATGCGTAGCTTCTTTGCCGATAACGGTCTGCAGTCCAATGAGTTCAGTGACGGAGCGTCATGGTCGGCAAATCGGGGAACAGGAATGGTCATGCTGTTCGGTGGCGTCGGAGGCATCACCTGGTTCCATCCGGAACGCATCAAGCAGGTAAAGTGGGACCCCAAAGTCAGCCTGGTGGCATTCATCGTGAACAAGGAACCCGTCAACAGCGCCTCGATGTCAGGCGGTTACCAGATTTGCGACACCGCCGTTCTCGCTGCCGAACGCTTCGAACTATCCTATCATGACAACACGTTCTCCATCCAGTTCTCGACACTGACCTACGACAACCCAGAACACATCACTTATCTGTATAGCATCAACGGCGAGGCGTTCTCCCGCCTGCAGCCAGGCGTGAACGAGATTACGCTGACACACATGCCGCCAGGTCGCTACCATTTCTGTGTAAAGGCAGAACGCAATGGCATACAGACACCGGAGCGCTGCTTCGACGTGGTAATCCATGCGCCTTGGTATCGCACAACCCTTGCATACATTATATATATTATATTATTAGCCTTGGCCGTCTGGACCTACCTGAGTTATCGACGACGCAAAGAGCAGGACCGCCTGCGCCTGCAGGAACACATCCATGCTGAAGAGATGGCCGATGCCAAGCTACGGTTCTTCATGAACATCAGCCATGAGATACGTACGCCCATGACGCTCATTGTCACGCCTCTGCTCTCGCTGATGAAACACGACGACGACCTGCACCGCCGAGGCATATACGAGACCATCCGTCGCAATGCCGAGCGCATCCTCGGACTGATTAACCAGATGATGGACCTCCGTAAGATAGACAAGGGAGAAATGCAGATGCGCATGTGCGAGACGGACCTGATAGGCTTTGTCGGCGACATCTTCACCCTGTTCAGTCAGCAGGCAAAGTCAAAGAATATCAAGTTCCTCTACGAACACGACACTGACACGCTGCCCGTATGGATTGACCGTGGAAACTTCGACAAGGTGATTGTCAACATCCTCTCCAATGCCTTCAAGTTCACCCATTCCGGCGGCGAGGTGAAAATCAGCATCACCCACAACAGCCAACAGGCCCGCATGGTGTTCAGCGACGACGGTGAGAAGATACCAGAGGACAAGCTCGACCGTATCTTCGAACGTTTCTACCAATCGCCGTCATCCATCAACGACCGTAATGTCGGCACAGGCATTGGTCTCGACCTGACCCGTTCCCTCGTGGAACTGCACCACGGTACCATCAAGGCCTTCAACCACACCGACAGCGAAGGCTGTGAGTTCGTTGTAACCATACCATTGGGCAATGCCCACCTGAAGCCGGAAGAAATGATAACTGACCATCGGGAGGAGCCGGAAGTCAAGAGCCTGATGGACGACGAGGTGACAGCAGAGGAGCCAAAGGCCGTCGAGCCGCCGAAGGGCAACCGCCGCCAAAAACTGGTCATCGTCGAGGACGACCGTGAAATTCTTGACCTTCTAACCACTGAACTGGCCCACGACTTCGAGGTTTATGGCTGTGCCGACGGACGTGAGGGATTGTCAACAGTACTGAAGAAACTGCCAGACCTGGTCATCTCTGATGTCATGATGCCAGAGATGGACGGTAACACGCTCTGCTCGAAAATCAAGGCCAGTCCCATGACCAGCCACATCCCAGTCATCCTGCTCACAGCCAAGAACCGTGACGAGGATCTGCTGGAAGGTCTTGAAGTGGGAGCCGATGCATATATCGTCAAGCCGTTCAACATGGACATCCTGCGCCAAACCATCATCAACCTCATCAATACCCACCGCATGCTGCGCCTGAAGTTCAGCCGCAACGATCAGTTGGAGGAGAGCGTCGATGAGATACAGGTCAAGTCGCCTGACGACAAGCTGCTGGAACGCGTGATGAATGTCATCAACAAGAATCTCAACAATTCAGACCTTAGTGTTGATGGCATAGCCGACGAGGTCGGCATCAGCCGTGTCCACCTGCATCGTAAGATGAAGGAGCTGACAGGACAGACACCCCACGACTTCATCCGTAACATCCGCCTCAAGCAGGCTGCCCACCTGCTGGCCAACCACAACATGAATATCACGGAGGTCATGTATGCCTGCGGATTCAACAATGCCGCCTCCTTCTCCACAATCTTCAAGCGGTTCTACGGCCTCTCACCAAGAGACTACATGAAAGAGCACAGCAACCGATAGAGGAAAAGAAACGTATTTACTGTTCGACGAACTGTGCTCCTGCGGGTAGTGTGTAGCCTAACGTCGGGGCCTGATAGCTGTTGCCCAGCCGTTGCTCGGCCTTGAGTTCAAAGGGCAGCTTGCCCTCGTTACACGGTTTGATAACGACACGGGTATTGACACGGGCATAGTTGGTCTTCAGGTGGATGATGTCGGCATCGCGCAGTCGGATACACCCTTCACTGTCACGGCCCGGAATGCTGGCTTCGTTGTTCGTGCTGCCATGGATGCCAATGCCGGAATGTCCTGGTGTCACCAGTCGCATGAACCAGTTGCCGTATGCCTTCACGTTACCACGTCCGTCCTTGAAGTCATGACGCCAGCCAGAGGCATCTTGTATCTGACTGATGGTAAAGGGGTTCTTCAGGGTTGACTCTGGAGTCCGCATGTCTCCCTTGCGTTTCTTGTTGTCTGGATATTTGGCATAGCACACCGGATAGTGAGCCACCAGCACAGTATCACGTCCGACCTTCTCATACACATAGAGTCGGAACTCCTTTTTCGAGATGACGATGAAGCAGTTTTGGGCATTCACGCCCTCCTGCTTATAGACTGCCCGCTGATCGGTAGTGTTACTGACGTGATATACTTTCTGGCCAACGCGCACATAGCGCATGTTCTCATCATTGCCGGCTGGCTGCTGCGCTACACTGGCCATGCACCAGAGCATGACCACGAGCGAGACGAAAAATCTTTGGTTACACATGATTCCTTGGGGGTTAATGGGATATGTATGAGTACTTTTTCGAGATATAGACCGTCCTGCCCTTGTATTCGGCCTTGTTGAAATCGCCCTGCTGTCCGAGGTACTTCAGGGAGGTGCCCTTTGGCAGATAGACGGGAGCACCGTTGCTGTTGGTCAGGTAGGAATAGTTGGTGCCGGGTCCCAGGCGCAGGCGGACGTTCGTTCCGTTGATGACCACATACGACACGTTGTTTGCAGGAGGAGTGACAGACACGTCATCCTCGGCGATGTGCGAGAACTGCCTGGAGATATAGACCTCTTTACCAGAATACTTCACCTTATAGAAGTCGGTCGTCTGTCCGAGGTAGAGCAGTCGGCTCCCCTTGGGTGCGTAAACAGGCTGGCCGGCATTGTTGTGCAGCCATCCGCTTTCAAGGCTTGGACCAAGACGCAGTCGTACGTTGGCTCCGTCAACAATGACATAACGCTGCTGTTGTGGCAGTGAAACAGCAAAAGAACTCATCGGACTGTTGGAGAACAACAGCGTCGTGACGATGGCAATAAATGCAAACAGTTGTTTTTTCATAATGGAATCTCCTTCTCAATGTTAAGTTATTGGTTATTAATCTTCGGTTCCTGATACTTGTCGCCCAATGCCAGCCGGGCCTTTAGCTCGAACGGCAGCTTGCCCTGGTCATACGACTTGATGACGACTGGCATTCCTACTTGGGCAAAGCGGTCGTGCAACACCAGCAGGTCCGGGTCGCGCAGACGGATACATCCCTCACTGTCACGTCCTGGCACGCTGGCTTCATTATTCGTGCTGCCATGGATGCCAACACCCTTGAAACCTGGTGTCTCCAGTCGCATGAACCACGCGCCGTATGCTTTCAGCTCACCACGTCCGTCACCAAAGTCATGCACCCACGACGAAGCGTCCTGTATCTGACAGATGCTGAACGGCGTGTCCATCGTACATTCTGGCGTACGCATGTCCCCGCTCTCTGTCTTTGCCTCCTTGTTGACGGCATAGCAGACGGGGAAATGAGCCACCAGTGCCGTGTCCTTCTGGTCGGCCGACACCTCATAAACGTACAGTCTGTACTCTTTCTTGGAGATGACGATGAAACAACTGTCCCTGTTCACGTCCTGCCTATAGACATGCATCGAGTCGTCAATGTCGGCCACGTTGTATGTCTTTGAGCCTACGGTCACCTGTTTCATGGGAATCTCCATGCTGTCACTGACCAGAGCCTCCTGCAGAGGCTGTTCCTCGTCCTGCTGCTGTTGACTGCTGTTTCCGCCGCACGCCATCGTCATACAGAGACATGCCGTAGCGATGACAGCTGGAAGCCATGCGAAACTTTTCTTCATAGATTGTCTGTTTTTTCCAAATCCGCTGCAAATTTACGCTTTTCTATCGAAAAACCAACAATATCGATGAAAAAGTTACACCTACGATGGGGTTAAATCTAAATGTTTATTAAGATTTCAAGTGTTTTGCATGCTCTTCGGCAAACTTATTGTAACTTTACACACGCAATTGGATTTTTTTGCGACATTTACAATAACAAAAATAAAAACTCAAGATGAAAAAACTACTAATGACGACGGCTTGCCTGCTGCTTGTAGCAGGTATTCAGGCCCAGAAGCCCGCCATCCCCCGTGATGCAGCGCTGGAAAAGAGAATAGAAGCGACACTTTCCAAGATGACGCTCGACGAGAAGGTCGGACAGATGCTCGAGCTGAACCTCGACCTGATGGGCAGGTATGATGCCAACGGGAAATGGCAGCTCAATGAGATGATGCTCGACACCGTGATATCCAAGTATAAGGTCGGTTCCCTGCTTAATGCCCCAGGTACCCGAGCCTCCACGGTCGATCAGTGGCAGCAGTGGATACGTCTCATCCAGGAGAAGTCTATGAAGTATATCGGCATTCCTGACATCTACGGACTCGACCACAACCACGGCGTAACCTATACACAGGGGGGCACGCTGTTCCCTCAGCCCATCAACCTCGGTGCCTCGTTCAATACCGAACTGGCACGCATCGGAGCAGAGATTACAGCCTACGAGAGCCGAGCTGCCAACTGCCCCTGGGTGTATAACCCGGTCATCGACCTCGGACGCGACCCCCGTTGGCCACGCATCTGGGAGAGCTTCGGCGAAGATGCCGTCGTTAATGCACGCATGGTGGAGGCCGAGATCAAGGGCTATCAAGGTGACGACCCCAACCACATCGACCGCTTCCATGTGGGAACCAGCGTGAAGCATTACTTCGCCTACGGTGCTCCCTGGACGGGTAAGGACCGTACGCCGGCCTACCTCTCTCCGCAGATGCTCCGCGAGAAATATTTCGAGCCATTCAAGTGTGCTGCCCAGGCAGGAGCACTGACCATGATGGTCAACTCTGCCAGCATCAACGGAGTCCCGGTTCATGCCAGCTACGAGTACCTGACGAAGTGGCTGAAAGAAGACCTCCAGTGGGACGGCATGCTGGTTACCGACTGGGCCGACATCAACAACCTCTTCCAGCGTGAACACGTGGCCAAGGACAAGAAGGATGCCATCCGTATTGCCATCAATGCAGGCATCGACATGTCTATGGATCCCTATAGCGTCGATTTCTGCATCCTGCTGAAGGAACTGGTAGAGGAGGGTAAGGTGTCGATGGAGCGTATCGACGATGCCGTACGTCGCATCCTGCGCGTCAAATACCGTCTGGGACTGTTCGACGAGCCAAACACTGGAGGCCGTGGCTATGAGAAGTTCGGCTGCGACGAGTTCGCACTCAAGTCACTACATGCTGCCGAGGAGTCAATCATACTCCTCAAGAACGAGGACAACATCCTGCCTCTCGCCAAAGCAAATGGTCAATCCGTACGTAAAATCCTCCTCACCGGTCCCAACGCCAACCAGATGCGCTGTCTGCACGGGGGATGGAGTTACACGTGGCAGGGCTCGAACGCCGAGGACCTGGCAGCCAAATACAACACCATCTATGAAGCCCTCTGCAACAAGTACGGACAGGAGAACATCATCCTGGAACAGGGCGTGACTTACAACGAACGCGGACAATACTGGCAGGAAAACGAGCCGCAGATAGACAAGGCTGTGGCAGCCGCTGCTAAGGCCGACATCATCATTGCCTGCATCGGAGAGAACTCCTATACAGAAACGCCAGGCAACCTCAACGACCTCTGGTTGTCTGAGAACCAGCGTAACCTGGTCAAGGAACTGGCCAAGACAGGCAAACCCATCATTCTTATCCTCAACGAGGGGCGTCCGCGTCTCATCGCCGACATCGAACCGCTGGCCAAGGCTGTGGTCGATATCCTGTTGCCGGGCAACTACGGTGGCGATGCACTGGCCAACCTCCTGGCTGGCGACGTCAACTTCTCCGCCAAGCTGCCATATACCTATCCACGCGAGATTAACTCCCTCAACACCTACGACTACAAGGTGAGTGAGGAGGTGGGCACAATGGCCGGAGCCTACAACTACGATGCCAAGGTGTCGCTGCAATGGCCCTTCGGCTATGGTCTCAGCTATACCACCTTCGCATATTCGAACCTGCGCGTCGATAAGCCCACCTTCAAGGCCGACGATGTGCTGACGGTAAGCATCGACGTGAAGAACACTGGCAACCGTCTGGGCAAGGAGGCCGTGCTGCTCTATTCCAGCGACCTCGTCGCCTCCATCGTTCCTGACAACCGCCGCCTGCGTGCCTTCACAAAAATTGAGCTACAGCCAGGCGAGCAGCAGACCGTAACCTTCAAACTGCCAGCCAGGGAGCTGTCTTTCGTAGGAGCCGACGGCAACTGGATACTCGAGGAGGGTGAGTTCATCCTGAAAATTGGTCAAGAGACAATGAAAATAGAATGTACAGAAACAAGGAAATGGCTATGAAAAGACTATTAGTAGTGTTATTGGCCGTGCTGCCCATGATGGCAATGGCACAGGCAACCAAGAGCGTCGTAGTACGCATTACCGTTGACAAGGGCGGCGAACTGGCCGACCAAATCAAGATGGAGGAGAAGTTCAAGATTGCCGAACTCGAGATTAGTGGTCCACTCAATGGCAACGACGTCAAGTTCCTGCAGCAGATGGTAAACCGTTCCAAGGCGAACGACAAGATGGGCGAGTGCCTGGTAAAGCGTCTCGACCTGTCAGGCGTCACCATCCTCGAAGGCATGAAGCTCAATGCCAACGAGCTGCCTGCCAACTGCTTCTCTGGCGCAAAGGGTCTGGAAAGCATCACCCTGCCCTCCAGCATCATCAGCATCCCCAAAAACTGTTTCGACGGCTGCACCAGCCTGCGCGAGGTGTACTATACGGCATCCGTGAAACGCATCGAGAGCGGAGCATTCAGGTATTGTGAGAACCTCAAGGAGATTACCCTTCCCTCAGACATCACGACCATCGAAAACAACACCTTCTACAACTGCAAGCACCTGGGACATATCGACCTGCCAGCAAGCGTAGAGACCATAGGCGACGGTGCATTCGAATTTTGCACAGAGCTGAGTGGCATATCGCTGAAGAACGTCACCAAGATAGGCGACAGCGCCTTTGAGGGCTGCTCACACCTGACGGCCATTGAGTTCGACCAGCTGAAGGAGCTGGACGGCGATGCTTTCAAGGACTGCACGTCGCTCACCACCGTCCGTCTGGAAGGCAGCCTGTCAGACATCGGCTCCAACGCCTTCCACGGCTGTAGCCAGCTGACAACCATCAATATCCCATCGTCGGTCAAGAAGATTGGAAGCAAGGCCTTCAAGTCATGCAAGAAACTGAAAGCCATCGAACTGCCGGAAGGTCTCGAGAAGCTGGGCTCCCATGCCTTCGAGAACTGCAGCAGCCTGCGTCAGATGTTCATTCCCAATCATGTCACATCCATTGGCAGCAGCGCCTTTGAGGACTGCACCAGCCTCGACACCATATCCATCGACTGCATGATAAAGGAGATAGATTCCGACCTCTTCCGTGGATGCAGCAGCCTCAAGGTCGTCACTCTGCCACTCACCGTGAAGAAGATTGGCGACAAGGCATTCGACAAGTGCACTTCGCTCGTGTCCGTCTCCATTCCTGTCAGCGTGAAGGCCATCGGCGACGAAGCCTTCCGCGACTGTTCCATGCTGGCAAGCATCGAGCTGCCAGTAGCACTCGAGGAGATTGGCAGCTCGGCATTCTCCAAGTGTCCGTCGCTGCGCAACGTCTATATAAAGGCAACCAACCCACCGTCCATCTCGAAGAGCACGTTCAAGGACCTGAAGGCATGTACCTTCTGGATTCCAAAGGGAACGCGCCAGCTCTACGAGGCTAACAAGCAGTGGGCAAAGCTTTCTGGAGTCAAGGAAATGTAGGATGAAAATGTAAAAATTATAAAATGTAAAAATGTAAAAATTAAGAAGTGAAGTAAAGAAATTAAGAGATATGAAAAAGCAGTTATTATTAGGAACAGCCCTGCTGACCTTCGCCTTGGGCATGCACGCCCAGAAAGCCATGAAAGCCCCTGCAGGTGGTAAGGTAATCAGCGACGAACTGATAGGTATATTCTTCGAGGACATCAGCAGCTCTGCCGACGGCGGACTCTTCGCCGAGCTGTTGCAGAACGGCTCCTTCGAGTACAGCCCCACTGAACGCGATGGCTGGGGACCAGGCACCTCATGGCGCCTCATACGTCCAGGACACTCACTCGGACGCATGGAACCACGCATGGACAATCCCATCCATCCCAACAACCCCACCTACATGCGCCTCTATACAGAGCGTGCCAGGGAATACCACGACTATACTGGCTGGAAGGGCTTTGGACTGCAAAACGAGGGATTTGGCGGCGTACCAGTGAAGGGCGGTGCGAAGTACGACTTCTCCGTCTTCCTGCGCATACCAGCCAATCCACAAGGGCTGACACCCACCACCATGCAGCCCGACCCACAGACACCCAACACCCAGGTAAGGATAGCACTCGTACAGCCGCAGGGATGGGGCAAGGATCCCAAGCTGCTGGCTGATGCCACCTTCGACGTGCCCGTAGGCTCGTCCGACTGGAAAAAATATACTGCCGTGCTGTCACCAGAGGAGGACTGCCAGGATGCCGTCCTCCAGCTGCTGGTACTCACGCCTGGCGTGCTCGACGTCGATATGGTGTCGCTCATGCCACAGGAGACATTCAAGGGTCACGGCCTGCGTACAGACCTCGCACAGGCACTGGCCGACCTGCACCCCAAGTTCATGCGCTTCCCTGGCGGATGCGTCGTTCATGGCGGTGGCGACGGCTTCTGGGACACCTATCGCTGGAAGACCACCGTCGGTCCTCGTGAGCAGCGTCGCGGTCTGAAGAACACGTGGGGCTACCACCAGTCCATGGGTCTGGGCTACTACGAGTATTTCCAGTTCTGCGAGGACCTGGGCATGCAGCCCGTACCCATCCTGCCCTGTGGCGTCAGCTGTCAGGGAACGAACGGCGGCTGGGGCATGTGGCCGACACAGGCACAGGATGTTGTTCCCATGTCTGAGATGGACGAGTGGGTACAGGATGCCCTCGACCTCATCGAGTGGGCCAACGGTGACGTGAACACCCGCTGGGGTCGCGTACGTGCCGAAGCTGGACACCCCGCTCCCTTCAACCTGAAGTATCTGGGCATCGGCAACGAGGAGAAGATCTCGCCCGAGTTCTGCGAGCGTTTCAAGTATATGTACGACAAGATCATGGCAGCCCATCCTGAGATAGTCATCGTCGGCACGGCAGGACCAGGATCACATCCCGACAACCCCGACTACGAGAACGGCTGGAAACTGGCTGAGGAGCTTGGCATGCCCATCATCGACGAGCACTACTACGAGCCGCGTGACTTCTTCCTCACCAACCGACAGTACGACCAGTACCCACGCGACCGCAAGACAAAGGTATATCTGGGCGAATATGCCGCCAAGGACAAGAAGCTCATTGACGCACTGGCCGAAGGACTCTATCTGCTCCATGTCGAGCGTAACGGCGACGTGGTCTGCATGACCTCCTACGCACCGCTCTTTGCCCGCCGCGATGCCACCAACTGGAATCCCGACCTCATCTATTTCGACAACGAGCGCCCGTACCTTACCTGTAGCTACTACGTACAGCAGCTCTTCGGGCTCTCCAGCGGCGACTATTTCTATGGTGACTGCGTGAAGTTCGAAGGCGATGCTGCCAATGTCGTACAGCCTACGGCAGGAACCCTCTATGGACAGTCCGTCGTGCTCAACACTAAGACACGCCAGCTCTTCGTGAAGATCTGTAATGCCGGAGGCGACACCAAGCGTGCCAACATCAACCTCTCACGCTTCGGCATCAAAAAGACTGCCGTCAAGACCGTGCTGACAGGTCAGCCTATGGCAGAGAACAATTACGACGAACAGCCCATCGCGCCGCAGCAAGAGAACATCAAGGCCCAGAAGAAGTTCACCCTCGAGGTACCCCCCTACTCCTTCATCATGCTCCAGTACTCCCTGTAGTCCGACGAGAGTCATAGACGACAAAACAAGAGGGTCTGTCAAATTGAAGCGAACCCCGAAAGTTAGACAAAACTTTCGGGGTTCACTTTATCGGCTCACTTACGATGACGACGTCAACCTTCGGCAGCTAGGCAGCACCCTGACGAAAGTGCAGATGATGTAATCACGCTGCAAAGAGACATAATATTTTCCATTGGAAATTAAAGATTTTGTCATTTCTTTTGTCGTTAGCCTTTTTATTCGTATCTTTGCAGCCGAAGACTGCAAGAACAATAAAATGAAGTGGATATGGAACAGAGAACGATGTTGAACGAAGCCCAATTGAGTATTCTACGGCTGTTAGGACGAATGAAGACCATAGAGCAGGTTAACGAACTGCGACAGATCATCTCCAACTATTACGCCCAAAAGGCAACAGAGGAGATGGATCGCTTATGGGATACTGGGCTGTGGAGTGAACAGGAGAACGAAGCTGTATTGAAAGAGCACCTTCGCACACCATACAAGTATGCAGAATAACAAGATAGTCCTCGATACAAACTGCCTTCTGGCTTGTCTATCCTCGAAGAGTGAGAATTTCCGCGTATGGAAAGACTTCCAGAAGGGGCGGTTCACGCTGTGCGTATCAAATGATATCTTAGAAGAATATCTGGAAATCATTGCCCGCAAAGCTAGTCCTGTCGTTGCCGAGAACGTTATTAATGCCATCGTCGAAAGTGAGTTCGTGGAGTTTATCGACTCACAGTTCCATTTGGGGCTTATTGCTGCCGACCATGATGATGACAAGTTTGTTGATTGCGCCTTTGCAGCAAATGCTGCCTACATTGTTTCTGATGACAGCCATTTCGATGTACTCAAGGACATACCCTTTCCCCAGTTGTTAGTTCTGAAACTAAAAGACTTCCTAAAAAGATTGCAGGAAGGGGAACTATCATTATAAGGTTTTTGAATTCACAGGGCGGGAAGCCAGAGCCGAGGATGTCGGCACGGCCAACATGCCAACTTTGATCAGCAAACCTGCTAACTTGATTTTGCAAGAGTGCCGCCCTCGTTGAAAAAACGACAAAACTATATGTCTAACAATTAATTATTACCGAAATATCTTCTCTAATACTTTTGGATGTCGTTGACCTGTCACCTGCCATCAATTAAAATCTTTTTTTTCCCTTGAATATATATCCCTTTGGGTAGGAATTCATGACTGGAGGTGATTCTAATTCCATTAAGTGAATAGATATCATTCTTCTTTTCTTCATTTGAAGAAGTAACTATCGGATTCATTCCCAACGTCTCATCTTCTATGATACTTGTGAATTGTCCCCAAAAGCTGTCTGATTGATATTTGGATTTTGAACCGACAGGAACATACAATTTTATTGTTTGTCCTCCGTTTGCAAACATTTCACGGAAGAAATCTTTTCCTTTTTCTGTCATATCTGCCACTTTTGGCGGTTCTATATGATCTAGTTTAAGTTTTTTAAGAACCTTAGGATCAAGTGCACATTCTCCAAGGTATTCTACGGAATTGGGAATTGTCAATTCTTCAACAGGGCTATCGATAAAGGAGAAAGGACATAAACTGGTAACTTTATAATCTTTACCATGATAAGAAATCATTCTGGGTATTGTACATGTAGCATATTCCACATCAAATGCAGAAAGAATAGTTGCCGTATTGTCGTTGGCATTCAATATGTACTTTATGCCTTCTATAGTCGTTATATCTTCCATTTCAACTATATGGCCGAAATTCTTCCAAATGACAGCATTTAGGTATTGGTTAATTGTTCCCTTAGGTACATAAAGCGTACAGAAACTCAAATCTGTCAAGTGAAATGGGGAAGACTGTAAGGCAACAGGATTTGGATTGTTTAGTATTATGGTGCGAAGATATTCACACCAATCAAAAACTTTACCATAAAGATTTTGGAGAGTTGATGGAAGAGAAATCCATTTGATATCAGAACCTTCAAAAGTATATTGATTTAAATATTCTATTCCTCTAGGCATCTCTATTCCCCCTAAATTGAAATGACAACATTGGAAAGCAAAACCAGCGATGCTATTCACCTGAGAATCTGCTTCAAACAGGATTTTGTCAACATTGGCTGAATAGAATGACAACTCTATATTTTTAATAGAGTTTGATATATACACAGTACCCAAACTACAATTGTAAAACGAGCCTTTCCCTATTTTCGTAACAATATAATCCTGATTATTATAGTTAATAAAGGATGGTATTGTTACATCTCCTGAATATGAGCCGTACTTGTCATTTTTAAATGTTACTGTTGCCTCATGGTTCGTGTCATCAAGGAAATAATATATGTTGTCAATAGCTACGGCACCTTTTTGGATATTGTCTGATATATGGCTGTTTGCATATGTTTTTACCCCATTAGTTACATTGAGGTCAACAAACGTCTGACGATCATCGTGGAAATAGTATTTCTGCCATTTGGTTTCATTTTTTCCACGCCCAACAGGATATAATATATAATCGCCATCAGGAAGATCTTCATAAAGATGGAAACTATAAGCCCATTCTCTCTCATCAAAATAAACTACTTCATGCGTCGCTATGTTTTCTACAGCAAGTGCTCCAACAAATACTGCTTCTTCAAGCCCAGGACAAAAGTTATAACAATACAAATACATATAATCAAGTTCTTCATCGTAGATGAAATCTTTGGGCGAACTAAATGTAAAACGAGGACTTCCACCTTCATTCTTTTTTATTCCGAAGTAGATACTTGGTGAAGAATCAAATGGTACAGACAACATCGTATAATTTCCATTGGAAGCACCTCCCCAGCCAAAGTTAAAATGATAATAGCCGTTACCATCATAACCGTCTATTACAAGAGCATGTCCTCCGTAAGAACTGCCGCCTCCATATAAGACCGGTCGTCCATTATGTAAATCATCCCAAATGAAGTTGTGCCATGACTCCTCATCACAATTATTTCGTTGGATATACCCCATGCTTTTGTCATAATCAAAATACTTAATGAGGGATCCGCCTTCTCCACTAGCACCGCTTCCGCCTAGACTATAATTCATATTACAGGCAAAGCCAACATCATGCATCAGCAAAGCTACTGCATCGCACGACTCTTTGCTGCTATTATTATTATAGGTAGGAGTCATCAAGTCCCACCGATAAACAGATTGGCTGAAATCTGCAGACAGAGTTTGGCCGTTCCATTCATAGCTGTTGCTTCCCTTGCCTCTTTCTGGCCACTTGTGATAGTACATAACTTGTGCTGTTGCTGTAGCTACACAGCCAGTAGGACAGTGCTGGCCATCAATGGTAGGACACATTTCATTATAAGGCCACCACTGATTCCACGCAATTTCTCCCAACAAAGGGGCCACTTTTGTTTCATTCATTCTTTTTAGAACAGGCATCTTGTATTCTGGATGGGTACGCAGGTAAGACACTTGTTCCGCATAGCCGTCAAGAACAGCCTGCATATTACAAGGCACATGCTTTGAATCGTAATGACCATTATCTGAATACCCAAGCACATCAGGAGTCCGCTCATCACCGCTGACAATGACATACCCTCCGTTAGCTTCATCATTGAAGATGTAGAACTCATCGCGGTTGTTGGCAAGCACCAATTGAGGTGCCTTGCGCGCAGCTTTTCTCGTGTTAAAAGTATTATTCTCTGATTTCTGAAGAAACGTACTCGCCTTTTCCAGAGCCGCTTCTTTAGTGACCGACTGGGCAGACATAGGCAATACACTTATGCAAAGCATAATAGCCAGAGATAAAAAAGAAACCAACTTGTTCATAATCTGTATTGTTTTAAATTGTAGTAATCTCATTCCATATAAGAAAATATGCGCAGAACATCTCTACGCGTCTACAAGGTTCACCACAAACCTAAACTATCCATAGAAACGCCTGCGCAATAGTGCGCACACGCTCTTGATAGCTTTTATTTGGCTCTTTGTACTCGAGGTGGTGATTCGTAGACGTTAGAGCCTGCCTCTTGCGAAACACGCTGCAAATATATGAATAAAAATCCATATCCCAAAGGAAATGAACAAAAAGATGATCCTTTTATGCTCTTTTGGGCCGTGAGCTTGGCCGTGATGTCAAGGGACCTGATCTTACTCCAAGTATCGTTCACTCAACAAAAAAGAGAGGTTGCCGCCGGTTCGCAACCTCTCTTTTCGATAGAATAACCTCAATCTGGTACCACTATTCGCTGATTCCGGAACCCTTCGGGTCCTTGGTCATTTCGAAGCGGACATCCTTCAGCATGACGGCAGGATGGTTATAGACCTTGGTACGATAGGTGACCGCAGTAGGAGTACCGTCAACGATAATTGCACGGTGAGCCTCTGCAGTCTCTCCTGATGATACAGACTCTGTCTCAGGGATGAAGATGACATGACAGCTCTTCACGTTGGCAGCACCGCAACCTTGAAAAGTATCGCTGGGCGAGCTTTTCACGCCAATCTTGAAGATACCGATGTTGTCGAGCTTGATCTTCTGGCCCATCTCGAAGAAGTGCTTGAAGGCGCTTCCGAGCTCGTCGAGCACGGCCTTGCAGTCGCTACGCTTCACCGTGGCCTGCACCTGGATGAAATCTGCCAGCTCATCGGTAGTGATGTAACTGTTGTCATAAACAGGGCGTACATAGTACTTCCCGAATGTTGTAGAACCACTGGTGGTGTTCTTGTAAACTTGAATTTTCTGTGACATACGCATTAAAATTTAAATTGTTTGACATGTTATTTTGTCGGTTTTAAACAGGAGTGGCACTTTGGTTGAACAAAACCTTAGCTTTTGCTGAAGAAAACCTTAGCTTTTGTTGAAGAAAACCTTAGCTTTTGCTGAACAAAACCATAGCCTTTGCTGAACAAAACCATAGCCTTTGGTTCAACCTTGCTTTTTCCCGGCTTGCACAACAC
>CAJOQT010000103.1 GCA_905236875.1 uncultured Prevotella sp. | reverse complement strand
CTCAATCTCGCCCCATTTGCCGTCGCGATAGTAGCAACGCACGTTGTAGTCGGTCTTCATATAACCGAACGACAGACTACCCCAATCCAGATTCTTCATATTCGTAATGTTTTGAAATGTTCAATTTGACTGCAAAAGTACACATTTTATTTCAAATAGAAACACAAATGCAGGGATTTTGTTCATAAATCATGTGTTGGCGAGGATTTTCTTGATTTCCTTGTCGGTTTTCGTCAGTTTGTCCTTGCAGAGTTTGATGAGTTCCTGGGCACGTTTCAGCTGGTCGGACATCTGGTCGATGTCAAGCTCGTCGTTTTCCATCTTGCTGACGATGGTCTGGAGTTCGGCTAATGCTGCCTCGTATTTGATTTCTTTAGACATAATAACAGATTTAGACATAATAACAAGTTAAGACATAATAACAGACGAACATTTCTCTCACCTCTCACCTCTTACTTCTCACCTCTCACCTCTTTTACAACGGAGCGGATGGTGCCGAGGGCGAGGCGGGTCTCTACCTCGTCGCCTTTTTGCAGTGAGAGCGGGTCGCGGACGGCTTTGCCCCTAAACGTCGTGATGCTGTAGCCGCGTTTCAATAGCAGGGCGGGGTCGAGCGCGTGTACTTTCTCTTCATAGATCTCCATACGATGACGTTCGGTGGTCAGTCGGCGCTGAAGAGCCGTAAGCAGACGTTGCTCGAGGTTACGGCTCTCTGCCATCGAGGTTACGGCTCTCTGCTGAATCCTCGAGAGGATTCTTTGGTAAAGCGTATCCAGTCTTGCCTCCTGGCGGGTCTTCACGATGGAGAAGAGCCGGGGTATGGCTTCCTGAAGCGTATTGAGTGCTGCGTGGTAAGTGATAAGTTTCTGCTCCGCCAGATGGGCAAGGCGGTCCTGCGAGTCATTGAGCAGGTCGAGCACGGCCTTCAGATGGTCGATGAGCAGGGCTGCGGCTGCCGTAGGTGTCTTGACGCGGGTATGGCTCACCATGTCGAGGACACACTCGTCGCGTTCGTGTCCGATGCCGGTAATGATAGGTATGGGGAAGTTTGCCACATGTTCTGCCAATGCCAGGGTGTCGAAGCCCGACATGTCACTGGTAGCTCCACCGCCTCTTATGATGACGACGCAGTCAAATTTATAACTAAGTTTAGAGTTTAGAGTGTAGAGTGTAGAGTTTGCTGCCGCCTCACCGTTTGTACTTGTCTGCTCTTGCTCAGTGGCGGTAGCAAACTCTACACTCTCAGTTCTACACTCTAAACTATATATTTGGTTGAGCGCAGCGATGACCGATGCCTCCACCTCTTCGCCTTGCATGATGGCGGGAAAGAGTGTCACGTCAAACACGAAGCCGTAGGGATTGTCGGACAATTGGCGGCAGAAGTCACCATAGCCGGCTGCCGTCTCACTCGAAATCACCGCGATATGCTTGCAGAACACAGGAAGTTCGAGTTCCCGTTGCAGGTCGAACACTCCTTCCTGTTTGAGCTTTGCCACAATCTCTTGTCGCCTGCGGGCAAGGTCGCCCAGCGTGTAGGTAGGGTCGATGTCGGTGACAATCCACGAGAAACCGTAGGCCTCATGAAACTGGGCATAGACCTTAAGCAGCACTTTCAGACCAGTGCGCAACGGCTGGCCCGTTGTCCTTTCGAAGTAAGGCTGCACCACTTGCCACGTCTGTCGCCAGCACTTGGCGGAGGCACGGGCTATGGGGGTGTTGCCGCCGTCCTCCTTCTGTACAAGCTCCATATAGCAGTGCCCGCGGCTTTCGCGGCATTCGGCCAGCTCTGCCTGAACCCAGTATTCGTCAGACAGTTCTATTTCGATGGCATCGCGTACCATCATGTTGAGCTCGTACAGCGTCAGTGCATTCATTACTATCGGTTCTTGTTGTCAAGATAGGCCCGCCAGAAGTTGGGCAGTCCGTAGCCGTAAACATTGTCGGGATGGGCGTAGTTGTCACAGCTCTTGCGGACAACGTCCATCAGCTCGTGGGCGGTGAGGTGGGGGAGTGCCTGCCACAGACAGGCCACCATGCCGCAAGCCGTTGGTGAAGAGAATGATGTGCCGTTGGCACGGATAATCTCTCCCTCGCCGTACATGAGGTACGACGGATTGCCGATGGCCATGATGTCAGGCTTCACACGACCGTCCTGCGACGGACCGATGCTGCTGAAGTTGGCATTGGTCAACTGACGGTTGAGCGCTCCGACGGTCAGCACATGGTCGGCATCGCCTGGAGGCGTGATCTTCTTCCAAGGCTCGTCACCGCTATTGCCTGCACTGCATACCAGCACGACTCCCTTGTCGGCAAGCATGGAGGCAGCACGTGAGATGAAGGCGGTCTTGCCGTCCAGCTCCCAGAGCTTGTGACTGGTCACCTGGTCGTCGAAGTTGTTGTAGCCCAGCGAGGTATTGATGACGTCAACACCTACGGAATCGGCAAACTCGGCGGCCATCACCCAGTAGTCTTCCTCCACCTCCTGTTCAGTACGGCCGTCCTCACTGCGCAGCAGCCAGAAGCTGGCTTCCGGAGCGGTGCCGATGAAGACATGCGGCTCGTTCAGTCCCATGCACGACAGAACACCCGTGCCGTGACTGGTATCGAAGAAGATGTTGGGACGCGGCTCACAGATAAAGTCGTGGTAGCCAAGGACGTTGATTCTCTTGAGGGCTGGGATGACATCGGCGTTGCAGAAGCCGCCGTCGATGACGGCAATTGTCATGCCCTGTCCACGGAAGCCCTCTGCATGCAGGCTGTCGCCGCCCATGACGGTAATCTGACGGTCGCCCTTGCCGTAGATCTTGTCTTCGAGGGTATCCTTTTTCGTAAATGTCGTGGTGTATTTGCCACGTTCAGGCAATGACTCCTGACGGTCGGGCGAGGTCCATACACGTCTGGTGCCACATACGAACTTCAGGGCTTCAATGCGCTGGATGACGGTAGTGTCGGTCACCTTGACAAGGATAGTGTTCAGCCAGCGGCTGTTGCCGATGACTTGGGCATGCTTCCGGATTTCCTTGACGTACTTGGGTGATACGGGCAGGTCGGTGGAATCGACGCCCAGCCCCTGACGGGCACGACGCTCAAGTGCCTTTGACGACAACAGCTTTTCGGGCTTGTCGATGGAGGCGGTACCCTTCTTGTCGGTCAGATAAATACGGTAGATGTAACTCTTCTGTACAACATCAGGTTCCATAGCGGATTCTTCCTGTGCATTGGCTGTCTGTAGCGTCAGAGCCAGCAGAACGGCCATAATCATGTTTCTTTTCATATCGTTTTACTTGTTTCTGATGATTTTAGGTGCAAACTTACTGCTATTTATCGAAAAAAACAAATTTTCCACCAATCTTTTTGTTTTTTCCACACTTAATCGTACCTTTGCACAATATTTACTCAACTTTCGCCTGTTTTATAACGACCACGCGCTCGGCTTTGCCGCTTGCTACCGAAGGGACGCAAGAATTTAACGAATGAAACGAATTTATACTGCGCATAGATAGCTACTAATTATATTCGAATGAAACGAATTTGTGCTGCGCAGCATTCGATTAATTCGAAAGAAATAAATGATGAGCGGGAATAGAAATTCGTGTAATTAGTGAAATTCGTGGTTAAGAAAAAAATCTGCGTAGTTGAGATACTTGAATTATTTATATAAATGGACAACAAGCAAGCGACACTGGAACTGGGAACGAAACCCGTAGGAAAACTGCTGGTGCAGTACGCCCTGCCTGCCATTGTGGCGATGACTGCTTCGAGCCTCTATAACATCATCGACCGTGCCATGATCGGACAGGTGGTGGGAGCTGAGGCGATAGCTGGTCTTGGCATCACGTTCCCCTTTATGAACCTGAGTGCGGCTTTTGGCGCTGCGGTCGGCGTGGGTGCCTCTACTTGTATCAGTGTCAAGCTGGGACAGCGTGACTACGAGACGGCTGAACACCTGTTGGGTAATACCATCACACTGAACCTCATCATCGGCTTTATCTTCATGATTGTCAGTCTGGTATTCCTCGATCCCATCCTCCATTTCTTTGGTGCCAGTGACGTGACGCTGCCATACGCCCGTGAGTTTATGATTGTCATCCTGTTGGGTAACATGGTGACTCACATGTACTTCGGCATGAATGCCGTGCTACGTGCTGCGGGCAAGCCACGGCATGCCATGTATGCCACGTTGTTTACCGTTGGCTGTAATATCGTGCTGGCTGTATGTTTCGTGTGGTGGTTCCGTTGGGGCATCAGAGGTGCGGCACTGGCAACCATCACGAGTCAGTCGCTTGCCCTTTGCTGGCAGATGTGGCTGTTCAGTGACAAGAAGGAGCTGCTCCATCTGAAACGGGGCATATACAAGCTGAAGGCCAACTTGGTTCGTAACGTCATTGCCATCGGTATCTCACCGTTCCTGATGAATGCAACGTCGTGTATCATCGTCATCTTCATGAACAACCAGTTTGTCCGCTACGGTGGTGACATGGCGGTTGGTGCCTATAGCATTGCCAACAGTGTCGTCATGTTCTTCTTTATGTTTGTCATGGGTATGAATCAGGGCATGCAGCCCATTGTGGGCTATAACTACGGTGCAGAGAACTATGGACGGATGTTGCGCTGCCTGTGGCTGACCATCGCGGCAGCTACTTGTATCCTGCTGTCCGGATGGGCGATTTGTATGCTCTTCCCTCATCTGATAGCACGAATATTTACTACCGATGCGACATTGCTTGAGCTTGCCGAGCGGGGCATCAAGATTGACATGATGGTATTCTTCGTGGTAGGCTCGCAGGCCGTCATCACCAATTTCTTCCAGTGCATCGGAAAGGTGAAGATCAGTATCTTCCTCTCACTCTCCCGACAGCTCTTTATGTTGCTGCCGCTGGCATACGTGCTGCCGCTGTTCTGGCAGCTCGACGGTGTGTGGTACTCTATGCCGATGAGTGACTTCGGTTCGTTTGCCATGACCCTTCCTATGCTGTGGTGGTACTTGAAAAGATTGAAAAAACAAAAGATAACTATTGAATAATGGATAAGAATATCATCATCTGTATCGGCCGCCAGCTGGGTAGCGGCGGACATGACATCGGACGTATGCTGGCCCTCGACTTCGGTGCCAAGTACTATGATCGTGAGCTGATGAACCTTGCCGCCAAGGAGAGCGGATTCAGCGAGAAGGTTTTCGAGATGCATGACGAAAGGAAGGGATTTCTGAAGTCGCTGTTCAATATCCAGAGTCCTCACCTTAGCGGTAACAGTCTTTACAAGTCGAATATCTCTCAGGAAAGTCTCTTCCAGTTCCAGAGTGACGCGATGCTGAAGGCTGCCAGCCAGGGTTCTTGCGTGTTCGTGGGACGCTGCGCCGACTATGTCCTGCGCGATCTTCCCAATATGGTCAGTATCTTCATCACGGCTCCTATGGAATTTCGGATTCGTCAGGTCATGAACAAAGAGGGACTCAACAAGACGGCTGCCATGAAGAAAATTGAACATGGTGAGAATCAGCGTGCTACCTATTATAATTATTATACGGGAAAGAAGTGGGGATATGCTACCAGCTATGATCTCTGCATCGACTCCTCCGTCCTCGGCATACCCGCCACGGAGAAGCTGGTTGCCGACTTTATCCGTAAACGCTTCAGTCTCTAACCCATTGGTCTCATTTGTCCCATTTGTCTCATTAGCCCCATTAGCCCTATGAAACGCATCGGCATCATCAGCGACACGCATTCCTACTGGGATGACAAATATCTCCACTACTTCGAGCCTTGTGACGAGATATGGCATGCCGGCGACATCTGTTCTACAGAACTGGCTGAACGCTTGGCAGAGTTCCGGACCCTGCGTGCCGTCTGCGGCAACTGCGACGGGGGCGACCTGCGGCGGATGTTTCCAGAGGTGCTTCGCTTCAGATGTGAGGAAGTGGAAGTGCTCATGAAACATATCGGTGGCTATCCCGGAAACTACGACCGTTCCATTGCCTCCCAGATCTATGCCAATCCGCCACAGCTCTTTATCAGCGGACATTCCCATATTCTGAAGGTGAAGTATGACAAGACGCTGAATCTCCTGCATATCAACCCGGGAGCTGCTGGGCTGCAAGGTTGGCAAAAGGAACGAACGCTGATAAGATTGACCATCGAAGGCAATAAATTCGCCGATTGTGAAGTTATATCATTAGGAACCCCCAATGTCCTATAAGGACCATTGGTCTCATTCGCCTCATAAAAATAAATACAATATGAAAAGAACTATAGTCATTACCGGCGGAGCCGGTTTCATCGGAAGTCATGTCGTACGACTCTTCGTGAACAAGTATCCCGAGTATCACATCATCAACCTCGACAAGTTGACGTATGCGGGTAACCTCGCCAATCTTAAGGACATCGAGCAGAAACCCAACTACGAGTTCGTTAAGATGGACATCTGCGACTTCGACGCTTTTTACCAGCTGATGCAGGAGAAGAAAGTCGATGGCATCATCCATCTGGCTGCTGAAAGCCATGTCGACCGCTCCATCAAGGATCCCTTTACCTTCGCCCGTACTAATGTGATGGGAACGCTCTCTCTTCTTCAGGCCGCTAAACTCTACTGGGAGAGTCTGCCGGAGAAGTATGAGGGCAAGCGCTTCTACCATATCTCCACCGATGAGGTCTATGGCGCACTGGAGCTTACGCACCCCGAGGGTATTGAACCGCCGTTTACTACCACCGCCTCTTCGGCAGAGCATCATCTGGCCTACGGCGACAAGTTCTTCCTGGAGACCACGAAGTATAACCCGCACTCGCCTTACTCTGCCGCCAAAGCATCAAGCGACCACTTCGTCCGCGCCTACCACGACACTTACGGTATGCCGGTCGTCGTGACCAATTGCTCGAACAACTACGGGCCGTATCAGTTCCCGGAGAAACTTATTCCGTTGTTTATCAACAATATCCGTCATCGCAAACCGTTGCCGGTCTATGGCAAGGGTGAGAACGTACGCGACTGGCTCTTCGTAGAAGACCATGCCCGTGCCATCGATCTTATCTTCCATAAGGGAAAGATTGCCGAGACCTACAACATCGGCGGTTTCAACGAGTGGAAGAATATTGACATTATCAAGGTTGTCATCAACACCGTTGACCGCCTGTTGGGTCGCAAAGAAGGCGAGGACATGGACCTCATTACCTTCGTCACCGACCGTGCCGGTCACGACCTCCGCTATGCCATCGATAGCAGCAAGCTGCAGCGTGAGCTGGGCTGGGAACCTTCACTACAGTTTGAGGAGGGTATCGAAAAGACTGTCCGCTGGTACCTCGACAACCAGGAATGGCTCGATAACGTCACCTCTGGTGACTATCAGCGTTATTACGACAATATGTACGCCAACCGTTAGTGGTCCCTCCACATTAAGTGTGCGACGCGTTTCTCCGCGTCGTGTTCGGGTCCTTCAAAAAGTGTGCGACGCGTTTCTCCGCGTCGATAATAATATGAAAGTAACCATCATCGACCTCCCAAAGATTACAGACCCGCGAGGCAACCTGACCTTCGCGGAAGCCCAATCTATGGTGCCCTTTGACATCAAGCGGGCCTATTGGGTCTATGACGTGCCGGGCGGTGAGAGCCGGGGCGGACATGCCCATAAGAAACTCCGCCAGTTTGTTGTCGCTCTTAGTGGCTCGTTCCATGTAACGCTTGATAACGGCCACGAACGCAAGACCATCCTCTTGAATCATCCCTATCAGGGCTTGCTGATTGAGACTAATACCTGGCGTACCCTCGACGACTTCTCATCGGGTGCAGTGTGCCTTGTCTTGGCTTCCGAGCATTATGACGAAGATGACTACATCTACGATTACGACGAGTTCCTGAAATATATATTGAAATAACGTCATTACGTTATAACGTTATAACGAAAATGAATTTCGAAATAAGACGCTATACACCTGACAAGGCTGACGCATGGAACGCTTTCGTGGCAGCTTCGAAGAACGGAACGTTCCTCTTCGACCGTCGTTATATGGACTATCACAGCGACCGTTTCCGCGACCACTCGCTGATGGTCTATCGTCGGGGGAAACTTTATGCGCTCCTTCCTGCCAATGAACATCCGGATGGCTTGCTGGAGTCACATGGCGGACTGACATACGGTGGTCTGGTGATGGACAGACATTGTACGGGTGCTGGTGTAACGGAAACCATGCGACAGCTGTGTGACTATCTCCGTGACAGCGGCTTTCAGCGTGTCATCTATAAACCTACTCCCTGGATCTATCATCAGCTGTCGGCAGAAGAAGACCTCTATGCCTTGTTTGCCGTTTGCAATGCCAAAATCATTGCAAGGGGATTATCGGCAGTAATCTTCCGTGACCATCGTGCCGACTGGTATCGCATTCGTCTCATGGGACGTAAAAGGGCTGAAGCAAAAGGCATCGTCGTCGAGGAAACGAAAGACCTGGCTCCTTTCTGGGACATCCTGACAAATAACCTTAAAGCAAAGTACCACCTTATGCCTGTACATTCATTGGCAGAGATAGAACTGTTGAGAAGTCGTTTCCCGTCACAGATACGACTCTTTACGGCGTCCCTCAATGGTCGTGTGCTGGCTGGTACATTGTTGTATGTAACACCACAGGTCGTTCATTCCCAATATATCGCTGCCAGTCCTGAGGGCAAGGACTGCCATGCCCTTGACCTTCTTTTCGCTGGGGTCATTGAACAGGCACTACAGACACATCCCTATTTCGATTTTGGTATCTCTACCGAACGCGATGGGGATTACCTCAATGAGCAGCTGGCCTATCAGAAGGAGGGCTTTGGAGCCCGTGGCCTCTGTTACGACCACTATGAGTGGTCGCTGTAAGTGTGCGCACCGCCTTCCTTACCCCTGCGCCTTTTCTTTTTAGTGTGCAGCGCGGTTCCCCCGCGCTGTCTGTGCAATGAGTATCTGGCAGATGTCGTTCTCCCAGACCACTTGGTAATGATGCTTTTGAATAAAATGGTGGATAAGCGTAATCTTCTTGTTCTTATGAAGATACGTGTTCGTGGCATGGTCATTGTCCCAGTCGGGGTAATATTCCGTCCAGTATGTAATCATCGACTTCTCCCTGACAATGACAGGCAATGTGGGGCTTCTTCTCTCCGCCTCCTCGAACTTCCGCTCCATATTACTCGGATCGTAGCTCCATACCCATGGGTTTTGTAGGTATGGTCGGGTACGTGTCAGGTAATGGATCGTCGGCATGTTCTGGAAACACAACAGGGTATCGCCAGGATTCACATAGTTGTCCAGTACGCGCATGATGGCATTGAGTTCCTTGCAGTTCTGCTCCGTCGTAAACGTCGTGGCCAGCTCCGCTTCCGGCATGAATAGCTTGTCTTTTCGAGATCCTTCGTCAAAATAACACTGTTGCATGATGTTCTTGCCTCCCCTTACGATGAAGAGTACAAGAAACAGGATGCCGACCGCCACAAAACTTCGGCGTATGCTATGGCTGACTCTCAAAGATTGCAACTCCTTGAAAATAATACCTATTGTGAAGGGTGCCGCCAGATAGATGCAGTTCTCACCCATGTTCTGTATGCCGAAGTCACTTCCAAGAGGCAGCAGATGCATGAGTATCAACGATATACAGGCCAGATAAACCTGCCCTGACTCGTGTCGGCGTGCGGTGACCGACCAAAGACAGGCCAATGTGCCTGCAAGGTAAATGGTATAGGTGTTGTTGAAGATACCTTGGGTGAGGATGGTTCGATAGACACCAAGATAGGTGACAGCCATTGATGAGAGATGATGGGTGCTCTCCTGATCGGAAGTCGCTGAGAAACCACTGTTGACAGCAGAGAGGAAAATGTCAAGGTGACCCAAGGTTAACATCAGTAGTGCTACCGCTGCTACACCGGCAAAAAAGCCACAGATAAATACCCCCAACAGCTTAAAGGTCTGCCAGAGATTCCTCTTATATATATAATATGGTATAAGGAGAAGGACGAACGACGTCAGAACGATGTTGGGAATACGGACAAAGATATTGCAGCCAATCAATATCCCACTGACGAATATCCATTTACTGTTGTCGTTGACAAGCGACTTCCATAAGGTATAGGCCGCGCAGGTGGAAAGCAGGGCCGTTAGGTAGTTGTGGTAGAAAACCATCATGCCATAGTAACAGCACGTGAACGATGCCATGATGCCTATGAAGATACACCATCGGTTGAAGTACTGGCGAAGCATCAGCCAGACGACAACGGCGGTTAGGGTGAGGACGATACCTGCCAGGATGCGGAAAGCATAGATACCCCCGAAGCCGAAGATGATGTTCCACAAGCCACCGACAATGTTGGTCAGATAGTACAGAAACAGATATTCGACGGATTCCGGCGCTTCGAAGATCTGCTGAAAACCCGTCAGACTCCATCCCTCATCATACATGTCGAATCCTTGTAAACCGACAATAAGATGATAGACTGCCGCTGTCATTACTAAAAGAATGACGAAACGGCAGTCTGATAGGTGATAATGGGAATGGAGACGCATGTGTTTAGTACTCCATCACGCCGGGCAGCTCCTTGGCCTGGTCAATCATGGCCTGTACCTCGCTCTCAACAGGAACGCGGCGAACCAGCTTCTTCTGCTCGTTCACCTCCTGCAGCTTGGCAGCAAGGTTGGCTGCTACACGGTGCTTCAACTCCTTTACGGTGTCAACGCCCGATGCCTCCAACAGTTCTGCAAACTGTGGACCAACGCCGTTGATGCGGTAGAGGTCACAGTGGTTTGCCCACTTCAGAATCAGCTTCGGGCTGATCTCCGTTGCCTCTGCTAGCTCCTTGCGACCAGCGGGTTTGGCACATTTCTCCAACAGTTCTGCATCGGTCTTGATACCTGCTGCAATCAACTTCTCTGCATAGACCTCACCTACGCCTTCAATGTCAACTACTTTGTAAGTCATAATACTTTGTTTTTAGTTATTGATTAATTAAAATAGGGCTTTGCTTGTTAAGCAATGGCAAATATACTTAATATTTTTGGATTATGACGATTTTTTTATTTTTTTTTATGAAAACTATTGCTGTCATACCCGAATAATTGATTAACTTTGCCCTCTGAAAACATAAAAACAGTGTGCCCGACGGTTCACTCGAAATATAAAGACAGTGTGCCCGACGGTTTTCCCGTCGGGTCTATAATAACAAAAAAACAGAAAAAGATGAACTACAACGATTATGAAATGGACGTAACGTTCCGCGAACGTGAATTGGAAGCGTCGGCAGCATTGCCCGTGCTGATGCGAAAAGTATATCTCTGGATGACACTCGCACTGACCATCACAGGCTTTACTGCCTTTGCTGTGGCCACTACGCCTAACCTCCAGCAGATAGTCTATTACAACCAGTGGGTGATGTGGGGACTCATCATTGCAGAGTTTGCGCTGGTCATCGCTATCAGCATGGCCATCAACAAACTGTCACTCACCACGGCGACACTCTTGTTTGTCCTCTACTCGGTCATCAATGGTGCTACATTGTCGGTCATCTTTGTGGCTTATTCCTTCGGCACCATCTCTATGGTATTCTTTATTACCGCAGGAACCTTTGCTGCCATGGGCTTACTTGGCTATTTTATCAAGTCCGACCTGTCGGGGATTGGTAAGATCCTCTTCATGGCACTCATTGGCATCATCATCGCCACTATTGTCAATGTTTTTGTCAAGAGTAGTGGACTCGACATGATTATCAGCTATGCGGGCGTGCTTGTCTTCGTGGGACTGACGGCCTACGATACGCAGAAAATCAAGAACATGCTCCTGATGGCTGGCGACACCAGTGAAGGGTCACAGAAGATTGCACTCCTCGGAGCGCTGTCGCTCTATCTGGATTTCATCAATCTCTTCCTCTATCTGCTCCGCATCTTCGGAAGACGCAACTAAGATTTCATCCCTCTCTATTGTATAATATAATATTGTAAACGCACGTGAGAAGGCTTTGCGGCTCTTGATATTGGTCAAGAGTCGCATTATTTTTGCATTTTTGTTGAAAAAAGTTGCGAAAAAGTTTGCCGTTTCGGAAAAAAGTCGTACCTTTGCATCCGCTTTCGCGCATTTTTCCGGCGCGGGGCATATAAGAGAGATCTT
>CAJOQT010000102.1 GCA_905236875.1 uncultured Prevotella sp. | reverse complement strand
GTGGTGCTCTTGCATCAGCGATGACGATACGATAGAAAGCGTATCCCTTACGGCCACCGCGCTGCAGTCTGATTTTTGTTGCCATTTTTAATCTAAAATTTTAATGTTTAACTTGAATTTCCTGCTCTTATCTCGTAAAAGCGGCTGCAAAGGTACTACAAAAAAGTGAAAAGTGAAGAGTGAAAAGTAAAGAATTTGCTGCCGCCCTCACTTTTTTAACTATTTTTGGGTGTTTAATAGGTGTTATTTGGAAGAAAATGCGTACTTTTGCCCTCAATTATGCATTATGCTTTTTGAATTATGCATTATGAATTATCCATATTAGTTCCTACCTATAATGACAGATGCAAGCAGTTGGTAGGTGAACTTCGGCAACAGGCTGAGGCAGTCCATCTTACATACGAGATTATGGTGGCCGACGACGGATCGACGGATACGGAGGTCATCCGCGAAAACAAAGAAATCTGCCAATGGGAGCATTGCCGGTATCTGCAACAGCCGAAGAATATCGGCAGGGCAGCCATCCGTAACTTTCTGGCACAGCAGGCCCAATACGACCAGCTTCTCTTTATCGACAGCGACATGACGATGATACGTAATGACTTCATCGTCCGGTATCTCTCTGTCGGAGATGCAGATGTCATTGACGGTGGCGTAGCCATCGGCGGTAATGCCACACTCAACAAGAACCTCCGCTATCGATATGAGAAGGCGGCCGAGCAGGAGCACACGGCAAAGAAGCGTCAGCAAAAGCCCTACAGCGACTTCCACACCGCCAACTTCCTCATCCGGCGGGAGCTAATGCTGGCTCATCCCTTCGACGAGCGTTTCCGTTACTACGGCTACGAGGATGTGTTCTTCGGCAAACAGCTGCGCACGGCCCACATCGCCATCACCCACATCGACAACCCCATGGGCTTCTGCACCTTCGAGGATAATGCCTCGTTCGTCAGCAAGTCGGAGGAAGGACTGCGTACCCTTCACCAGTTCCAGTCAGAGCTACAGGGCTTCTCCCATCTGCTCGATGCGGTCAACAAACTACGTCCGTGGGGACTGCTGCCCGTCATCCGCCTCTGGCACCGACTGTTCGGCAACATCGAACGACGATTGCTCATCGACAAACCTGTCCCTTTACCTCTCTTCACCCTCTACCGCCTCGGCTATTTCCTGAACATATAATCATGTACTAAACATACAGACATGTTTTCTATGAAAGAAATTATCAAGAATAAATTTCTGATTAATTTCTGACAATTTCTTTCATAAAAAAATTCAGGGGCGCTTCGAAAGCGCCCCTGATATTAACAATTCATTAAATAGACCACATGCTTAATAGCCGCCGTTCTCCGGGATAGCCTGGAAGGTCAGCTTCTCATAACCGTCGAAGTCGTCGAACACAATCTGGAAGGCAGCATACTCATAGATGTTACCACCCGTGTTGTGTGTGTCCTTCAACGAGTTACTCCTCGAAAGGGCATTCAGTATCTGGTTGTAGATAATCTTCTCCTCCGAAGCATCGGCAATCTTGATGGACTGCGAGATGACACGGTCACCCTCAATCTTGAAGGTATATTCACTGGCAGCATAAAGACCGAATTCTTCATTCTCGAAAATCGTCTCCAACTCACCAATCCGCTCCTCCAGCTCTGCCTTTGTCAGATTGATATAGTTCAGCGGAAGCTGGTTGGCATCCAGCTTGATGTATGTGGTGTCGATTTCTTCTGTTACCAGACACTGCGCATTCACATTCATTGCGCCAAGAAGTGCAAGGACTCCCAATACAAAAATCTTCTTCATTTTTTTCTCTCCTCTACGTTAATTCTTTAAACAATCTTCTTGAAATGTTATCGATTTCTCGTATTTGCGGTGCAAAGGTAACATTTTATCAGATATTTCGTATCCTTTTTTAGCAAAAAATTCATAAAACCACCTATTTTTTCCGACATTTTGACCTAAATCAAAGCATTTAAGTGTCATTATGACATCATTCATTGCGCATTGGTTGAATAACGAAAGTAAAGTCCCGGTCACCGTAACGCAGCAGATACTGCTCCTGCGGCCATGCTCCCCAGGCATTCACACATCCCAGTCCCATCTGCATCTGCTGCACATGAATCTGGGTCAACGGACGCTCCATCAGGTCTCCGCTGTGGTGACCGCCCTTCTGCTCCTTGATGGGACCGTCGTCGAGGTCCTCGACAAGGTAAGGCAAAGCGCTGCACTCCATAGGTGCCGAACTATAGAATGTCAGTCCCCGCTCACCGTCATGCACGCTGAACCAGCGGATGTCGGTATGGTTGCCGCTCTCCTGTGGACGGACGTATGGGAAGTACTCGCTGCCGACCGCATTCTCATAGAGGCCGAGGAACTGGCTGTCCTTGCGGTCACAATAGTTCTCTATCGGTCCGCGACCGTAGTAGGTCAGCTTACTGAAGCGTTTGGGCATCTGCAGCTGCATGCCGTAACGGAACATCGGAGGCACCTCAGCACCCGCTGTGGTCGTCAGCTGCTCACGTACCACAACCTCACCCTCCTCGGTCAGCGTGTAGGTCATCACCAGCTGGGCCTTCACTTCGGGCATGTCGAAGCTTGCGGTAATGGCATTATCGCTGACAGCACAGCTGGTGAGCTTCATCTGCGGTCGCTTCCAAATGCCGAAGCGTTGCTGTAGCCAAGCGCCATAGTCGTTGTCGGTCGGGGCACGCCAGAACTCCGGCGTGATGCTCTGACGGTCGAGCAGCATCGGCTCACCGTCAACATCCAGATAGTCTATCCAGCCGCTCCACTTGCCGACGGTCAGCGTGGTACCGCCTGCCGTCAGCTTGATGTAGCTGGTTGTCTCCTCTTTCTGAATGGCGGCAGCAAATTTTTCACTCTTCACTATTCCCTTTTCCCTCACATCCGGGAACTGATAGTCGTTCAGCACGAACTGCTGACGGGCGATGACCTGTCCCTTGTCAATAAGCGGCTGTGCCACCTTGGTCTTGAACTGGAACCAGACGAAGATCTCCTGATCGCCATGATGTCCCAGCACACGCTCGACGGTATTCTTCAGGGCCTCGTCGGTAATCACCTTACGCTGCTGCGGACCGATGCCTGTGAGGTCTATCGTACCGCCATGGCCGAAGGTCATACCCTCTGGACGGTCACCGCCATGATGATGGTGGGTGCCGGCAGCTCCACCGACAAACCATACCAGTTCCACGTCGTCGAGTGATTTGAAGAAGTTCTCGTTATAGACTGTGAACTGTCCGTCCTTCAACTGTAATCCTTCATCCATGACCCATATATTCTGGTAGTAGTACTGCACCTCATAGGCATGGGGATTCAGCCTGCGGTCAGGGGCGATGATGCCGTTGCAGTTGAAGTTATAGTCTGAGGCGGGATAGCGGCCGTAGTCGCCGCCGTAGGTAAAGATCTCCCGGCCAGTGATCTTGCTCTTGTCACGCAGTCCCTGATCCACGAAGTCCCAGATATGTCCGCCCTGGAACTTCGGGTACTTGCGTATCAGCTCCCAGTATTCCTTGAAACCGCCCATAGAGTTACCCATTGCATGGGCATACTCGCACTGGATGAGCGGACGCGGGTCATTACCCTGTGAGTAGCGCTCGCTGTCGCGGTAGTCCATATACATCGGACAGCAGATGTCGCTCTTGCCTCCCCAAATGGCCTGCTCGTACTGCACGGGGCGTACCTCGTCGTACATTTTGATCCAGTCGTAGCACTTCTCGAAGTTCGGGCCGTAGCCGGCCTCGTTACCCAGACTCCACACGATGATGCTGGGGTGGTTCTTCAGCGTCCGCACGTTGGCCTCGTTACGTTCCAGGTGCATCTGCTCGAAGTCCTGTCGCTTGGCGAGCGTTCTCTCACCGTAGCCCATGCCGTGACTCTCGAGGTTGGCCTCGGCCGTCACGTAGAGTCCATACTCGTCGCACAGGTCGTACCAGCGCGGGTCATCAGGATAGTGGCTCGTACGCACGGCATTGATATTGAGCTGTTTCATGATCTTGATGTCCTGCACCATACGCTCCACGCTCACAATATAGCCGCCGTCGGGGTCCAGCTCGTGACGGTCAACACCCTTGATGAGTATCGGCTGACCGTTGACGAGCAGCTGACCGCCCTTGATCTCGATATGCCGGAAGCCTATTCGCTGCTTCACCACCTCTGTCACCTTGTCTCCTTGTTTCAGATATATATACAAGGTATAGAGGTTGGGCGTCTCTGCCGACCAGGGCTTGGCATTGGGCACGGTGATGTACAGTCCCTCTCCCACCTGCTGTCCGTCGGCATCAAAGAGTTTCGTCTCTACCGTTGACCTGCCAGTGGTCAGCACCTCTAACGTCAGCACACCGGTACCCTGTTCGTAGTCTTGCCTGATCGTCAGGTCACCGATGTGGTCCTTCGGACGGGCATAGAGATAGACCTCACGGGCGATACCTGTGAAGCGCCAGAAGTCCTGGTCTTCCAGATAGGTGCCGTCACACCAGCGCATCACCTGCATGGCAATGAGGTTCTTGCCTTTCTTCACATATTTCGTGATGTCAAACTCTGCCGCTACCTTCGAGTCCTCGCTGTAGCCGACATATTTGCCGTTGACCCACAGCATGAGGTTGCTGGTAGCAGAGCCGACATGGAACAGCACCTGCTGTCCCTTCCAGTCTTCGGGCAACACAAAGGTACGACGATAGGAACCGGTGTAGTTGTTCAGTTCACTGATATACGGCGGGGTACTCTCGAACGTCGTGCCCCACGCATAGCCGATGTTCTTGTAGATGGGGTCACCGTAGCCGTTCAGCTCAAACAATCCCGGCACGGGGAAATCGACCCACTCGGAGTCGTCGAAGTCGGTACGCCAGAAGTTCTGTGGGCGTTCGTTATGGTTACGCACGAAGTTAAAGCGCCACTTTCCTTCCATCGACAGATAACGCTGCGACTGTGTCTTGTCGCCCTTTCTTGCCAGTTCCTCACTCTCGAAGGCAAAGAAGTTGGCTCTCCTCACCTCTCTGTTCTGTTGGTTCACATACGGATTCTTCCATACCGGCTCGTCAGCAGCACCAGCGGTCACTGCCCAACACACCGCACTCACCATCAATAACTTTCTCAACAACATATAATTTACGGTTTACTTATTTTTTACAACGAATTATCACTTCTTTTTCTACAACGAATTTACTGCGAGCACTCGTGGGTCTTCGACAAATCTCACGAATTACACGAATTTTCATTTCCAATCAGACGAATTTCTTTCGAATTTATCGAATACTGCGCAGCATAAATTCGTTTCATTCGAACATAATTAGCAGCTATCTAGGCGCAGCATAAATTCGTTTCATTCGTTTAATTCGTGGTCGTTATAATACTTTGGGGGTTATTTCGCCAGTCGGAGGCCGATGTGTTCGTGGCTGACCATGAAGCTGCGGCAGGAGACGCGGCACATGGACGAGCCGTCGTCGTAGCTGCCGCCACGATAGACGTGGTAGGAGCCGGAGGGAGCACCCTGCGGATCGGTCTGGCTCTCAGCGGTATATCTTCCGTACTTGTCCTGGCACCACTCCGAGACGTTGCCTGACATGTCGTACAGTCCGAGGTCATTAGGTTCCTTCGTCGCCACGTCATGCGTCGTGTTGTTGCTGTTGCTGTCGTACCATGCTACAGTGCCAAGGGTGTTGTTGCCGGCATACTTGTAGCTGTTGCCGTTGTTGCCGCCACGCGCAGCAAACTCCCACTCTGCCTCCGTAGGCAGACGGAAGGTCTGGTCGGTCAGCTCGTTCAGCTTGCTGACAAACGTCTGGCAGTCGTTCCAGCTGACATTCTCCACAGGCAGCTTCGGTCCCTTGATCTCCGAGGGATTGCTGCCCATGACAGCCTCCCAGAGTTCCTGCGTCACCTCTGTCTCACCGATGCTGTAGGTGCTCAGCGTCACACGATGGATGGGTCGCTCATGGTCGATGGGACTGTCTTCCTGTTCGCCGGTGGCACCCATAGAGAATTCTCCGCCATCAACACGTAACATCTTGAAATCGATGCCCTTGACGCTGTAGGTCATCACACTGTCCCTGGGCGTGTCGTCCTTGACGGTCAGCAGTCCGCCCTCGGTCTCACCACCGCCCTTCTTCAGCAGGAAGATGGCAGCGCCCACGATGCCGCAGCCGATCAGCAGACCGAAGAACGACACCAGCAGCACCACCCACGTGTAGTTTTTCTTCTTGGGGGGCTGTGCCGGACGTGACAGCCGTGAGTGCTGACTCATCTGAGACGCACGGCTCATCTGTGAGACATGGCTCTGCGACCGTTGACTCATCTGTGACGGACGTCCCATCTGTGACGGATGGCTCATCTGCGACGGATGACTCATCTGTGACGGATGACTGATCTGTGACGGATGACTGATCTGCGAAGGATGACTGATCTGCGACGGTGTCGGCTGTGAGAATGCCGGTTGTGTGGCGTCCGACACCATTGGCTGCTGGGGGATAAAAGGCTTCGTCTCTTCTTCCTCGGGCTTGCCCGTGAGGAAGCGTCGCACGGCGGCAACGTTCTGCGGACGCTCATCGAAGCGTGGCTTCATCAGCCAGGCGATGAGCTGTTTCATACGGGCACTGACGGGCACCGGATACTGCAAGGCATCACGCGACACCAATACTTCACTCGCCGATGGCGGCGTCCTGTTGGTCAGCAGCTTATAAAGTGTAGCACCCAACGAGTAGAGGTCGGTCCAGGGACCGAAGCACTTGGTGTTCTGCTCCGTCTGTTCCAACGGTGCGAAGCCGGGCGTATAGACCATGCCTGACGACACGCTCATGCCTCCCGTCGCCAACATCTGCTTCGACGCGCCGAAATCGACCAGCAACACCCTACCCGTCTTTTCCATCATGATATTGGCGGGCTTGAGGTCGAGGTGATACAGTCCCTGGTTATGGACGAATGCCAGGGCGTCGAGCACCTGGTCGAGGATGTGCATCACCTCTGCCTCACTGAAGGGCTGTCCGGTACGTTTCAGGCGGTCGTTCAGCGACTCGCCGTTGATGAGATCCATCTCGTAGTAGGTCGTGCCGTTCTCCTCAAACAGGTCGTGAACGGTGACGATATGGTCGTTACGCAGCTTACGCAGACGGCGTGCCTCCTTACGGAACTTATCCTTCTGACTGGTGAAATGCTCCATGTTGGCCGCGTTGGTCACACTGACGGTCACCGTGTCGCCGGAACGCTCACTGACGCCCCGCATAAAAAACTCCTTGATGGCTACCAGCTCGTCAAACTCCGTGTTGGTAGCCACATAGGTATTTCCGAATCCGCCCGAGGCGAGATGCCTGACTATACGGTACTTGCCGCCTTGCAGCAACGTACCGATGGGCAACATCGCTTTTTGCTCTACGTTATTCATAGTTCAATAGAAACGCCGACACCCCACAGCCCATGCTTGAAGCAGTCCTTGGTCTTGAACTCCAAGGCACTGACATGGTAACTGACTGTCAGATAGAGATTATTACCGGCACTGAGGTTCGCAATCTTGTAACCCGCCATCAGGTCCAACGCACCGCCATAGTTGAACTTCACCTTGTTCTTCATTTCGTAATCCATACGGTAGGTCGGGCTGTTATTCTTTACCTCCTCGGCCTCATACGACGTGTAGAGCGTCACGTAGGGATACAGATGGGCACCCACGATGACGGGGCCGACGGCATACTTCGGCGACAGGCCAGCACCGACGAAGGCACCGAACGAGCCATGATCGACGAACGCGTGACTCACACCGGCATTGGCACTCAACCAGTTCGTGCCCAGGCAGTTGACATTGGCGCGCAGTCCATAGACCTTATCGTCGGGATTGAACATGAAGGTGAAGTCGGCCGACGATATGAAGCCGTCATCCACACGGGGCATGTCTTGGGTATCCAGCACGCCGCCGTCGTTGATAATCACCTGACTGGGAGCCGGTATCTTCAGCGTCATACCCGTATAGAAGAGTTCTGCTGCATTGGGGTTGGCCTCAAGGATCTGCTCCTTGGTGATGCCATACTTCTCGGCGATGAAGTCAAGGTCCTCACCGCGCACTACGGTATGTGTGATAGTTCCCTGACCCATTGCCGCCAGCGAACAAATTATCATCACACAACATATAATTACCTTTTTCATATCATCTAAATTTAAGTTTCACAAATAACTAATTATCTGATATTCAAATAAATCTATATTATCAAGAATTAGAGAATTTGAGAATTTTCTTCCGTTTTTTGGATTATCATTTGGCGAATTGAAAAGGATAGAATCTTTATGCTTGCTTCTATCACCATTCTCTAATTCTCAAATTCTTGATAAATAAAAATCACTTGCGTTTACCAGCATTTCTCTAACCCCTAACCCCTTACTTCTCACCCCTACCAACTGGAGGAAACAGAGCTTGCGGAAGTTGATTAAACTGACACTACATGAGATTGAGGTCGGTCACATAGGTCTTGCTGATCTGGAACACGGGGCTGTTCTGGATGTCGCGGCGCTTGAACATATATTCCGTGTCGTCCTCGGACACCACGGTGACGTTCAGGCGCTTGCCGGTGACAGTAAGCAGCGTGCCGTCCTTCGGGTACTGTGCCCGCAGGGCAGCGAGCCGTTCCTCTTCGGCCTTACGGCGTGCAGCCTCCTCACGGGCCCTCTTACGCTCCTGTACTGATCCGAAGTCATTGACAATCGTACGTGTACCGTCATGATAGCAGATCATGAAGATGTCATCCTTGGCTACCGTCTCCGTAGGCGAGTTCTTCTTCTTGCCCGTCTGGTAGGTCACCTGATCGACACCCATCATCAGGTTATAGGCTACAATCTCCTTGCCCTGTGCCAGGTAGATGGCGGCAGCGGCACCGGGTACCTTGCCGTCGCCCTCGCCGGAGAACTGCTCACCGTCGTCGGTATAGAAGACATTGCCGCGCTTGTCGTACTTCACCATATAGACCTCGGTGTTGTGTATGCTGACACGGCGGCCGTCAGCCGTAAACACGGTGCTGTCGGTGGTCACCATCTCAAGCTTGCACTCACGTACCGTACCGTCGCGCAGGATGACCTTGTCGCGCTGTGCATAGCCCTGCACCAGGGCAAGGGCTGCCAGCATCAGAAATAGCACTCTCTTCATCAGCGTCTCCTCCTTCTTGTGTTCGTTGGCTGGTTAAACCGTTTCACCGTGCCGTTGGCGTACTCCACATAAGCCACATCCTTCACCGCCAGCTTGACGGGCATGGGCATGCCTTCCTGACGGACGGTGACATAGCTCGCAGTGGCACTCTCGACCTTGCACAACACATAGCTGCTGTCCTGCATCACCACCTTATCGACAACCGCCATTCCTCCTCCAGAGGCAGGCGTCGTGGCCGACGACGGCACACGGCTGCCTACGCGGCTGCCGCTGCCGTTGTTGCCATTATTGCCGTTATTGCCCGTAGCGGGCCTCGCTGCTTTCGGAATGGTGAGCACCAGACCGGGAAAGAGCATGTCGGCATTGTCTCCGTTCTCACGCCGGATGTCCTGCTCGGTCACGCCATGATCTGCAGCGATGCTGGCCATGGTGTCGCCTTCCTTGACCACGTACTGTATCTTGTTCTGGGCGAACGACAGCAGCGGCAGAAACAGGAGGGCAACCAGCAATAGATACCGTCCCGTCTTCATACCTTAGTCGGTTTGGATGATGAGGAAGTTCGACACACTCCAGAAGGCATTGGGATTGGTGATCTTCAGCGTCGATTTGCCGTCTTCCGTAGTAATCTCGTACGAACCGGCAGGCTGCGGCGTCATGATCTTCACCTTCTTCGAGTTGATAGGTATCTCGCGGAAGTTACGGATATCCACCTTCATGAACTTGTCACGAGGCAGCGTCTCGTAGTTCACCTTCGTCTTCTTCAGGAAGCCGCCGGTGAGGAAGCCGCCGTCCTTCAGCGCCTTCTTCGTACCTATCTTGACAAAGCCCTCGTTGATGACCACCTCCTGTGCCTCGATGGCATGTACCTGCTGCTCCACGCGCTCGTTCAACTGTATATTGGTCTCGGTCAGCGCACTGACACGCTGATTCAGCTCGGCAATGCTCATGTTACGCTGATCCAGGTCGGCACGCAGCTGCTGGATGATGGCGTTCTTCTCGTCTAACTGTTCGTTCAGGTGTTTCACCAAGTTCTGCAGCTTGTCGATCTGACGGCCTCTCATGCCCAACGAATCCACCAGGTGTGAGATACGGACCTTCTGCTGGGCCAGCATCTTCTCGAAGCTCTCCAGGTTCCGTCTCAGCTGCTCGCGGTCCAGGTTGCCCTCGCGCTTGGCGAACAGCATGTCCTCCTGCCGCGCAATGCTGTCCAGTCCGTCGGACAACACGGTAACGAAAGTTGTCAGGTTTTCAACGTCTGCCTGATAATCGGCATTTGCTCTCTCCAGGGAATCTACCCTTGCCTGCATGTCTGACTTTCCGAATTTCAGGAAGTCGGGGATGCAACTTGTAAACAAAAGGCATGCTAATGATGCCACAATAATTTTTCGCATAAGCATTAGAATTAAATTACATTATATTTTGCAAAGATACAACTTTTTTCATAATCTCACAACTTTTTCCCACAATTTTTTATTTTTGAGCGAAAAGATTTGGAAATTCGGGAAAAATTTACTACCTTTGCACAGTCAGAAGATTTGGAACTTAGAGAAGTCGAAGAAAATCTTTCAGGCCGTAGTGACAGTATGACAGTAGGACAGTAAAAAACATAAAAAACCTTCCTGCGTACATGCGCCTATATGTACGCAGGAAGGTTTTCCTTTATATCTACTGTCCTACTGTCATCTGTCACTAATAAAAACGGCCATGTAATAACTACAACGCGCTCGGCTATGCCGCTTGCTACCGAAGGGACGCAAGAATTTCACGAATTGTTCGAATTGAGAATATGACTTGATTTTGTGCTTTACTACAACGAATTTAACGAATGAAACGAATTTATGCTGCGCTCAGATAGCTACTAATTATGTTCGAATGAAACGAATTTATGCTGCGCAGTATTCGATAAATTCGAAAGAAATTCGTCTGAGGGGAAATGAAAATTCGTGTAATTCGTAAAATTCGTTGTAGAAAAATGAAGTGATAATTCGTTCAATTCGTGTAATTCGTGTTTTTTTAAAAAACTTTGTGTCTTTGTGTCTTTGTGTTCAGTTGTACCATTTCAGCGGCAAAACCGCTGAACACAGTTCGTAGTCACTCCCCTCGGGGGAGCCGGAGAGGGGCTTGTTGTCCGTCGTTCGTCACCGAACGAAGCGGACAACCCGAATGCTGACCTCGAAGAGCAGGTACAGCGGCACGGTGACGAGGATGAGCGTCATCACGTCGGGCGGGGTGATGATGGCGGCAACAAGCATGAGGAGCAGGAAGGCATGGCGGCGGTAGCGCGACAGCATGCCGGCATCGATGACGCCGAGCTTGGCAAGGAAGAAGGCGATGACGGGCAACTGAAACACCGCGCCCATCAGGAGCGTCAGCGACAGGAAGGTGGTGATGTACGAGTCGATGGTGATGGTGCTTTGCACACGCTCCGCCACGCTGTAGGTGCCGAGGAAGCGGAACGAGATGGGGAACAGCACGAAATAGGTCATCAGCACACCGATGAAGAACAGCACGTAGATACAACAGGTGACCCGTACGCTGTAGCGCCGCTCGTTCTCATAGAGGGCGGGCGACACGAAACGGAACAGCTCATACAGGATGTAAGGCGAGGCGGCAAGCAGCCCCAGATAGATGGCGGTGGTGACGTGTGTCATGAACTGACTCGACAGGTCGGTGGCGATCAACGAGACGTGGTATTCCTCGAAGTGAAAGTCGATGCCGACGGCCTGCATCAGCCGTTCAAGTAAACGATAAGTGACAAAGTCCCACTCACTGGGAGCCAACAATATACGGAACGTCCAGTCCTTGAAGAAAAACACCACGACGGCGATGGCTCCCGACACGGCAATGACACGAAACATCATCTGGCGGAGCACCTCCAGGTGTCCGCCAAACGAGAGCATGTCGTTGTCATTAGCGTCGGTCATTTCCCTGCCTTGTCGTCAGTGGCGGCAGCCGGCTCTTCCTTCTTCGGCTCCTCCGCTGCGGGTTCGTTCATGCCCTTCTTGAAGCTCTGTACTCCCTGCCCCAGACCTTTCATCAGTTCAGGCAGTTTCTTGCCGCCGAAGAGCAGCAGTGCAATGGCTGCGATGATCAGCAGCTCGGTGGTACCGATAAACAGCAATTGTGTCGTCATATCGTCAGTCTTTTAGTTCTTTGCATAAAGTTTGCTGCAAAGTTACAACTTTTTTTTCAACAACCAATCATTTTCGCCAGAAAATAATTTCTGCTACATCATTCTTGGTCGGCCTGCATCAATCATCATCCTCTAATTCTCTAATTCGTGACAATTGGCAAATTCGTGATATTCGTGGTTTTAAATAGAATCTGCGTAACTTCAGAAACTTGAATCAAGAATTAAAGAATTTGAGAATT
>CAJOQT010000101.1 GCA_905236875.1 uncultured Prevotella sp. | reverse complement strand
TTTTGTCCACCAAAAGCTATGCTTTGGTTGAACAAGAGTATAGGTTTTGCGACACAAAACAAGTTGTTTTGTCAGTTCAAAGCACTTTCCCACGATTCTGAGTGTTGAGCCTTTGTTCTGCCGTCTGCTATCATAGCCTATCTTAAAGAGCCAGTTTCCCCGTACCTTGTCTGTGCTTTTGGTGCTGCAAATGCACAAAAAATCTCCCACATCGCGCTGACATGGGAGCATCTTTTGGGACTATTTATGATAACAGTAACTATAGAAAGCAATCCTATTTACGTATTCTTTCATCAATAGGCCTGCTCATGAATGCCCTTGACGGCACGGCCGCTGGGGTCGTTCATGTTCTTGAAGGCGGCGTCCCACTCGAGGGCGATGGCGGTAGAGCATGCTACGCTGGCCTCGCTGGGTACGCTACGGGCAGCAGAGTCGCTGGGGAAGTGTTCGGCAAAGATGCTGCGGTAATAATACTCTTCCTTGTTCTTCGGCGGGTTGATGGGGAAACGTTCGGCAGCATGTGCCATCTGCTCGTCGCTGACAGCCTCGGCAGTTATCTGCTTCAGGGTGTCTATCCACGAATAGCCTACACCATCGCTGAACTGCTCTTTCTGTCGCCAGGCAACCTCTTCAGGCAGCATATCGGCAAAGGCCTCGCGGACAATGCGCTTCTCAATTTCGAATCCAGGATTTCCTGATGTCTTAGGGCCGCACATCTTGGCTTTAGGATTCGTCCGCATGGCCACATCCAGGAACTCTTTGTCAAGGAAAGGAACGCGTCCTTCAACACCCCAGGCCGAGAGGCTCTTGTTGGCTCGCAGGCAGTCATAGAGATGAAGCTTTGAGAGCTTGCGCACGGTCTCCTCATGGAACGCTTTTGCATCGGGGGCTTTGTGGAAATAGAGGTAGCCACCGAATATCTCGTCTGCCCCTTCGCCCGAGAGCACCATCTTGATACCCATCGACTTGATGACGCGGGCCAGCAGGTACATCGGTGTTGAGGCACGGACAGTAGTGACGTCGTAGGTCTCGATGAAATAGATCACGTCGCGGATGGCGTCGAGACCTTCCTGTATGGTGTAGTTGATTTCGTGGTGTACAGTGCCGATGTAGTTGGCAACAAGTCGCGCCTTCTCCAGGTCAGGAGCACCCTTGAGTCCTACTGCAAAAGAGTGTAGTCGGGGCCAGTAGGCGCGTGTCTGGGAATCATCTTCGATGCGATGTTCGCTGAATTTCTCTGCAATGGCAGAGACGACACTGCTGTCCAGACCACCGGAAAGTAGCACGCCATAGGGCACGTCACTCATGAGCTGGCGCTTGACGGCGGCGGTGAGTCCGTCGCGGATGGCTTCGACTGAGGCGGGATTGTCCTTGACGGCGTCGTATTCGAACCAGTCACGCTGATAATACCTTTTAAGTTTAGAGTTTAGAGTGTAGAGTGGAGACTCTCCACTATAGAGGTAGTGTCCTGGGAGGAAAGGCTCGTAATGCTCGCACTGGCCTTCGAGGGCTTTCAGTTCTGATGCGACATATACCGTTCCGTCGCTGTCGTAACCTATATATAAAGGTATCACGCCAATGGGGTCACGGGCTATCAGGTACTGGTTGCGTTCCTCGTCGTAGAGCACGAAGGCGAAGATGCCGCTCAACTGTTCCAGCATTCCACATATCTGTTCGTGAGTGAAAATGCTTTCCTCTCCACTTGTGGAGGGGCTGGGGGTGAGGCTTTTGTACAACGCCAGGATGACCTCGCAGTCAGAGCCCGTCTGAAACTCATATTGCCCAGCGAAGCGGCGACGAATCTCCTGATGGTTATAGATCTCGCCGTTGACGGCAAGGACCTGAAGCCCCCTCTCGGCCTCTTCCGACTGGGGGAGTTGTTGCTGTGCGTCGGGACTTCCCCCCTGTCGGGGGGATTGAGGGGGGCTGTAAAGGGGTTGTCCGCCGCTCTCAGGATCGACGATGCTCAGTCGTTCATGGGCAAGGATGGCATTCCCTCCACAATAGATTCCACTCCAGTCGGGTCCGCGATGACGGATCTTCTGACTCATACGTAATGCTTTCTGTCGCAGCTCCGGTGTCTGCTTCTTCACGTCTAATATTGCTACAATTCCACACATAATGATTATTTACGATTTATTTGTTTTTTCCACAAAGTTGATAAATGCCTGGTTGCAGAGGCGCATGCCACCGGGAGTAGGGTAGTGGCCGGTAAAGTACCAGTCGCCAGGATGACTGGGGCAGGCTCTATGCAGTCCTCCGATACTCTGAAACACGAGCTCAACAGGTGCCTGCATGTCGGCCGGGCGTAACATCTCGACGATTTTGTTGTTGATCTCCTCGACGGTGAACGGCTCGTATATACGCCTTACATGGTTAGCCTCCAGAGGATACTCCTTGCAAGCATGATAGACTTCCTGGATAAGTTTCGACCCGCAAGAGTAATCACTCCCCTCTCTGCAGAAAGCTTCCCCCTCGCCCCTTGGAGAGGGGGTTAGGGGGTGAGGCTTGGGATCGGGTGTAAGGCTCCCTTCCTCAATAAGCGCCATCGTGGCACGAAAGGCACAAAACTCTTCCAGTCGGGCCATGTCGATGCCGTAGTAGTCGGGGTATCGGATCTGGGGTGAGCTGCTGACCATGACGATTTTCTTGGGATGCAGCCGGTCGAGAATCTTGAAGATGCTCTCGCGAAGCGTGGTGCCGCGTACGATGCTGTCATCAATGATGACGAGATTGTCCTTGTAGGGGCGCAAGCTGCCGTAGCTGATGTCATAGACGTGGGCAGCGAGGTCGTTACGCTCGCTGTTGTCGGCAATGAAGGTACGCATCTTGATGTCCTTCCAGACGACCTTCTCCGTACGAACGGCCCCCTCCATTCTTCCTCCGAGGCTTTTGCGGATACCGTCGGTCATACCGTAAAAGGCCACTTCGGCGGTGTTGGGAATATAGGAAAAGACGGTGTTCTCCACATCGCCGTCAATGGCTTTCAGGATAGCGGGTGTCAGCTGTTCGCCCAGTCGTTTGCGCTCCTGGTAGATGTCGCAGTCGGAGCCGCGGCTGAAGTAGATACGTTCGAAGGAGCAGGCCGAGAGCTTCTGTGCAGGCATAATCTGTTCCAGACGGATGTCCCCGTTCCTATGAACGATGACTGCCTCTCCAGGTTTCAGCTCTTGAACGTCCTTGCTGTCGAGGTCGAACGTGGTCTGTAGCACAGGTCGTTCGCTGGCCACGGCCACAATTTCGTCGTCGCAGTAATAAAAAGCCGGACGGATGCCCCATGGATCGCGCACGGAAAACATCTCGCCGCTACCTGTCATTCCGCACATCACGTAGCCGCCGTCATAGTGTTCCATCGTGGTCTTCAGTACGTTGGCTACGCAGACATTGTTGTCAATATAGTGTGTGATGTCTGTGCCTTCCAGTCCCTGTTCCTTTGCCTCAACGAACAATCGCTCCACTTCACGGTCCAGTCGGTGCCCCATCAGTTCCAGGGTGATGTACGAGTCACCATAGATACGTGGTGACTGGCCCTGAGCAGTCAGGAAACGGAAAACCTCGTCGATGTTGGTCATGTTGAAGTTGCCACACAGACAGAGGTTCTTGGCCCTCCAGTTGTTGCGGCGCAGGAACGGATGTACATATTGCAACCCGCTCTTGCCTGTCGTGGAATAACGCAGATGGCCCATCAGAAGTTGGGACCCCCTCCAACCTCCCCGAGGGGAGGCTTCATGCACGTCAGACTCTCCCCCTCGGGGGAGTAGGAGAGGGGTCACCCTTGAAAAGATTTCCGTAATGGCATCCTTGCCCTCAGCCCTCTCGCGGAACATGTACTCGGTGCCGACGGGTGCATCAAGATTGACGCAGGCAATGCCGGCACCTTCCTGTCCACGGTTGTGCTGTTTCTCCATCATCAGGTAGAGCTTGTTCAGCGCCCAACGCTCTGAACCGTATTTCTCTTCGTAGTACTTCGTCGGTTTCAACAGGCGAATCATCGCCACGCCGCATTCATGCTTGACCTTTGGTCCAGCAAGCTCACACTCGGTAAAGTTCAAGCATGCTTGACTCTGCTCTCGCTCAATCGCTTCCTTGACCTGTTCCATTAATTATCAATTATCAATTGTCAATTATCAATTAAAGCGTGCACGCTTTTACGAAGCTCATGAACAACGGGTGCGGATGTAGCACCGTGGATGAGTATTCGGGATGGAACTGAGTGCCGATGTACCACTTCAAAGACGGTATCTCGACGATCTCCACCAGGTCGGCTGTGGGGTTGATACCGACGCATTTCATACCATGTTGCTCGAATTCGTATTTATAGGCATTGTTGAACTCATAACGATGGCGATGTCTTTCCTTCACCGTGGCGGTAGCAAATTGACTTTCCCCTTCGGTCCGCCGAGCTAAACCTTCTTCACTATTTCCTATTCCCTTTTCACTATAATAAGCCTCGTAGGTCTTGCTGCCCTTTACCAGTTTGCACTCGTAGGCACCAAGGCGCATCGTGCCGCCCATCTGGGTGATGTCTTTCTGTTCTTCCATCAGGTCTATCACGTTATGAGGTGTCTTCTCGTCCATCTCGCTACTGTTGGCGTCCTTGTAGCCCAGCGCGTTGCGGGCAAACTCTATCACCATCATCTGCATGCCAAGGCAGATGCCAAAGGTGGGAATGTCGTGGTTTCGGGTATATTCAGCTGCAATGATCTTTCCTTCTATACCACGCTGACCAAAGCCCGGACAGATAACGATGCCTTGCATCCCATCGAGCTTCTCGCCGACATTCTCGCGGGTGATGTACTCGCTATTGATGAAGGTCGCTTTCACCTTCCTGTTATTATAAGTACCCGCATGAGCCAGACTCTCAAGGATGCTCTTGTAGGCATCCTGCAGATCGTACTTGCCAACGAGTCCGATATTGATGACTTCCGTTGCCTGCTTGCGACGATCCAGGAAGTCACGCCAAGGTCCGAGACTTGGTGTCTCACCTGTTTCCATGCCCATCTTCTTGAGGATAATGGAATCGAGCCCTTGCCTCTGCATGTTCACCGGCACCTCGTAGATGCTTGGAAGGTCCTGGCTCGTAATGACAGCTTCGACATCGACATTGCAGAAATGTGCCACCTTCATGCGAAGCTCGTCATTCAACTCATGTTCAGAACGCAGGACAAGAACCTCCGGCTGTATGCCCAAGCCCTGCAATTGCTTAACACTTGTCTGTGTCGGTTTTGTCTTAAGCTCACCAGCAGCAGCAAGATACGGAACGTATGTCAAGTGAACATTCAGCGTACGGCTTGGTCCCATTTCCCATCTTAGCTGTCGGATGGCTTCGAGGAACGGCTGGCTTTCTATGTCACCGATGGTGCCGCCAATCTCCGTAATGACGAAGTCAAATTGAGAGTCTTCATTCAAGCGGAGCATTCTCCGCTTAATCTCGTCGGTAATATGCGGCACTACCTGAATCGTCTTGCCGAGGTAGTCTCCGCGACGCTCACGTTCGATGACGCTCAGGTAGATCTGACCTGTCGTCACGCTATTGTTGCGTGTGGTCTTAATACCTGTGAATCGTTCGTAATGTCCCAGGTCAAGATCCGTCTCCATACCGTCGGCCGTCACGTAACACTCACCGTGTTCATAAGGATTGAGCGTGCCCGGGTCGATGTTGATGTACGGGTCGAACTTCTGAATCGTGACCTTGTAGCCGCGAGCCTGCAACAGTTTACCCAGCGATGCCGAGATGATTCCTTTTCCCAACGATGAGGTCACGCCTCCAGTAATAAAGATGTATCTTGTTTCCATGTGATGAAAGGTTTGTTACACATAAAATTCCCCTCTCTCCATGACTGCGGAGAGAGGGGAGTGATACCTGGCAGATTAAGGTTGCAGCGTAAAACCGAAGACCAGGTAGGCTTTTTGGGCACAGGGGTTTGCAGCGACCTGTGCAAAGACGGGGATGGAGAACGTGTCGGTCACCTTGATGTCCTTGCTTGCCTTTAGCTCAAGGCTTGTAACGGCAAAGCCCGTCGTGCCGTAGCTTTCCGTAGCAAAGGGGACGGCACCGGCCGTGGCAGTCCAATCTACACCAGCAAACGTGTATGGGACAATTGCTTCGACATAACTGCTGTAGGCTCGCTTGCCGTCCTTGTTCAGTCCATCGTTGCCTGCGAAGTTGGTGTACCACTGTATGCTGGCCACACCGAAATCATAGCCGATGTTTGCCTCAAATACATGGTTTGTTCCGTGGGCATCGTACTTGAAATAACGAGCCCTGGGATCTTGGCCGTCATTCGTCCAGTAGTCGGTGATGCCGATGTTGAAACCACCAGTGGTATAAGCGAGTGTCAGGTCCAGCTCCTTGGTGTCGGCAGGCTCTGTGAGTCCCACGCTTCCCCAAGCAGTCAACGACAGGCCTTTATACCCTATGCCGAGTGTGGGCTGTAGCGATACACTTCCCAGATCCTGACCACGCCAGATGTACTGACTGACGACGTCCGCTGCTATGGTTGTCTCTACTGTGTCCTGTGCATGAGCGGTAAAACCGCATAGCAAACTAAATGCAAATACAATATACTTTTTCATACGCTTTTTTTATTAATAGGTTCTAATTGCTCCTCTCTCCTTGTTAGAGGGGATAGGGGTGCGGCTTACTTTAGTTGTAGCACAACTCACCGTGTTCATAAACGTCGAGACCTTCCTCCTCTATACGTTTATCAACGCGCAAACCGTGTAAATATTTTATTCCATAGAACAGAATAATGCCACAGGCGGCAGCCCAGAGGTCAATGATGAGGATGCCGAAGCACTCGGCTCCGAAGAATCCCCAGCCGTGACCATAGAAAGCACCGTTGGAAGTGGAGAGCAGACCAGTCATCAGTGTGCCGAGAATACCGCAGACACCGTGTACGGAAGATGCACCCACAGGGTCGTCGATGTGTAACACGTGGTCAATAAACTCGATGGCATAGACCAGTACGATGCCACACACAAGACCAATAACTACGGCACCGACGGGCGAGACAAGGTCGCAGCCGGCAGTGATACCCACCAGTCCGGCCAATACACCGTTGAGCGTCAGCGAGAGTGACGGTTTGCCGTACTTTATCCATGTGATGAACATGGTAGCTGTGCCACCTGCCGCAGCGGCAAGATTGGTGGTCAGGAATACATGACTGATTGCGATACGGTTTACCTCACCGGATGCAGCGAGCTGTGAACCGGGGTTGAAACCGAACCAGCCGAGCCAGAGGATGAATACACCGAGTGCTGCCATCATCAGGTTATGGCCAGGAATAGCGCGGCTCTTGCCGTCCTTTGCGTACTTGCCTAAACGGGGACCTAATGCCAATGCACCGACCAATGCCAGGACACCGCCTACGCTATGTACGATGGCAGAACCTGCAAAGTCATGGAATACGTCGCCAAAGGTACTCATCATAAAACTGTCGGCTGCATCGTTGCACAGCCAGCCGCCACCCCATGTCCAGTGACCTTCGATGGGGTAGATGAACAGTGAAATAACTGCACTATAGATAAGATACATCGAGAACTTCGTGCGTTCAGCCATAGCACCGCTGACGATTGTAGCTGATGTGGCGCAGAACACTGTCTCGAAAATCAGGAAGCCCTCAACAGGCAGGTCACCTTTGTAAAAGCTCAGGTCGCCCCAGTTGGGTGCACCGATGAAGCCGGCGCCCTCGCTTCCGAACATAAAACCGAAGCCGAGAAAGAAGAACAGGAGCGAGCCGAACATGAAATCTACAAAGTTCTTCATCAGGATGTTGGCCGTATTCTTACTACGGGTGAATCCAGCTTCGCAGAGGGCAAAGCCTGGCTGCATCCAGAAAACTAACATGGCTGCCAATAGCATCCATACGGTATCGAGTGATAAGTTATCCATTATAAAAAGGCCCCCCTCTTATTCCCCAAAGGGGAAGACCGTCACAGGGGCTTGGGTCTGAATTTGTGTTTGTGTTGTATATACTCCTCCCCATTGGGGAGGTTGGGAGGGGGGCCTATTTCTTATCCCTCAATACGGTGTCACCGTTCTCACCAGTGCGGATGCTCCATGTGTCTATCATATCACTGACGAAGATACGCCCATCACCTATCTCACCTGTATGGGCTACCTTCAGTATTACTTTCACTGTCGGTTCTACGAACTGATCACGGCAGACAATGGTCAGTGCCACACGTTCTATCACGTCGGTCGAGTATTGTACACCACGGTAGATACGTTCCTGGCGGCTCTGTCCTATGCCATGTACATTATGGTACTCGAACCAGTTGATGTCCGACTGTAACAATGCTTCCTTTACATCCTCGAACTTGGTCTTACGGATAATTGCTTCAATCCTTTTCATACCTTAATTATTATTTACCTATTATACTTATCTGTCTTCTCTATTGTGGAACAGATTACACTTTGAAACGTTTCGGGTGCAAAGGTATTACAAATTGACAGAAAAACGAAAACATTTCTCTCTTTTTGTTTGTTAAAATAAATGTTGGATGTCATTTTGTAAACTTTATGTCATATTCTGCTTATTATTTGTTTTCATTTTGTACCAAAATCCTTTCTTTTCGTGGCAAAGTGTAAGTTTGTGCAAATTTTTGGAATATTAATTCAGTAAATCTTTGGTCATGCAGACACTTTGTCTTAACTTTGCATCCGAAAATAGCAAAATGAAAGAAATAGTAAGGATAATATGATGAAATGTAAGCTTGAGACCTCGCAGAGGAAACATAGAGAGCAAACACGGTATAACGGACTCTACCAACCCGAATATGAACATGATGCGTGTGGCGTGGGTATGGTGGTGAATATCCATGGCGGAAAGAGCCACGAACTCGTTGACAATGCACTAAAGGTGCTGGAGAATATGGAACACCGTGGTGCCGAGACACGCGACAAAACGGGTGACGGTGCGGGTATCATGATTCAGATACCCCATGAGTTTATCTTGTTGCAGGGCATCCCCGTACCTGAAAAAGGGAAGTATGGTACCGGTCTGGTCTTCCTGCCAAAAGCTGTGAGTAAGCGAGAGCAGAGCCGCACTAGTTTGAGCTCTACCGAGCGTGAGCAGGCTCGACCGGAGGTCAAAGACGAGAAGGCACAGCAGGACATTCTGAGTGTAATGATTGAAGAGATTGAACGCGAGGGTTTACAATTGATGCATATGCGCACGGTGCCTACAAACCCAGATGTACTTGGTGCCGCCGCTCGCGAGGTTGAACCTGATATCAAACAGATATTCATTACGGGCGTTACGGACGACAAGGTCGAAACCTTTGACCGCACGCTATATAAAATAAGGAAACGCATAGAAAACCGTATCGATAATGAGGCTTTCTATATCTGTTCCCTCTCCACCAAGAACATCATTTATAAGGGAATGCTGACCAGTGGACAGCTGCGTCGTTATTTTCCAGACTTGTCGAACCCTTACTTTACGAGCGGACTTGCGCTGGTGCACTCACGTTTCAGCACAAACACATTCCCTCAATGGAAACTGGCCCAGCCCTTCCGCTTGTTAGCCCACAACGGAGAAATAAACACGATCCGCGGCAATCGCGGATGGATGAAAGCCCGTGAGAGTGTGCTAAACAGTGAGGCATTGGGTGATATCAAGGATCTGCGTCCCATTGTTCAGGAAGGTATGAGCGACTCGGCCAGCCTGGATAACGTCTTTGAGTTCCTGATGCTCAGTGGTCTCTCATTGCCGCAAGCGATGGCAATACTCGTGCCTGAGAGTTTCAACGACAAGAACCCTATCAGCGAAGACCTGAAGGCCTTCTACGAGTATCATTCTATTCTGATGGAACCATGGGACGGACCTGCAGCGCTGCTGTTTAGCGATGGTCGCTATGCAGGCGGAATGCTCGACAGAAATGGCTTGCGCCCCAGTCGCTATACTATCACCAAGGGTGGTATGATGGTAGTGGCCAGTGAGGTTGGAGTGATGGACTTTGAGCCAGGCGACGTAGTATCGAAGGGTCGCTTGCAGCCGGGTAAGATTCTGCTGATTGACACCCAGGAGGGTAAGATATACTACGACGGCGAGATTAAGGAGCAGCTGGCCAAGGCTCATCCTTATCGTGAGTGGTTGAACGAGAACCGCGTGCAGCTGGAGAAGCTGAAGAGTGGTCGTCACGTGGAAAACGGCGTAAGCAACTTGGAGCAGAAACTCGTTACCTTCGGCTTCGGTCAGGAGGATATAGACAAGACCATCATCCCAATGGCAACGGCAGGTCAGGAGCCTGTAGCTGCCATGGGTAACGACACGCCGCTGGCCGTCATCTCAGACCGTCCGCAGGTGCTGTTCAACTATTTCCGTCAGCAGTTTGCACAGGTCACCAACCCTGCCATCGACCCTATTCGTGAGGAGCTGGTCATGTCGTTGACAGAGTACATCGGTGCCGTAGGAACCAACATCCTGACGCCCGATGCATCGAACTGTAAGATGGTGCGCCTGCCACAGCCTGTGCTCACCAACACACAGCTCGACATACTTTGCAACATCCGCTATAAGGGCTTCAAGACCATAAAACTACCGATGACTTGGACCCACCCCCTGCCCCTCCCTGTGAGGGAGGGGAGTGATTACACTCAAGCCGGAGAGGCATTGAGAATGGCTCTCGACAAGCTTTGTAAAGACGCAGAGGAAGCAGTAGATAATGGTTACAACTATATCATATTGACAGACAAGATAGATGATGCAGAGGTGTCTACTCCCCTCCCTCACAGGGAGGGGCCGGGGGTGGGTCTGCAGGGTGGGTCTTGCTTCATCCCATCGCTGTTGGCAGTAAGTGCCGTTCACCACTATCTGATTAGCGTGGGTAAGCGCGTACAGACAGCCCTGATTGTTGAGAGCGGTGAGATTCGCGAGACCATGCACGC
>CAJOQT010000100.1 GCA_905236875.1 uncultured Prevotella sp. | reverse complement strand
GTACCTTTGAGGCTTGCCTCGAAGGTACTCGCGTTCGAGAAAACTCTAATAAAATTTGGTTTTCTGCTCACTTATTCGTACCTTTGCGGTCGTTAAAAGAAAAGGAAGATGAAAAAACTATTAACCACCCTTCTGCTGGTGCTGGCTGTCACTGCCGTTTTTGCCCAGCAACGTAAGACCGACACCTTCACCACGATGTCAGGCAAAACCGTCACCATTACGTGCATCAAGCACGCCAGTCTTGAAATCAACTACAACGGCACGGAGATTCAGGTAGATCCTGTCAGCGATGCCGTCAAGCCCGTCACCAACTATTACGACTTTCCCAAGGCCAACATCATCCTGGTGACCCACCAGCATCAGGACCACTTTGACCGTGAGGCGATTACAGCTCTTCGCAACACTGCCACCAACATCTACGAGCCCACGAATGTCTATAATATGTGGTTTAACGGCATCGCCATGAACAACGGCGACTCACTCTGCATTGCCGACGACATACTGCTGAAGGCCGTGCCTGCCTACAACACGACGGAAGGCCGTGAGCAGTTCCACCCAAAGGGACGCGACAACGGCTACATCCTCACACTCGACGGATTGCGCATCTACATTGCCGGCGACACGGAGGATATACCAGAGATGGCCGACCTTGGTCCCATCGACATCGCCTTCCTGCCCTGCAACCAGCCATACACCATGACTCTTGAGCAATTGGTGAAGGCAGCAAAAGTCATCAAGCCCCGCGTGCTGTTCCCCTACCACTACAGCAATACCGTCATTGCACAAGTGAGCATGATGCTGGCAGGAAGCGGCATTGACGTGCGTATCAGGGATTATAAATAGATTTGAGGTTTGAGATTTGAGGTTTGAGGTTTGAGATTTGAGATGAGAGAGTTGAGATTATACATTAAATAAAAACGCAAGAATGGCAACAAGACTTATCAGAAACGCCACACTCGCTGTGGCACTTGCTGCACTGAGCAGCACTGCAGCAATGGGACAGGAAACAAACGAGGCAGATTGGATGAAAGACCTGACCTCACGTATCACACTGAACGGTTACGCACAGGGCGGCTGGTCGTACCAGGACATCAACGGCCAGAAGACCAATACCTACAACCTGAAGCGCACACTGCTATGGGCAAAGGCTCGCATCACCGACCGCTGGTCGTTCCTCTTCATGCACGACTTCTCCAGCGTCGTCCAGGAGTTCTACACCGACTACCGCATCACCGACGACAAGGCATTAAGCGTACGCCTTGGACAATTCAAACACTCCTACTCCATGGAGAACCCGCTGTCACCCACCCAACTTGAACTTATCGACGTCTATTCGCAGGCCGTGCTGTATCTGGCCGGCGAAGGTCCGGATCCATTAAACGGTGTTAACTACGGCCGTGACATGGGTCTGATGGTTTACGGCGACCTGCTGTCCGACCATCTGCATTATGAATTGGCATTGATGAGCGGACAGGGCATCAACCGCCGTGACCTGAATAACCAGAAAGACTTTATCGCCAAGCTCGAGGTGAAGCCCATCGACGGCCTCCGTATTGTCGGTTCGGGCTATCTGGGTACTGGCTGTGCCGTTAATACGGCAGCATGGAACCCCGACATCAAGGTAGGCGACAACTACAAGCGCAACCGCTATTCAATAGGCGGAGAATACAAGTCTGCACCCTATACAGGAAGCAAGTACAAGGAGCCGCGTCCCCTGAGCATCCGTGCCGAATGGCTCGGTGGCGAGGACGGTGAGGTAGGCTCGCGTGGCGGCTATGTCACGGCAGCGATTCCCGTGGTTGACGCCCTTGACATTGTTGCCAGCGGCGAGACCTTCGACCGCAATACCAAGGTTGACGGATGGGATCAGACGAATCTCACCATCGGCCTGCAGTACTGGTACTACAAGAAGTGTCGTCTCCAACTGCAATACACTCGTTGTATGTGCGGCGAGAACATCAGTTCACAGGACTACAACTGGATTCAGGCACAGGTACAGGTAGCGTTCTAAAAAATGAATAATGAGTAATGAGAAATGAAAATGGAAAATGAAGGAATGCCTTTTTGCGCAACTCACTTCAACATTTCTACATTTATATTTCTCATTCCTCATTTCTAATTTCTCATTAAAAAACAGATAATATGATCATAAAAGTTCTTTTAACGATTGTCTTTCTGGCCGTGATGATTGGCGTGGGCCTTTATACCCGCAAGCAGGCCAGCAGTGTAGAAGGTTTCGTATTGGGCGGACGTGCTGTAGGTCCCTGGCTTACGGCATTCGCTTTCGGAACAAGTTATTTCTCGGCAGTGGTCTTTGTGGGCTATGCCGGACAGTTCGGATGGAAGTATGGTCTTTCCAGCGCTTGGATAGGCATCGGCAATGCCGTCATCGGCTCGCTTTTGGCGTGGATTATTCTGGGGCGTCGTACCAAGCTGATGACGCAGCACATTGAGAGCCGTACCATGCCTGACTTCTTTGGTACGCGTTTCTCCAGTCAGGGCCTGCGTGTCGCCGCTTCCATCATCGCCTTCGTGTTCCTTATTCCTTACACGGCAGGTGTCTATAGCGGCATATCAAGGCTCTTCGAGATGGGCTTCAACATCCCCTACGAATACTGTGTGGTCATCATGTCCATACTTACTGCCGTCTATGTTATTCTGGGCGGCTACAAGGCAACGGCGATGAACGACTTTATTCAGGGTATCATCATGCTATTCGGTATTGTGGCAGTCATCGTTGCCGTACTCCTTGCACAGGGAGGACTGACAGAGGCTGTCAGCAAGCTTTCCTTACTGCCTGCCGACGGTGCCACCGAGCCAGGCAGCGGAATGTTCGCCACATGGTTCGGTCCCGACCCGTGGGGCCTGTTAGGAGTCATCGTACTCACCTCCCTCGGCACCATGGGTCTGCCGCAGATGGTGGGTAAGTTCTACAGCATCACCGACGAGGCCGCCATCAAGCGCGGAACCGTCATCTCGACCATCTTCGCCTTTATTGTGGCTGGCGGCTGTTACTTCCTCGGCGGTTTCGGACGTCTGTACGATCCCGTCATAGGTGCCAACGGCAAGATAGCCTACGACTCCATCGTGCCTGCCATGCTGGTCACGCTGCCCGACGTACTCATCGCCCTCGTTGTACTGCTGGTGCTGTCTGCTTCCATGTCCACACTGGCCTCACTGGTGCTCACCTCGTCTTCTACTATGACCCTCGACCTGATCTATCGCGACAAGAAGTCGCTGCCCGGTGAGGTAGAGGAAGGAACCATCGACGACATCGTGGCAGAAAAGATTGAGCGACGCAAGGTAGTGGTCATGCGCGTACTCATCATGTTCTTTATCGCCATCTCCCTGCTTATTGCCCTCAACCCGCCCACATTCATCGCCCAGCTCATGGGTATCTCATGGGGCGCACTGGCAGGAGCATTCCTCGCTCCGTTCATGCTCGGATTGTACTGGCGTGGCGTTACCACCGCCAGCGTATGGGCTTGCTTCATATGGGGTGTCGGACTTACCGTTATCAACATGCTCATTGGCAACCCCATCAACCCCATCAACTGTGGCGCCATTGCTATGGTCGGCGGTTTCCCGGTGGTTTGGATCGTCAGCCTGTTCACCCCGAAGATGAAGGGCGAAACGGTCAGTCACATCTTCAAGTGTTACCAATAACAATACCTATATGATTAGTAAGAACTCCATTTGCATGCTGGCAGTCCTTGCTACTGCCGTCCTGCTCACCGCTTCCTGACGTCAGGAGGAGAAGCAGACAGGATTCTATGCGGCAAGGGCGGACAGCGTCCTCTTTGACTTGGGCAAGGCACAGGACTACCATCGGCTGCTGGCATACACCGACAGCTTCGAGCGGACGGGTGAGTTGTCAGAGATTGACGCCAACCGCTGGCGTGGCGTCGGCTGTAACTATCTGGGACAGTTGCGTCAGGCGGAGTTCTACTATAAGAAGGTCATGACTGCCGACATCAAGACCGACAAGGACCGTAACATCTACTTCAAGTCTGCACGCCGGTTGGCCGAGATACTCGTCAAGCGTGGAGAGTATGAAGACGGGCTGCGCGTCGCTATGGAGGCCGTCGGCAACATGGAGCAGTGGGGCGGCTATTCGCCCAAGGACCATGCCATCATGCTCAAGACCATCGGCTGCTGCCAGATAAACCTCGGCAGGTCACGCGAGGCGGCAACCAACTACGAGACAGCCTATCGCGACTACCTGCAGCTGCTGGCAGGCAGTGACACCGTCCGACAGCTCAACGATGTCATCATGGGAACGGGCGACATTACCCTCGACCATATCAATACCCACCACTTCAATGAGGCACTGATGTGGATAGCACGGGCCGACTCCGTCATGAAGCTACGCATAGAGGCGGCACCCGACTACAACACTGGCCTGATCGACGAGTACCAGACACGCACCAATATCAACCGCGCCATTGCCCTGCAGGGATTAGGCCGTACTGCCGAAGCCGCGCAGACCTACAAGGCCGTTGCCGGTTCTGCGTTCGGCAAGACGGAGGAAGGACGGCTGCTGTCGGCGGAATATCTGGTTGCAGCAGGACGCTACAAGGAGGCGGCCGACAACTTCATGGGCCTTGAGCCTTTCCTCAGGGAACGCGGCTTTGGCCTCTCACTCGACAACATACAGAGCTACCTGCTGCCCAAGCTGCGTGCCAATATCGGAGCCGCACGCTATGACAGCATTGTGGGTATCAGTGCCTTTCTCTGCGATGCCCTCGACAGTGCCATCGTCCAGGCCAAGACCAACGATGCCGCCGAACTGGCCACCATCTACAACACCCAGGAGAAAGAGGCCCAGATAGCCCGTCAGAAAGCCGACCTCAACCGCCAGCGCATGTTCGGCATCAGCGTCGCCTCCATGCTCGTACTCATCTTCCTCGTCATCTACATCTACCATCGCATCAAGGCACAGCGCCGACTGGCTGCCGCCTACCAGCAGCTGGAGATTGCCAATGCCCAGCTGGAGAAGGCTAATGTGCAGCTGGAAAAGGCCAATACGCAACTGGAGTTGGCCAATGAACAGCTGGAACAGAAGAACGAACAGCTGACGCTGGCCAATGCACGGGCAGAGGAGTCGTCGCGTATGAAGACCAACTTCATCCAGCAGATATCTCACGAGATACGCACACCGCTGAACATCCTTTCAGGCTATACGCAGGTGATCACCACCCCGGGCATGGAGCTGGACGAGGCCACGCGCCAGGACATCAACCAGCAGATTACGGAGAATACGGAACGTATCACGGGGCTGGTCAACAAGATGCTGGAGCTCAGCGATGCCCATAGCCTTGCCGTCATTGAGCCGACCGACAGCGTGCCTGCCATTCAGATAGCGGCAGAGGCCGTCGAAGCCAGCGGCATAGCCAGTGCCAGACATCTCACCTTCGACCTCCAGCTGTCGCCGGAAGCCGAAACAGCCATCCTGCAGACCAATCACCATGCGGCAGTACGCGCACTGACCCTTGTGCTCGACAATGCCCGGAAGTTCACCGATACCCCGGAGGCCTTCCACCGCAAGACCGCTTCTGATACTGAGGGAAAGACCGCCCTACTCTCCATCAGTATTCTCTCCCCCGTCGGGGGAGACCAAGAGGGAGCTCCGTTGTCCGTTGTCCATAGTCCGTTGTCAACACCTTGTCTGTGCTTCACCATCGAAGACAACGGCCCGGGCATCCCACCGGCTGACGCTGAACGTATCTTCGACGAGTTCGTACAGCTCAATGACTACTACGACGGCACAGGCATCGGACTCACCGTTGCCCGCAGTCTTGCCCGTCGTCTTGGCGGCGACATCAGGCTCGACACCACCTTTACAGGCGGAGCACGCTTCGTCATGACATTGCCAATAGAATAATAACAACATAAAAACTATCAGACTATGAAGAAGCTACTATTGACTATGGCTCTTGCACAGGCCGTATTGTGCATGCAGGCAAAAGACGGCGTTTCGATACGCCGCAACCAGGTGGGTTCCTATCCCCATCAGGAACAAGTGATTGTTGTGGAAGGTGCCAATCCTTCAGGTAAGCTACGTGTAACCACCCCCGATGGCAAGGTGCTGAAGCTGAAGCTCACGCGCAAGGCCGTCTCGCCATGGTCGGGTAAGACACGCTACATCATCAACCTGGGCGACCTGTCAACCACAGGACGCTATCAGCTGACCCTGGGCGATGAGCAGTGTGACCTCGTGGTCAGCGAACGCCCTTACCATGCAATTTCCACGTCTGTCCTCCGTCTGTTCTATCTCGTACGCTCTGGCGTGCCCATCGAGAAGGGCGGCGTATATAACCGTCCGTTGGGACATGCCGACACCCATGTGCTCGTCCACCCATCGGCGGCCTCGCCCCTGCGCCCCGCTGGAACGGTCATCAGCTCACCCTACGGCTGGTACGATGCAGGCGACTACAACAAGTATGTCGTCAACTCTGCCTTCTCCATCGGCCTGATGTTTGCTGCCTACGAACAGCTGACAGACTACTTCGCACAGCTCAACACCGATATACCGGAAAGCGGCAATCAGACACCCGACCTGCTCGACGAGATGATGTTCAACCTGAAGTGGCTCATGACCATGCAGGATCCCTACGACGGCGGCGTCTATCACAAACTGACCACACCGAACTTCGAAGGCTTCGTCATGCCCGTTGACTGTCACCAGCCACGCTATGTCGTGGCAAAGTCGGTGACTGCCACACTCGACTTCGCAGCAGTGATGGCCGATGCTGCCCGTCTGTTCGAGCCCTTCCAGCAGGACTATCCGGGCTTCCCGGCACAGGCAGCGGCTATGGCAGAACGTGCCTATCAGTGGGCGAAGGCAAATCCTACGGCATTCTACCATCAGGGACGCATTACCGACCCTGCTGTCACGACAGGAACCTATGGCGACGGCAGTGCGGCCGACGAGTTCTTCTGGGCTGCCTCTGCGCTCTATCGTCTCACAGGCAGCCAGAGCTATCTCGACGAGGCCCTGCAGCGTCAGCCACAGACATTCACCACACCGTCGTGGGGTAACGTCGCCTCCCTGGGAGCCTTCGAGTGGCTCGCAGCCGGCATGGAGTCAGGAAACAGGGAAGGCATCTGCGATGCGATGTATCGTCAGCTGCTTGCCTATTGCGATGATGCGATAAAGGGAGTTGAGACTTCCTGCTTCCAGTCGCCTTACGGCAATAAGCCCTACGACTTCGGCTGGGGCTGTCTGGCAGAGAAGTGTTGCTGTCAGGGAATGTTGCTGCTCTATGCGGATAAGCTGTTGGGCACACCGAAATACCGTCGCTACGCCCTGGAGAATGCCGACTACCTGTTGGGACGTAACGCTACCGGATATTGCTTTGTAACGGGCTTTGGCGACAAGAGTCCCATGCATCCGCACCATCGTCCGTCAGAGGCTGACGGCATCACGCCTCCATTTCCCGGCATGCTGGTCGGTGGTCCCAATCCGGGTCAGCAGGACAAGGCAACCGTCAACCATGACTATCCCTCCAACTATCCTGACGAGTCATATCTCGACGTCATGGAGTCGTATGCCAGCAACGAGGTTGCCATCAACTGGAACGCCTCACTCGTCGCCTTCCTCTGCTGGCTCGACAAATAAGCCTATTCGCCGATATTGAACAGGAGGGTTGCTCCGTCTGAACGTACGTCAATGGTGACGGGAGCACCCATGACGAGCGGCAGGTTCACATCCTCATGACCGGCGGGAAATCCGCAGAGCACGGGGATGTGATATTTTTCCAGCATCTCATGGAGCATGGCTTCTACGCTGTCATAGTCAATATCCGTGTCACAATTGGTGAACTCACCAAGTATGATGCCCTTGCAGCGGTCGAACACGCCATTCATCTGCAGCACACGCATCTGGCGGTCGATGTTGCGCATGGGTTCCTCCACCTCCTCCACAAAGAGAATGATGTCACATCCCATCGTGGCATCGGCCTGTGAACCGACGTTTGGTGCAATCGTACAGAGATTACCGCCTACCAGAATGCCACTGGCACTTCCTTCGATGTTCTGCGGATGGGCGGGCAGCTCGTAGCGAGGCACCCGTCCCATGAGCAGGTCACGCATCAGTGTGCTCGTCTCGTCTGTACCGCCGTTGGCCAGAAACGAGCTCATCGTGCCGTGAATGCTCATCACACCACTACGGTTCATCAGCCCGTGAAGCGTGGAAATATCACTGAAGCCCACGATCCACTTATTGGCAGCCTTCAGCTCATCGAGCGAGAGGAGGTTGATGAGGCGGATGGTTCCGTAGCCGCCACGATTGCAGATAATGGCCTTGATACTGGGGTCTTGGAGTGCCCAACGGATGTCACTGAGACGTTCCTCGACCGTTCCTGCATACTTCCCATGCAGCAGCTTGCCCACGTTAGGTCCCACGACAGGCTCCAGTCCCCAGCCGCGCAGCACGTCAACAGTCTTCTCAACGTTCTCCATCGGCGTGAAGTAGGCAGGTGAGATAAGTGCCACCTTGTCGCCGGCGTTCAGGTAGGCCGGCTTCGAGCAGCAGAGCACCACTGGCTCGCCTGGCCGCAACGTCATTACAGAATCACCATCCTCGTAGCACGAGGCATTCGAATTTCCACCGCAGAAAATCAGGATGGCGGCCAAGGCTGCGATTGAGCGAGCACATAACGAGCTTGCTCGTTTTGTCGAGCATGAGCAGGCTCGACAGGATGTCAACATCCATCGTACAAGTTTCATCATTTCTTTGAATTCGTCCATTAAGCCGGATATCAAGAAGCTTTTGAACGGGCTCAAGCGCCTTATTTTGTAAGCTCAAAGCCCACACGGGCACCGTTGGCACTCTGGGCGAGCTTGCCGATTGCCTCAACAGCAGCAGCATTGCTGACCTTACCCTCTTTCTGAAGGAGGTTGGTCATCTGCTTGGCGTCGAAAATCAGGCCCATGCCTCTCGCAGTCCTTGTCACGTTGCCCTTAATGGACTCAGTAGAAGTCTTCAGGACGATCTCACCGTTCTGGGGGTTATAAGTATAGGTTCCGCTGAATGGGATGTCATTTACCTTGGCAGAGAACTTGTTACCCTCAAGGAACGTGAAAAAGGTGTTGCTACGATTGATGCCGATGCTGCTGTAGTTACTTGCCAGCGACGAAGACATGCTGTTGATGGTAGAAGAACCTCCGGCACTTGTCAGAGTATTTTCAGTAGTAAAGGCCACATCCGGAGCATTGTAGTACCAGCTGCCCAGAATGCCCGACGATCCGCCGAACAACACATTACTCAATACAGCGCCAAGCACACTACCCAGCACATCGCTGGATGAACTGGTGGTGGTGGGTGTAGTTCCCATTCCCGTTGTCATGCAGCTCGACAGCATCAGTGCTGTAGCTGCAAAAAGTGTCAAAATTGTTTTCTTCATAATGCTATTGTTGATTCTAAAGGGTGATTTAATTTTCGAGACAAAGTTATAGAATAATATTGAAACTACCAAATATTATTCATTTTTTAACCGTGTGGAGTCAGTCAAATCCGTACGAAAAGAACAGGTCTTTCTTTTTGCAATCCTTAGATGGCCCTTTTGCTTTGCTTGGAGGGAACTTAAGCAGAATAAGAGAGGCCTTAAAGCAAAGCAAGAAGAGCCTTCGGGCAGAGCTAAAGGTTTTCAATCTTCGATTGCGAAGTTAAATAAAAAAAAGTGTGAAAAATGTGATTTTCTTTGGCAGAACGCAAAAAATTTTGTACCTTTGCATTATTAAACAATAACTAATAATTAAATCAATATGAAAAAACTATTTGCTTCATTATTCCTTCTGTTAATGGGAATGTGCATGCAAGTTGCTCAGGCTGAACCCGTTACGGAGCAGCAAGCTCGTGAACGTGCAGCAGCATTCTTGCATCAAAACCATCAGCGACGTGCAGCACGTGCCGTAGCTGGAACAGTGGTC
>CAJOQT010000099.1 GCA_905236875.1 uncultured Prevotella sp. | reverse complement strand
GTACCTTTGAGGCTTGCCTCGAAGGTACTCGCGTTCGAGAAAACTCTAATAAAATTTGGTTTTCTGCTCACTTATTCGTACCTTTGCAGCCAAATGGACTAAAAACAGAAAGACATGAACCTCATTACAAAATATCTGGTATTGTTGGCCCTGCTGCTGATCAGCGAGGACCTGATGGCTCAGAATACCCAATGGCGCGACGTACACAAGGTGAAGCGTAAGGAGACTATCTATGGCATTGCCAGGGATTACGGAATTACCGTCGATGAACTGATCAGGGCGAATCCGGAGATGGCATCGCCTGACTATGTATTGAAGAAAGGGTCGTTTGTTTGTATTCCCTTCCATTCTCCAACTGCCGTTGTGGATACGGCAACCGTTACTCCGCCGTCGCCCCAGCCCGTGAAGAATGATAAGGTCGATATGCGTGAAAGGGAGATTCGCGTGGGTGTCATGCTGCCGTTGCATACCGTCAATGGTGACGGACGGCGTATGCTGGAATATTACCGTGGAGTGCTGATGGCCTGCGACAGCCTGCGTCAGAACAATATCTCGGTAGATCTGCATGCATGGAATGTGGCCGAGAATACAGACATCAGCCGTTTCCTGACAGACGAGGCAGCACAGATGGACCTGATCATTGGTCCGCTGTATTCGAAAATGGTGCCGGCGTTGAGCGACTTTGCCACCCTTCATGATATCCGTGTGCTTATTCCTTTCTCCATCGATGCCCCGGAAGTGGCAGAAAACCGTCTGCTTTTCCAGGTATATCAGGCTCCGAAGGACTTTAGCCGTCTGATGGTGGATCGTTTTATGCAGCAGTTCCGCGACTGTCATCCTGTCATCATCGACTGCAATGACTCGACAAGTACCAAGGGTAGTTTTACTTCCATGCTGCGCAGCAGGCTCGACAGTGAGGCCATTTCCTATGGACTGACGAGTCTGGCAACCAGTGAGGCGAAGTTTGTCCAGAACTTCAGCATGGTACAACGTAATGTCGTTGTATTGAACTCGGAACACCAGAAGGAGCTGCGAAAGGCCATTTCAAAAATCAACGGAATGCTGCTCAACAATCAGGAGCTTGAGGTGACGCTGTTCGGCTATACGGAATGGATGCTCTACACCCAGCGTAACCTGGAGAACTTCTACAAGCTGGATGTTCACATACCTGCCGCATTCTACTATGACCCCTCTTCGCCCAGGACGAAACGCATAGAGCAGAAGTATCGCTGGAACTTCCATGCAGATATGATGAACTCGTTGCCGCGCTTTGCTATTACGGGCTTTGACCATGCCTACTATTTTATTAAGGGACTGCACATGTACGGCAAGCATTTCACAGGAGCTGCCGGTATGGTGGGCTATCCTCCTATTCAGACTCCCCTGCAGTTTGAACGTAACAACTATGGTGGTCAGGAGAACAAGAATATCATGTTCATTCACTATATGCCCGAGAAGCGGGTGGAAACCATTAAGTTTTAACTGAAGAGTGAAGAATGAAGAGTAAAGAAGGTTCAGCATGGCAACCCGAAGGGGGAAGCCGGTTTGCTACTGCCCTTGTGGCTATAGGAAGTGTGAAGATGGGTATGAAGAGGAGCTTGCTTAGCGCAGCACTCTTCACTCTTCTCTTTTCGCTTCTTACTTCTCCTGCAGCGGCACAGGTTGGTGAACACCGTGATGAGTTTGCTGTTGGCGTGAGCGGCGGTATCGTGATGAGCAGCATCAGTTTTGTGCCCACTGTCCCGCAGAAGCAGCTGTTTGGAAAGACGGGCGGCATCACCCTGCGCTATACTACAGAGAAGTACTTTAACAGCGTCTGTGCCATTGTCTGCGAGGTGAACTACGCACAGTTAGGTTGGAAGGAAGACATTCTGAACTACAAGGACGATCCTGTCATCAATACCGTGACCGGAGAGCCGGAGGAGTACGAGCGTCGCATCAACTATATACAGGTGCCGCTATTGGCAAGACTGGGGTGGGGACGCGAACGAAAGGGCGCACAGTTCTTCTTTCAGATTGGTCCGCAGATGGGGTTCTATCTGAGCGAGAGTACCAAGATGAACTATACGCCGGAAACCAGAAACGACGAAATGCGTGTGTCAACTGTAGTGGAACAGGAGTCCATGCCCGTTGAGAACAAGTTCGACTATGGTATTACCGGCGGTATTGGCCTGGAGTACTCCATACCCAAGGCCGGACACATCATGCTGGAGGCCCGTTACTATTATGGTCTGGGTAACATCTACGGAAACACCAAGCGGGACTATTTCGCCCGTTCCAACTTCAGCAATATTGTCATTAAGGCAAGCTACCTGTTTGATATCGTGAAGAGTAAAAACAATAAAATAAAGTAATATAGTTATGTTCAAGAATCATCCGAAAGGACTGCTCTTAGCAGCCCTCAGCAACATGGGAGAGCGTTTCGGCTACTACATCATGAATGCCGTGCTGGCTCTTTTCCTTTGTTCCAAGTTTGGCCTTAGTGACGGGCAAAGCGGTTTCATCGCTGCCATGTTCCTTACGGCAATTTACGTACTTAGTCTCGTGGGCGGTATCATTGCCGACCGTACTCAGAACTACAAGGGAACTATAGCCTGGGGTCTTGTCATCATGGCAGCAGGATACGTGCTGCTGGCCATCCCCGTGCTGGCTACGCCGGACAACATCTCCTGGCTTCTGCCCTTCACCATCTTTGCACTGGCCCTGATTGCCTGTGGTAACGGCTTGTTCAAGGGTAACCTGCAGGCCATTGTCGGACAGATGTATGACAACTTCGAGGCAAGTGCCGCCAAGGAGAGCCCGGAGAAGCTGAAGTGGGCACAGGGACAGCGCGATGCAGGTTTCCAGATATTCTATGTGTTCATCAACGTTGGTGCCCTGCTGGCTCCGTTCATCGCCCCGCTGCTGCGCTCTTGGTGGCTCAACAGTCACGGCCTGCAGTACAACGCTGACCTGCCCAAGCTCTGCCATCTGTTTGTTGAGGGAAACATAGATGCCAACGACATGCAGAACCTCACGGAGCTGGTTGGTAAGGTGGGTGGTTCCACAGCCGACCTCTCGGCATTCTGTACGGAGTATCTGGATATCTTCAATACGGGTATTCACTACTCGTTCATCGCCTCCGTTATCACCATGCTTATCTCGCTCGCTATCTTCCTCTTCTCAAAGCATCTGTTCCCCACGCCGGGAAAGAAGGAAGCCGTTGCTTCAGAAGGATATACCGACGAGGAGCGTCAGGCTATGGCAAAGGAAATCAAACAGCGTATGTACGCCCTGTTTGCTGTGCTGGGTATTGCCGTGTTCTTCTGGTTCTCATTCCACCAGAACGGACAGTCGCTGTCGTTCTTTGCACGTGACTTTGTACAGACAGACGCCATAGCTCCGGAAATCTGGCAGGCCGTCAATCCCTTCTTCGTGATTGTTCTTACGCCTGTTATCATGTGGTTCTTCTCTATGCTCACCGCTCGTGGACGCGCCATCTCCACACCTCGTAAGATTGCCTATGGTATGGGTATTGCCGGCATTGCCTACCTGTTCCTTGTTGTCTATAGCCTTGTACAGAACTATCCCTCTGCCAATGAGTTTACGGCCATTGCGGAGTCTGCCAAGCAAGGGCTGAAAGCCGGCCCCTGGGTGCTGATTGTCACTTACTTCTTCCTCACGGTGGCCGAGCTCTTCATCTCGCCACTGGGATTGTCATTTGTATCGAAGGTCGCTCCTAAGAATCTGCAGGGACTCTGTCAGGGCCTGTGGCTTGGTGCTACGGCAGTAGGTAACGGATTGCTGTGGATAGGCCCGCTGATTTACAACGAGTGGCCCATCTGGATATGCTGGACTGTGTTCCTTGCCGTCTGCCTCATCTCCATGGGTGTCATGTACGGCATGGTCAGCTGGCTGGAGCGTGTGACAAAGAATTAATTTACTATTATTCGTGATGATAGTGCTCGCCTCGTATGATGGTGCAAGCCCGATAGAGCTGCTCCATGAATACGAGGCGAACCATTTGATGGGAGAATGTCAGACGTGAAAGGGAAATCATCTCGTCGGCACGCTGGCGTACAGCAGGTGAGAAACCGTATGGGCCACCTATGACGAATACGAGACGGCGGGAGGTCTGCATGCGCTTTTGCAACCATTGTGCTAACTGTATGCTACGGTGTTCCTGTCCGTGCTCGTCAAGCAGTACCACATGGTCGGCACTTTGTATCTGTCGCATGATCAGCTCACCCTCGGCAGCTTTCTGCTGCTCTTCGGAAAGGCTCTTGGTGTTACGCAATTCATGAATGGTGACGACGTCCAAGGGCATATAATGGGCAATACGTCCGGCATAGTCGTCTATGGCAGCGCCAAAATGTTTGTCGGTGGTCTTGCCTACCTGGATGAGAACGGTCTTCATAGACTTGCCTGAATGAGAACGGTGTTCCTGTTGAATAACATGCGATTCCTTATCTTGTAGAGTGGAAACCGTCAAGGTTCTGGTAGCGACGCTGCATCATGCGACGGTAGATGTTGCGCAGCCAGAGGTTATGAGTGAGGGTGAAGGCAAGGCCGATGACGATGAGCAGCGTGTAGCCGATGGTATCGCCAAAGATTGCCGTAAATGTGAGTGCAAGTGCAACGGGGACGAAGAACACGACCAGCTCAATGATGAGTTGCAGGGAGTTCTCGAAGTTTCCCTTACCCGTTATCTTTTCGTTCAGGGGCAACGTCTGCCGGTTATAGACAGCCAGTTGGAACAATATGCAATATTCCGGACCAGAAGTGGTCAGCAGGTAGGCCAGAATCATCAGTACGGAATAACGTCCGCTGACCACCGTAGGAATCAGCAATATCAGCGGCAGCAGCAGGACGGCACAGTAGAAGTAGTATTTGGCCCGCAGCAGGGTGTAGATGTTCTGGTGGTGTACCATGAGCAGGTCAATGTAGTTTCCTTCAGGACCCATGATCTTGACAAGGTTCACAGCTCCGAAGAACACGAAGCAGTAAAGGCACCAGATGTTGGTAGAGAAACGACCATCGTAAACGTCGGTCAGCGACAGCATCAGCGAGAGCATGGTGATGATGATGATACCCTGTATGAAACGCTGCTTGACTGCTTTATTGCGTAAGGTGCTCTTAATCTCGAGCTTGAGATATTCTCCCGTTTGTCCATAGCGGTTGAGGAACTTAAACTGCGAGACATGCTTGAGCTTGGTCTTCTCCTGTCGGGCTATCTCTTCATAGACAAAGTGCTGCTGCAACCGGCGGTTGACCATAAAGAGCAGAGCGAAGAGTACGAGACAGCCGATAGCCGTTGCCCACGTGAATCCGTAGTCTTCACAGCTGCGTGTCATAACCTTTATCCAGTCGTTGGCATCAATGAGGGCATAGCCGTAGAGTGCGAGGTAGAACAATGCGGGTAGAATCCACCACCATATCTTATGGTTGACAAGTGTACGAACCAACAGATACCACTGGCTGTTGGTAGTGATGAAGAGCCAGAGAAGTGCGAGCATGGCGACACCTTGGATGAACGGCAGTCCTCCACATACACAGATAAAGATGTAAGGCAGGAAGAGACCCATCCAGATGAGGTTGCCGGCAGAAAAGATGTTTGTCACGAGGAAGCAGTCGATGATGGCAGCCCTCCGTATAGGCATGGTAGAGTAGGGCTTGACCAGCATGGCTGGCGTCTGCTGCATACCAAAACGCATCAGGAAGTCTAACGTCAGCAGGAAAGGCATGACGGCAAACAACAAGGTGAAGTCACCGCCGCGTGTGCCCCATCCGAGCATCGTTCCGATAACGATGAGGTAGAGCACGGTGAATCCTAAACCGAGATAGACAAATATCTTTGCTATCTTGTTCTGTTCAAACATAGGACTGCGCTTTTCGCTGAGTTTCAGGTTACGGCGCAGTGTGAAGAAAAGCTGTATGCGGTTCATGACTGATGATGTTTGTCAGCGCAAGTCGATAATCTCTGCGTGCGGGTAGTCAGAAGCCTTGAAACGGAAGATGGCATCGTTAAGCTTCGTAGCCTTGAATTCCGAGATGTTGATGGTGGTCCAACCCTTCTTCTGGCGCATCTTCACTTGTGAGGGAACAAAGGTCTGTTTGTTGATGGTAATATACATCTCCTGTACGTTACGCTTGTTGTTTGTTGCCTTCAGGTGTACCTCATAGCTGTTGCCCTTGGTCGTCATGGTATAGTTGAAGCCAGAGCGATAGATGTTGATGAAGTTGTAGGGGTTGATGGCCTGCAGCTCTGTTTCCGAAGGATTGCTGACATTCACCTCGTCGTTGTCTTTGACGTAGGTCCATTGTGTCTTTCCGTCAAACCAGACGATGGCTGAAGGTGTGGTGGCCTGAAACTTCTTTCCCTTGACAGCCAGAGTACCACTCATGTTGTCTATGCCGGCACTGGAGATGGTGAACTTGGCGGTGATACCCTGCGGGTTGCTGACGGTCTTGGCAGCTTTGTCAAGCACTTTTCTGGCTGTCATCTGCGCAGAGACGTTTAGGGGCATCAAAGCAAGAAGGAACAAAATGCCCAAGGTATATAATACTCGTTGTTTCATATATTCATTTAGTCTTTAACTGTTATTCTGAAATTATCTTATTATCTTAGTTGGCTGATCAGATTGTCCAGGCTTGTCTCGTCCTGTATGAGAACCTCACGCGGCTTGCTACCCATAGCAGAACCGACGATACCGGCTTTCTCCAGTTGATCCATGAGTCGTCCGGCACGGTTGTAGCCGATGGCGAACTTACGCTGGATAAGACTGGTGGAGCCGCTCTGTGAGCTGACAATGAGGTGTGCCGCCTCTTCGAACAGCGGGTCGAGGTGGTTCATATCGACGTCGTTGGCACCGCCGCCCATGTCTCCGTCACTCTCGATGACCGGCTCTGGAAGCTCGAAGACGTCCGCATAACCCTGCTGTTCGGCAATGAAGTTGTTGATGCGATCCACTTCGGGCGTATCGACGAAGGCGCATTGTACACGGATAGGTTCGTTTCCCTGAAGGAAGAGCATGTCGCCGCGTCCAATGAGCTGGTTGGCTCCCATGCGGTCCAGGATGGTCTTTGAGTCGATACCCTGTGCCACCTTGAAGGCGATACGTGCAGGGAAGTTGGCCTTGATGGTACCCGTAATGATGTTTGTCGTCGGACGTTGCGTGGCGATAATCATGTGAATACCCACGGCACGGGCTTTCTGTGCGATGCGGGCAATGGGCAGTTCTATCTCCCTGCCTGCTGTCATGATGAGGTCACCGTACTCGTCGATAATCACCACAATGTATGGCATGAACTTATGTCCTTTCTCTGGGTTGAGCTTCCTCTCAATGAACTTACGGTTGTAATCCTTGATGTTGCGCTCACCGGCAGCCATCAGCAGTTCGTAACGGGCATCCATCTCGACACAAAGTGAGTTGAGCGTCCGGACAACCTTTGTCGTATCGGTAATGATAGGCGAAGCCGAATCGTCAGGAATCTTTGCCAGGAAGTGCTTGTCAATCTTTGAGTAGATGCTGAACTCCACCATCTTCGGATCGACCAGCACGATTTTCATCTCGGCTGGATGCTTCTTGTAGAGCAGCGAGGTGATGATGGCGTTCAGACCGACGGACTTACCCTGTCCTGTTGCACCAGCCACAAGCAGGTGTGGCATCTTGGCAAGGTCGAACATGAATACCTCGTTGGTAATGGTCTTACCCATTGCGCAGGGCAGGTCCATATTGGTCTCCTGGAACTTGCGTGAGTTGAGTACGCTCTCCATGGATACCACGCTTGCCTTGGCATTGGGGACCTCAATACCGATTGTTCCCTTGCCGGGGATGGGCGCGATGATTCGTATGCCCATTGCCTTCAGACTCAGGGCGATGTCGTCCTCGAGGTTACGGATCTTGGAGATACGTACTCCCTGGGCAGGTGTAATCTCATAAAGAGTGATGGTCGGTCCGACAGTTGCCTTGATGGCATCAATCTCAATACCGAAATTACGCAGCACCTCGACAATACGGTTCTTGTTGGCGTTCTGCTCGGCCATGTCAATATATGGCTTGCCATCGTCTTCATATTTCTTCAACAGGTCGAGGGTGGGGTAGTGATAGTGCTCCAGTTCCAGCTTCGGATCGTATGGCGTGTCAAGGTTGCCGCGTACATTGCTGCTGTTGGCTTTCTCCTCCTTCTCGGCTATCTCCACCTTCATGTCAACGTCAGACGCTGGGTGTTCATTGGTCTGCTTGGTTGTCTTGACAGGCTGGGCGAGTCGGGCATCGGCATCCTGTTTGTCGCCTTTGGTCTTCCATTCCACCGTCTCCGTATAGGGATCGTCAAAGACTTCCGGGTCTTCTACGATGCCGTTCATTGGGTCGTTTTCTGTCTTCGTCGGGTCTTGAATCGTGAATTTAACACGGTTGAAGAACTTGCTGGGGTTAAGTAGCTTACGTGTAAAGTAGATGGTCTCTGCGCTGATGTAGGTAAGGAAGGCAATAGCGGTCAGCGCGAGAATCGCTGTCAGACCTGGTGCCCCCATGAATCCTTCAATCTGCTGGCAGATATACAGTCCGTGGTCACCGCCAGGACAGTAGCTGCTGTCAGCAAAGAACGGCGAGAGGAACTTGGCAAACGTCACGGAGAGCCATATCATGATGATCATCAGTACCATGAACCATTTCAGCAGGTTCACGCTGGTGTATGCCTTCATCAGACGCAGCGACAGCAGAATCAGGAAGATTGGAATGAGAAACGACGGAAGACCGAAGCATTGCTTGATGAAGAAATAGGCCGTGTATGCTCCCAGCGAACCGCAACTGTTCTGGAACTCCCCGTTCTGGTTGTTTATTTCTCCTTCCCTTGGTGACTCGATAAGTGTCTGGTCGGCTGCTCCTGACGAGAAGAACGACACGAAGGACAGAATGAAATAGATGGCCACACCAAAGAGGATGAGGCCGAGAATGAAGTTCAGTTTCTCATTCTGAAATATATTTTTTGCACCGAGTGCTTCCATGAACGAGGCACTCTGTTGTTGTTTCTTTTTCTTTGCCATGTACTTTCTATATATTAAATAATGTGTGCAAAGGTACTAATAAGCATGTAAAGTACAAAAAAAATTCAGCTAATTTAATTATTTATGCCTATAGCATTCCCTTGGTGGATGGCAGTTCGTAATGGAAGATGTCACGTCTGACGGCCATTTTCAGCGAACGGGCAAGCGCCTTGAAGATACCCTCAATCTTATGATGCTCGTTCTGACCTTCGGCACGGATATGGAGATTCATGCGTGCTGCATCGCTGAGCGACTTGAAGAAATGCAGGAACATCTCTGTCGGCATGTCACCGATGCGCTCACGGCTGAACGTGGCATCCCACACCAGCCAGGGGCGGCCTCCGAAGTCGAGGGCTACGAGACAGAGACAGTCATCCATAGGCAGCGAATAGCCATAGCGTTCAATGCCCCGCTTGCTGCCCAGTGCACGGTCGATACACTCACCGAGTGCCAGTGCCGTGTCCTCTATGGTGTGATGTTCATCGACGTGCAGGTCGCCATGTGTATGAATGGTCAGGTCAATCATTCCGTGACGTCCAATCTGCTCGAGCATGTGGTCGAAGAATCCGATGCCCGTCTGGATGTCACACTTTCCTGTACCGTCAAGGTTTACACGTACCAGAATGTCTGTCTCCTTTGTCGTACGGCGGACCTCAGCTGTGCGTTCGCCGGCAAAGATCTGTTCGCAAACGGTTTTCCATTCTCCCACCTGCTGGAACTTGCATCCGATGTTGGCAGCAAACTGACGGTCTGTCTCGCGGTCGCCGATCACGTAGCTTGTTGACATGTCGTATTCGGGATCGTCGATGTATTTGCGTACCAGCCCGGTTGCAGGCTTACGTGTCGGAGCATTGTCCTTTGGGAAATGAGGGTCGATGAGTATGTCGTCGAAGGTGACTCCTTCACCCTCTAAAGTCTGTATAATGAAGTTCTGAACCGGCCAGAACGTGTCTTCTGGGAAGCTGTCCGTGCCTAAACCGTCCTGATTGCTGACCATGACAAACTCATAGTCGGTATGCTGTCGCAGGAAACTGAGCGCACTGATGGCTCCAGGGACGAACTGCAACTTCTCGAAAGCATCGATCTGTTCGTCTTCCGGTTCTCTGATAATCGTTCCGTCTCGGTCTATAAATAGTACGTGTTTCATAAGGGTAATTCTGGGGGTTGAGCGTTGAATTTCATTTTTCTCGATGCCTCACGGCTGTCAATGGCACCATAAAGATAGTAGAATGCAAAAAGCATAGGTAGCCAGATATACAGTTGCAGGAAGGTAATGACACTACAGGTGACGAATGTCAGCACCGTGATGTAGGATGGCATTCCCAACGGGTCACCTCCGACAACTCCGATACGTGCCTGCCAGTTGGCTTCGGATAGGATGAATTCTGGCGTGCTGCATATCAGGTGGAACAGCCCAAGCACAATCAGGCAGACCAGCAATACGATAAACTGTCGCATCCAGTAACGCATGGACAGCCCATAGCTGCGTGCCAACAAAGGCCAGAAACTCGTGGTGCGGTCCATGAGGTATTTCACCGTAATATAGATGGTGGGCAGCAGGAAGATGCCGACCACTGTCAGCAGGACGACCGTTGCTGTGACCGATACGATGTTCTGCAGAGGGTTCAGCAACATGTCCCTCTTCCAGAAGACAAAGGCGGCAATAGCTCCGTAGGCTATCAGGCAGAGGACGGCATTGCAGCATAAGGCCTTCCAGCTGCGTCCGATCATGCGCCACTGGCTGACTTTCTCCTCTTTCTGCAGGCGCAGGATGCTGGCGGCACCCGAACCGAAGAAGGCTGTTATGGCCACGATGGCGAGCAAGACCAGTATGCCGATGATACCAAGCAATAGCATGTATTCACGTGCATACATCCAGGCATGGGGCAGGTCGCTATAGACACGGGCGACGAGTCCGGGCCAATAGATGTAAAGCGCAGTGGATGCAACTCCGGAAACCACTGCAGCAATGAGGGCTGTAAGCCATGTCGATTTGAATATACGGCGGAAATGTTCCGTGTAAAGACGGAATCCTGCCGAGAGGGAAGCACGGGGGCTTCGGTCTTTCAAAAGTGATTCATCTATTTTTTTCTGCATCTTTTTTTGGTTTTGTGTTGCAAAGGTATTCATTTTTTCGTATCTTTGCGCCCAAATTAATACTTATTATGAAAATAATCAAGTGGGGATTCATCGGATGTGGTGATGTGACCGAGCGGAAAAGCGGTCCTGCCTTTAACGAAATCAAGGGTTCGCACATCGAGGCTGTGATGAGCAGAGACGAGCAGAAAGCCCGTAGCTATGCTACGCGTCACGGTATCCCGAAGTATTATACGGACCCTCAGAAACTCATAGACGACCCCGACGTGAATGCCGTCTATATTGCCACACCGCCTTCGAGCCACGCCACATTTGCGATGATGGCCATGAAGGCAGGAAAGCCTGTCTATGTCGAAAAGCCGCTGGCTGCCTCGTATGATGACTGTGCTCGCGTGAACCGTATATCAGAACAGACGGGCATACCCTGCTTCGTTGCCTATTATCGCCGTTGCCTGCCTTATTTCATCAAGGTGAAGAATATCATCGAGAGCGGTCTTATCGGCAAGCCGGTCAATGTGCAGGTCCGCTTTGCCGTGCCTCCACGCGAACTGGACTATTCGCAAAAGGACAAGCTCCCCTGGCGTCTGCAGCCGGATATTGCAGGAGGCGGCTACTTCTATGACCTCGCACCTCATCAGCTTGACCTGCTTCAACAGATGTTCGGCGTCATTGTCGAGGCTCGTGGTTTCAAGGATAACCGCGGCGGGCTGTATGAGGCGGAAGACACCGTGAGCGCCTGTTTCCGTTTCGAAAACGGATTGCCGGGCAGCGGCTCCTGGTGTTTCGTCGCACACGAGTCGGCACGCGAGGACCGTATCGAGATTATCGGCGACCGTGGCCTGTTGAGCTTCTCGGTATTCGACTATGCTCCCATCGTGTTACATACCAGTGACGGAACACAGTCCATCACCGTTCCCAATCCTCCATACGTTCAGCTGCCGCTCATAACGAGCGTGGTAGAACATCTGCAGGGATTGGGTGTCTGTGAGTGTACAAGTATTTCGGCAACGCCTGTCAATTGGGCGCTCGACCGTATCTTAGGTAAATTCTGAATCATGAAAAGAATAGTTGCGGTTATCGTCTTGCTGACTGAAACGGTAGTCATGATGGCAAATACACCATCAGACTCCATAGGATGGCTGCGTCGCACCATCCGGGGCTTCAGCAATATAGACACTACCTATATCGAACCACAGCACTATGAGCTGTCGGCCATGATTCAGATGACCCATACCTACGACATCTATCAGTTGAAGAGTAGCGACGGACAGTCGCTGACCCTTGCACCATCGCCTACAGTCAAAGTAGGGCCTTATTTTGGATGGCGTTGGGTGTTTGCGGGTTATACTTTTGACCTTAAGAACTTGTCTTTGGGCGGGAAGACACCCAAACAGGAGATAGACCTGAGCTTTTATGCGTCACAGATAGGTGTCGATCTTTTCTATCGGCGTACCGGAAGTGATTACAAGATACGTGATGTCCATCTTCTGGACGAAGAGGATGAAGAGGCCCTTGAGGGTCTGGAGTTCAGCGGACTGAGTGTAGGTATAACGGGCTTTAACCTGTATTACATTTTTAACCATCAGCGCTTTTCCTATCCGGCGGCCTTCTCACAGAGCACGTGTCAGAAAGTGTCGTGTGGCTCCTGGATGGCAGGATTTGGCTACACACGCAATAGTCTGGAGTTTGACCATGAGAAACTGCAGGAGTTGATCGAGCGGTATAGCAAGATCCCTGCTGCGGAATTAGACAGTGGTCTGATGTTCAACAGTGTAAAATATTACGATTATGCCATCACGGGGGGCTATGCCTACAACTGGGTGTTCGCACGCAATTTCCTGTTTTGCGCCAGTGCATCACTCGGTTTGGGATACAAACATACCGTAGGAAATGTGGAGGACAAGAGCGGCTTCCGTATCAACAACTTCAGCTTCGACGGTATCGCCCGCTTGGGACTCGTCTATAACAATGTACGTTGGTATGCCGGAGCCAGTGCAGTCTTTCACGGCTATACCTATCGGAAGTCACGGTTCTCTGCAAACAATGCTTTCGGAAACCTCAATGTATATGTCGGTTACAACTTTATGTTAAAGAAAAAATACAAGAAAAGGCAATGAAGAAATATCTCGTTATCCTCATCATGATGCTGTCCGCCAATAGTCTGTCCTCTCTTCCCCTCGGGGGAGCTGGAGAGGGGTCATCTTACACCCGTGAGGACAGCCTCTTTGTCTGTCGTATGCTGCGTGATGCAAAGAATAGCGGCAATACTTCCACACTCTTCTTTGCTCGCAAGTTCATCAATCAGCCCTATGTCGCCCATACGCTTGAGATGTTCGACGACGAACGGCTGGTCGTCAATACCCGCGAGCTCGACTGTACCACGCTCGTGGAAAACGTCCTCGCACTGACCCTCTGTGCACGTCATCATAAGACATCGTTTGCCGACTTCCTGTATTATTTGCAGGCCTTGCGCTATCGGGGAGGCGTCATCAAGGGCTATCCCAGCCGCCTTCACTATTTCAGCGACTGGATACGCGACAACCAGCGCATGGGCTTTGTCACTGAGATTCAGGAACCCAATCCGCCTTTTACTGCTGTACAGACGCTCAACATCGACTATATGAGCCAGCATCCTGATGCTTATAAGGCGCTGAAGGCCCAGCCGTCACTCATTAGCATCATACGTGAGCAGGAACGTGAGCTCACCGGACTGAAGTTCAGCATGATACCCAAGTCAGAGGTGATAAAGACCAATTCGCGTACCCTGCGTTCTGCTATTAAGGACGGAGATGTGATTGCCATGACGACCAACATGCGGGGGCTTGACATCTCGCACTTGGGCTTCGCCGTCTGGAAACCGGATGGACTGCATCTTCTGAACGCCTCCATGCGACATAAGAAGGTGGAAGAAGACCCGACCTTGTTCCGTGAATATGTGCGGACTCGCACGTCATTTACGGGTATCCGTATTGTAAGACTAAAATAACAGATATACTTTTTAAAAAACAAGAGCTATGGAACTACCTGATTTCATGAGTCACGCCAGCTATTTCTCTACTCCGGATTTCCTGGAGAAAATAGCCAGTATTGCCAAACGCGCAGGTTCGAAATTCGTATATGCGTCGCTCATTCTCTATTATACCCTGCAGAGCGACCGCGTCAGCAAGAGAGAAAAAGTACTGATTATCGGTGCCTTGGGCTATCTCATCAGTCCGTTTGACGTGATGCCCGATGCCTATCCTATTGTCGGACTGGCCGATGATATGGCCGTTCTGACTTTCGTTCTGCGGAAAGTCTGGGTCAATGTCGACCCGGAGATCCAGCAGCGTGCGCACGAGCGTCTGTCAAACTGGTTCGATGAGGATGAGCAGAAAGAAGCCGACGATCTCTTCGACGACGAAACGGCTCAATGAAAAAAACGTAATACCCCTCCGGAGGTCAGGAGGGGCTGGGAAGATCAGGAGGGTTCTGGTATTTCCTTTCCACGGCAGAAGCGGTGAACAATCTGGCGGTCGTCACCCAGATAGATGTATCGCTCCAGACGGTGGAGTAGTGAATAATTGTCGTGATTCAGGTCGCTGTCGTCTATGACCAGCGCGTCGAACTCATAGCCGGGTTCGAAGCTTCCCACGCGGCCGAAGAAACTGCTTGCCGACTTCGTTGCCATCCAGAATGCCTCAGACAGCGAGAGGAAGGCATCCGACTTGTCACGCTGATAGCGTAGCTTGCTCATCTGAACGGCATAGACCATCATGCGGAAGATGCTGAAGTCGTGACCGCCGCTCACGTCACTACCCAGTCCTACAGGCACACCTTCCTCGAGGAAGCGGTGTATAGGTGCAATGCCCGAGGCAAGGTTGATGTTTGATGTCGGACAGTGGGCCACCATCACACCACGGCGTTTCATCAGTTCCAGCTCCTCGCCTTCGCTCCATACGCAGTGAGCCATCACGACCGGTAGCCTGGTCGCTGTTGTTCTTGTTTCGCCAAACAGACCGTAGCGGTCGTAGGCATCGCCGTAGCCGGTGCTCTCCGGCTCCAGCTCCTGCACCCAGGCAATCTCATCCTTGTTCTCCGAAAGGTGCGACTGCACGGGCAGCTGGTATTTGGCTGCCAGTTCACCGCAGGCACGGAGCATCTCCGGCGTACACGACGGAATGAAGCGGGGCGTGATAATCGGCCGTACCAGTCCTTCACTTTCCACTTCAAACTTATCATTTATCAGTTTTTCATAGCCCTGCACCATATCCTCAACCTTCTCCGAGAGCCCGTCGGGGCAGTTGCGGTTCATGGCCACCTTACCCACCAGTGCTCCCATGCCCGCTTCCTGGAAGAGACGCATCAGCAGACGGGTACTTTCAGTATGGATGGTGGCAAACACGCAGCTTCGCATGGTGCCGAAGCGCCACAGATTGTGTACAAAGCGGCGGTACATCCGTTCGGCATAGCCCAAGTCGGCATATTTCATTTCCTCGGGGAAGGTGTAGTTCTGGAGCCACGGCAGCAGTTCCAGGTCCATGGCGATACCCTGGTTGCGATATTGCGGGGCATGCACATGCATGTCGTTCATGGCCGGAATCAGCAGACGGTCGCCGAAGTCAATGACCTCTGCATCCTTACAGTCTAACGACGACAAATCATTCGCAACACCTGTCACATGCCCGTCGGCATCGACGGCAACATAGCCGTCCTCTATCACCTCGAAACGGCTTTGCTCCCTCGTATAGAGGATATGAGCCTTATAAATCTTTTTCATCATAGTATTCAGTTAATAAGCTGTTTTAGTAATTGTTACTTCTGTTTCCTTCTCGAAGATCGTTGCAAAGATAGTGAAAAAAAACAATCTGAACAAATTATAATCATTTTTTATGTAGAAAAATGCCGCTTTGCATTATTATTGTGACAGGGATCTATCCCTGTGGTATCTCCAGAGGGATGAATTATCTATGGTCACTTGTCAATAGAGAGCAAAAACCATTGCTGCTTTGGTCCTTTGTCAGTAAACAAAGTTAAAAAAGATGTATATTCTTCGATACTTTCCGTAAAAATGCGTATATTTGCGCTGTAAACAGCGCGAGACTGCTCACGCTTGGCAATTGATGCTAGCATCATTGCACTCGCTTAATCGCAGCCTTGCCGTAAACCAGTTAGTGCATGGATTGGCTCAGAATATCTACCAGCACCGAATTGGTGCGAATCGCCACGGACGAAATAGTCTATGTCCGTGCCGATGGCAACTATTCTGACCTTGTACTAACGAATGGTAAGAGCCGCAAGATCCGCCAGTTCATCCTTGTCAGCGATGGTGCCATCCCTAGCCGTTTCTTCCTGCATGGCAAGGTGGAGCGTCGCGCCATTGGCCGCATCTACGATCAACTTTACTTCATCGCCACCCGCCACAAGGAAACCCTCTGGGACTTTGCCGATGCCCTCCGCGAATACGGATTCATCGATGCCATCTACATCACTGGCGGTGCTGATTACGTATTCTATCGCGATAAAGATAGATTTAAACATGACATAGGAAAGCCAGACGAATATCCACATGAGAAATGGGAAGGAATTATTCCTTGGTTAGTGTTTAGAAAGCAATAAGAAAAAAATGAAAAAATGGATAGAGAAATAGACACAGCAAAAAAGAACCTGGAATCAACAAATGACTTCGGCAAGGAGTATTACGATTGGATTTCAGAGCTGAGCCAGCGTTATCGCCAGAGCCAAATAAAGGCTGCAGTCAAGGTGAACAGCGAAATGCTTCGCTTCTATTGGTCTGTAGGAAAGGACATCGAAGAACGGAAACTTGACAACAAGTACGGTTCCCATTTCTACGAGAACCTGAACCGCGATTTATCTTTGGCACTCAACAAGAAGAGTGGTTTGTCACCTACAAGTCTCAAATACACCAAGTACTTTTATTGCTTGTATTCACCACTTCTGGCAAATCGTCAACAACTTGTGGACGATTTAGAAACACCGACTCGTCCACAACTTGTGGATGATTTAGAAATCCTATTCAGAATCCCATGGGGGCATCACCGTTATATCATCGATAAGGTGAAAGGCGACTGCCAGAAAGCCTTGTTCTTTGTTCGCAAGACATTAGAGAACAACTGGGGGCGTGGTACGTTGATGAACTTCCTCTCTACCGACCTGTATGAGCGGCAAGGAGTTGCGCAGACCAACTTTGCTATGACTATGCCAAAAGCCGAAGGTGACTTGGCGCAGGAGTACTTCAAAGACCCCTATCGTTTCGAATTTGCCCAGCTGAACGAAGAATACACAGAGAAAGAACTCAAAGATGAGCTGATGAGCAAACTGACGCAGTTCCTATTGGAACTTGGAAAGGGCTTTTCATTCGTAGGCCGCGAATACCGTTTGTCAGTAGGAGGAAAGGACAAGTATATAGACCTGCTTTTTTACATCATTCCGTTACATAGGTATTGCGTCATAGAAGTCAAGATTACGGAGTTCGATTTCCCTGATATTGGTCAGTTGGCAGGTTATACAGCTATGGTGGATGACCTGATGAACACTTCTCAAGACAATCCCTCTATAGGCTTGCTGATTTGTAAGGAGAAAAACAGCGTATTGGCTCGATATGCCCTCTCGCGTGTGAATGTTCCCATTGGAATCTCCAAATATGAACTTTCACAGCAATCTCTCCCAGAAGAGTTGCAGGATAAACTGCCTACTGAACAGGAAATTGAGAACGGACTGAAAATGATTACAAAGAAGAAATGATGACAAACTCTGTTTCAACTCCACCTGCCATAAGGAAACCCTTTGGGACTTTGCCGATGCTCTCCGAGAATACGGCTTCATCGATGCCATCTACATCACCGGTGGCGCCGATAATGTTTTTTATCGCAGTAAGGACGCTGTTAGACATGACATCGGTGATTCTGCGGATTATCCACATGAGAAGTGGGCGGGGATTGTTCCTTGGCTGGTGTTTAGAATTGCAAAATTAAAAGTATTGTAGTTTAAACTTGCCGTGTGTATTGTTCTGAAGTAAATCCGATTTTGGGTATCCTTCTATTAATACCAGTTCCTTGCAATACATCTCGTACGCGTTCATATTGTTTTACCACATCTGGTCGAACTGATGGTGGCGTTTGTTTTAATGAGGCTTCTATCAAACTCTCATTAATAGGAATATTTTGTATTCCTGCATTCATGGCAGCATCATTTACAATATAAGCTATATCGCTAGCTATATAACCTTCAGTTTCCTTGGCAAATTTTTGCAGGTCGATTTCTAATGTCGGACGGTCTTTTAAATGTAATTTGAACATCTCAAGTCTGGCTTCTTCATCAGGCATAGGAATATAAACCAATTTGTCAATTCTCCCAGTCCTTAGTATGGCTGGGTCTATCTTGTCTGGTCTGTTTGATGTTGCAATCACAAAGATGCCTCGTTGCCCACAATTATTCATTTGAGATAGGAATTCGTTTACTTCTCCAGAAGTTTGTTGCATCATATCAGTTCTTTCTGGTACTACAGCGTCAAATTCATCAAAACAAAGAATTGATGGCTGCATTTTCTGTGCAGAAGCAAATAGCGCAGCAATCTTTTCTTGTGTTCCATGTACATATGTACTTGCAATATCGCTTGCCTTTACCATCATGAAATTGAATCCTGCTTCTTCTGCAAACTTCTCTGCGAAAAACGTCTTTCCACAACCAGGAGGTCCATAAAGAAGCATGCCATTAGGCAATGAGATTTTGTATTTGTGAGCCTGCTCTTTGTTTTTTAACCAGAACAAGACTTTCTTTTTCAGAGTTTCTTTTAGAGAAGTCATTCCTGCAATATCGGCAAAGCCATTACCTTTAGGTTTGATTGCTTCAACGGGGGGCGTTTTTACTTCCTTTTGTTCTTTCGTTTCTAATGTTTCTACACGATGTTTTTTTGTTGATACTAACGTGTCTATTTCATCCAGTTGTTTTAGTTCTTGACTTATTTCTTTCACACTTTGATAACGCCTTGAGCAATCAGACGAAAGACCTTTCTCAAAAATTCTTTTTATATTTGTGTCTATTTCGACCCCAGAAAAATCAAGTGGAGTATTTCTGATTTCTGATATAGGTAGTTTGTCCGCAGCATTATTTACTTGCCATGGCGCTTTGCCAATTATCATCTTATATAACAGAGCTACCAATGAAAAAGTATCTGACAATTTGGAATGGTTTCCATTAATTGCCTCATTAGCCATGTAGAATATATCGCTGTCCTTTACAGTCCATGCAAAGTTTTCGTATTCTTCCCTACAGCTTTTTCCTAAGTCAATCACTATTGGGAAAAAGCTATTATCTACTATAATATTTGATGGATTTATTTTATTATGAATAATACCGTTGTTATGCATATACGATACTCCATCCAATATGCCTTTCATGATTTTAAGAGATTCGGCAGTTGGCAATGCCCCATTATGATTGATATATTCTTCAAGCAATTCACCATGATAAAATTTGGTAATCATATAATGGTAATTCTTGCCCACTGCCGAAATCTCACCATTGTCTATGAATTCTATGATATTCCGATGTGAAAGATCCATACAGTTGAGAAACTCCAAAACGGATTTGTTTTTATAAAGCAATTCCTTCGGAGTATTTATTATATCATATATTTTCAGAAAATACGGAGTGTTGTTTTCATCTACAACTTTATACGTCTCATAAAATCCATTACTAGATATAATGGACTCAACGACATAACCCTTTACACATTGGCCTTTATCTAAGAAATTCATATCCCCAATTATTGCATTTTACTATAGAATCTAAATCTTCCCTCGTGGAGAATACCCAAAAGGCGCTCCATAAAGTCATCAAGTTCGGGCGTGGAATCGATGAAGATTTCCGTCATTAGCCATACAGAACCACCATCTTGAACAACACACTTTAAACATTTAACTTCACGAGTAATTGAATTTGCAATTTCAAGTACTTTCACCTTCTCGCCAGGCTGTACATCGTAAATACCAGGCATTACTAACTGGAAGAACAAGTTGTCATTCCCAGGATTGAAAATGATGAAATTGGCACCCTGATACTTGAAGGTCAAGCCAAATTCTTCTTCTTGGAATCTGTAACCATTGTTTTGAAGCCACTCTTTGTAAACTTTCATATTACTTTTACTGTTTGCTCCAAGTGGCTCCTTAACTTGGATTGTTATATTTTTGCCTATCATACATATAAAAACGTGGAGCCAGTTCTGTGCCCGGTCCACATCTTGAAGGCTCTCGCATTGCCCTGTCCGTCAAACCGAGCAACGCTGAAAGCCCCACGCCGATGTATATACCATACTCCATCGTACAATGGGTACAATAATTACACCTCAGGAGCGTTCCCGTTGCCTTGGTTTTTGACGTTCAGTTCGAACTTGCGAGATTCTCAAGATGTCAAACCCAAAGCGTTCAGAAAACGCCTTTAATATGTATGTGTCCCGCCGCCATGTGATTACCCTAAGGGCTTTCAGCATACGCACAAGACATTGCAAAGATAACAAATTATCTTGGTATTTACGTTCATGTTAATGTGTTTTTTATATAATTTTTGTATAAAACCTTGTATAAGAGCATTCTTTATGACGTTTTTACAAAAAACTTTTGTACCTTTGTCCAAAGATTTATGGAGTCATCGTTACATAAACATGATATATGGAATCAGTAATATATGGCAAAACGTAGAGAAATAGGAAACAGTATGGCTGAGTTCCTGATCTTTCAGATAGAAGGGAAGGAATAGGGTGTAGAGGTGTACTATAAGGACAAGAATGAGAACCACGGGGACGGTTCTGCTGATCGGTTTTAGCCAGACAATAGAATAAGAGACAATACGTTATAAGAATATGGAGGTGAAAACAATAAAAGAAGCATTGCTGAAAGGCGCACGAGTAACGCTGGAATGCAAATGGGCAAAGGCTATGCCAGTGGGGACAGGTGACTGACATACTGATGTATGATGGCTTTAATCCCTTGCCACGAATCATCAAGCTGCGTGATGAACTGCTGAAGGAATTAATGTTATAGAAATAGTTATATAAGTTCTATAGGTGTCTAAAACTTCTTTAG
>CAJOQT010000098.1 GCA_905236875.1 uncultured Prevotella sp. | reverse complement strand
GTTCAGTTGCCTCCTGACGGAAGTCATTCTGCGATACGTCATCCGCATGCCACGCTCCTACGACCGTGGCGTCAGCTATATCATCAGTCGCAATCTTCGATTCCAATGTATCAACACGCCGTTGGTGTCATTGCTCATCTGCCTCTATCGTCACTTTGCAATGAGTGATTTGGTAGAGGGCAACAAACTGTCATTGAGCAATTATCTGGAGACGTTGGTGATTATCGCCTTCCTCTCTTTCGCCATCGGACTGTATTGGCGGTTCAAGTTCCGCAGCCGCTATCTGGCTGCTGAACTGGAGGAAACCAGACAGATGAACGAGCAGCTGAAGAAATTGCAGACTTCAGGGCCTTGGGGGGACGGTTCTTCTGTGTCATCCCATGACACAGAAGAACCGTCCCCTTTGTGCTCACAGGTAACACTTGAGGGCAATACCAATGAGCATGTGACGCTCGATATTTCGGACCTATTATATATAGAAGCAGTTGGCAACTATGTCAAAGTGTGCCAACTGCAAGATGATGAGGTGCATACTACGATGCTTCGTGCCACGATGAAACAGATGGAAGACACGCTGCAGGCTTATTCCATGATAGTCCGTTGCCATCGTGCCTTCATGGTCAACCTCGGCCAGGTAGAACAAATCTCCTCCAATTCTCGTGCCATGCAGCTCGTGATGCGTCATAGTCACGATGCCATCCCCGTTTCGCGCAGCAATGTCAGCAAGCTGAAGGAACTGCTGGGATAGAAAACCCTCTTTTATTGTTTCATTCGCTGCTGTGCCTCCTGTCCGGCACCTGTTCCCTTGTATTTGCTGCGGGTGGTGTTGAAACGGTAGATGACGGAGAAGTTCAGCTTGTGGGTAGAGAAACGGTTGTTCTGTTGTATCTGGTAGTAGCCCATGTCGGCATACTCATTGAGACGGTTACGCTGCAGAACATCTACCACGGCAGCACGCAGGGTGAGCGACTTGTCGCTGAAGAAGCTCTTCTGTACCACGAAGCCCAGGCGGCAGTTGTCGTAGTCGTTGTAGAAGTTCATACTGTGACCGTGTGAACGGAACATGAAGTTAATGTCGAACCGCCAGTCGTGCTTCAGGCTGAAAGTGTTGAAGGCATTGAAGGTAAATACGGGCTTGTTGTAATAGGTGCGGTAAGCCCCCCTCCCGTCCCCCTGATAGGGGGAAGCCTCAACGTCCAGATACAGGTCCTGTTTCTCGATGCCGGCCGTTGCATTGAGCGACCAGACACCCACACGGGGAGTGGCTGAGAGAAAGGCACTGAAGCTGTTGATGGGACGGTCCAGGTTGATATGCTTGACGAGGGCGGCATCGTTGTCCACAAGATAGGCCCATTGGGTGATGGGGTTCTTTAAATGCTCATAGGTGGCGGTGAACATAAGCCATTTCCATGCTACGTTCAGCGTGAGGTCCTGCATGCGCTCGTTGAGGAGCTGCGAGTTTCCTGCCTGCATGGAATAGCGGCTGATGTAGGTCACGGCATCGTTCATGGCGAAGAAGCTCGGTCGGTTGGTCTTGATGCTGTACGACAGGCTCGTCTGTACGTTGCCAACCTGAGCGGAATAGGCTGCCGTCGGAAAGAACTCGTCCATGCTTCGGTGCAGACAGTCAGTCCCTAAACGGTCATCGTAGTCAAAGAGGGTGTGCTCATAGCGTATGCCCAGGCTGGCGGTTCCCCAGGTCCCGAAGTCACAGGAATACTCAGCAAAGGCCGCAAGGTTGTTCTCCTTGATGTCGGCATCGGTGTTGGGAATGGCCTGTTTGTCAATCCAGTAGGTGTTATGCCGCTTGGCAAAGGTGAGCTCCGTTCCGACTTCTATCTCTCCTTTCCAAACAGGATATGAGAGCACGAGCTTGGTGGCATATAGATGACTCCTGGTACCGGAATTGCTGATGATGAAGTCATCAGCTACCCGGCTGTTTTCAACGTTCTCCCGGTCGGTATCGGTGCCGGAGTTCATGAAGTCGAAATTGAAATCAATTCCAAGGTCACCTACCTTACCATTATAGTAGGCATTGGTGAGCAGTCCCAGAGGCTTCGTCTCCTTGCTGGTCTGCTCGGAATAGAGATGGTCTATAAGCCGGTTGTCCTCCAACACATCCTCATCGTAGATGACCTTGTTGGTACCTCCCAGGTAATGGGTCAGGTCGGCACGTGCTCCCACAAAGTGATTGTCGGAAATCTGCCAGTTGATGCCGGCGTTATAGACCAGCTGGTCGTTCTTCCACGTCATGGTGTAGGGACCGGTCTGCTGAAACAGCTTTGTCGTATGGGCAGTCTCCTCCAGCGTGCTATGCTGCTGATAGTTCATGTGATTGTACCATACGCCGCCAAAGACATCGACTCCGCCCGTTCGGTAGTTCAGGCTGAGCTTGGTATTGGGGGTGTTGACATTGTAGCGCAGGTCCTGTTCATCTGTGAACACGAAGTTGATACCCAGGCCCTCACCCTGCTGCCGCTTCGTACGGATGCGTACCACAGCCCTTACTGTAGCATCATACTGTGCTCCAGGGTTATTGATGACCTCCACGTCGCGGATGTCCTCACTGCGCAGACGTTTCAGCTCATCCATGTCACGCACCTGACGGCCGTTCAGATAGATGAGCGGCATGCCCTTGCCCAGTACCTGCGGACTGTCCTCGCTGCCTGTCATGCCAGGCACCTTGATGAGCATTTCCGACGCTGTGCCGGAGTTAGCCAATGCCGTACCCTGAATACGTGTAATCAGCGAATTTCCTTTCACACGGGTATTGGGCAGGTTATACTTGACGACAATCTCCTGCAAGTCGATAGTCTGACTATACCATAGGGTGCTGTCAATCTCAATCTTCACACTGTCCTCTTCCTGGGCATTTGCCACAGCACACCCCAGACAGAGCATGAAACATAACAAAATATTTCTTTTCATCATCATACTTCGTCGTTTTGACGCTACAAAAGTAGAAATAGTTGCAATTATCTCCAAATATCTGGGATAAACTGCACGGAAATGTGATGAACTGCTGAAATAGCCTTGTGCTACGCTTTTAAGCAAGCACGCATGCGCTGGATGTCCTGAACATTGCTGATGATGCTGATGATTCCCATCGTCATTAACAGCGAAAGACCTGTAGCTGCTATCAGGCGAGAATTCTCTGCCAACCATAGCAGAAAACCAGTCTGAACAGGGAAGTTGAAAAGGGGTACGTCGGCAGGCATGGACAGCAGATAGGTAATAGATACGGCACCACTGATGATGCCCACCACGAAGGCCGCCACCATCATCATCTTGTAACGGCGGATGGTTGCTTCCTGGTGCTGTTTGATATACTCTACGGCATCCAGGCGCTTGGTAAGCGTTGCCATGAAGTCTGCACGGTCCGAGAAATGGGGCTTTTGTGCGAGGAAGAGGTCCTCAATAACTTTATCTTTTATCATATCTATTATCAATTATCCATTATCCATTTTCAATTGCTCTCTAAGCTTATCCCGTCCTCGTGAGAGTTGCTTCTTGACGGCATCTTCCGAGGTGTCAGTAATCGCGGCTATCTCCTTGATATTATAGCCGTTAAGGTAGAATAGGGTGATAGCAGAACGTTCTTTGGGTGGCAGGGTACGCAAGGCTAAGTAGAGGTCTTGATGCTCGAAGGAGGAGGGAAGGCCCCCTCCAACTCCCCCGAGGGGGAGTGCTTTTACCTTTGCTTCTTCGATGCTTTCCATCGTCTGGCAACTGGCCTTGTGGTTGAGGAACGTGTTGTAGGCAATCTTGAAGAGCCACGAACGGAAGCGTCCCTTGTCTTGATAACCTACCGACGAGAGGTAAGCCTTCACCAGTGCATCCTGTGCCAGGTCATCAGCATCACTCTTGTTACCACAGCAGAGGGCGAGCAGGAAGCCTCGAAGTGCCTCCTGCTCACGCTCTACGTATGCTATGAAAACTTCGCGGGTCACGGGTTATGCCTGTGTAGTCAGTTTCTTCTCCTCAGCTTCTATCTCCTTGGCCAGCATCTTCTTGCCCACGTAATAATTAACAAGGAAGGCGATGCCGATACCCAAAAGGACTGCGCCGAAAAGACTGAATTGTTGAAGATCAGATGTATGCATTCCGCCAACAAAACCTTGAACAACGCAGAATCCTATAAGGGCAATTCCCAGGAAAGCGATGATGCCACCCCACAACAGTCTTGAGAGCAGTTTCTCCTTCAACAGCTTTTTCTTAGGCGAAATCTTGTTCATCAGCTCTTCGAGATCCATGTCTGGATTCTTCTCGATGGCTGCCAGTACAATCTGAGTACGCTGGTTTGTCTTGTTCGTACTTTCACGGACATATAGCCAATAGGCTACAATGGGAAGTATGCATCCGCAAAAGATGGGTACTAAGATTTCTTTTAATCCTTCAATTTGTAAGTGATCCATTTTCGTTTCTTTTTTTATTGTTAGACTTCTGTTTCTTTCGACCCTGTTGACTATAGTCTTCTTCCGTCGCGACCCGGCAGTACTTAAGCAATTTGGCATTGCTCTCGCTGCTCCGTCAGTTCAAATATATAACAGGTCGGAAGGATAAAAGGTGACGTCAGAACAGAAAATAATTTAAATACCCTTCCTGTAGCCTTGCTACATTTCTGGTTGTCCTTTTCAGACAATTGCGGATGCATGTGCTGAGAATCTTGTTTAAAATCTGCGTGTGTGGTGGCAATAGGTATCATACTCGTCACCAAAGTCACGGCGTAAACGACGCTCTTCGCTCAGTACCTGAACAAACATGATGGCAAAGAAAAGTAGCCATACAATCCACGCTTGCCAACTCCATAGCCATATCGCGAATCCTGCCAGATAGATGAGTGTACCCGTCAGCATCGGATTGCGATTAATGCGATAGGGACCGTCTGTCATGAGGTGTTGTGTACGCGGAGCCACCTCATGACCAAAGGCATCCATAGGATTGCCTTTACCCCGAAGCTTCATATAAACGATGGTCCAAATGCTTAATATTAATCCGCACGACATCAGACCCCAGGCAACACCTTCCTTAGCCGCAATTTCAGTCCAAAACTCAGGTCTTCCTGAAAACAGCCACATCAGTGTCGGCATTAGTCCCACAAAGAGCATCAAGCCTAAAAGATAGCCTAATATGTCTCTTAACTGTTTCATGTCCAAAACTCCTTTTCTCCCGTATCTTCCATTTCTCCCTGACACTTAGGACAGGTTCTCATGTCCCATATTCGGATGTTATCGCTACCACACCTTAAGCAAAGGCGACCCACCTCGCTTCTGTAGGACGGAGCCACGTCTGCAATTATTCCCCCTACGACAATGTTTTGGATTGTCTTACAGTCTGGGCAGGACATTGCAGTGATCTGTTGGCGGAACAAACCTCGTCCGTCATACACCTCGGCTTCATATCCACAAGCCTTACAGCGATATTTCCGTTTCCAAGCCATACTGTTAATCAAATGACAATGATGTGCTCATTGACGTAACAACCAATTACCTCACCACAGTCCGTTAAAATGTGATACAAAGTTAACGTGAGTTCGACGAATTCAGAAGAGTGCTAATTGTTTGTCGATAGCCCTCTCACATGCTATGCATGGCTTCTTGGGAAAGAAG
>CAJOQT010000097.1 GCA_905236875.1 uncultured Prevotella sp. | reverse complement strand
CCCTTCCTACGGCAAGTACTACGTTCGTGCCGTGTATGACAACGACTTCATCACCACCGAGGAGCTCGCTGACTTCATCCAGCAGCAAGCATCGGTGAAGCGTTCCGACTGCAAGGCGGTGCTCGACGAGCTGGGTTCAGCCATGAAGCACTTCTTCGAGATGGGCCAGAAGATCAAGCTCGACAGCATCGGCATCTTCAAGGTCGGTGTCTCGAGCAGCAAGAGCGACACGCTCGACGGCTGTACGGCAGCCAACGTGAAGAACTCGCGCATCATCTTCTCGCCTGAGACGACTGCCATTCCGACGGGCAAGACCACTACGGTGCAGCGTGCGAAGGTCATCAACGGCGTGCCGACCATCGTCACCTACGAGCAGCCTTCCTACTCTCATCCCGCCGTCATGCTCAAGGACGTGCGCTTCGAGCTGGCACAGGACGGCTACAGGGAAGCCCCCTCCGACTCACCAGAAGGGGGAGGGGAATGACAAGACGGACCCCCTACCTATCCTCCCCCGAGGGGGAGGGACTGGGGGGGGTCTTATTAATGGGATTACTCAAGCTTCGCAAGCTCTGCTTGCTCCAGTTGACAGGGGGTGAGAAGTAATGGGTTGGGGTTAGGGAAAATGCCGGTAAACCCAGGAAAGAAGGGGAAAAGAAATGGAATGAACTATTCTCTAACACCCAACAACCAACCCTAAAGTTGAACTTGCGAAACTTGAACGTGATTATTTTTCCACGGTGATAATTTGGTGGTGTGGAAAATAGTTAGTATCTTTGCGGGCAAAATATGAAACTAACTGTAATTAAACAAAAACAATGAAGAATATCAATCTTGACATTACAAAGGCGGCCTGCTTCCTGGAAGCTGGCGCAGTAAAGGCTTTTGAGCCGAAGGTGAAAGAGGCACAGAAGGCTCTGGAAGAGGGCACTTGCCCAGGTAACGACTTCTTAGGATGGCTGCATCTGCCCAGCAGCATCACGCCGGAGTTCCTCGACGAGGTACAGGCAACGGCCGGCCTGCTGCGCGAGAAATGCGAGGTGGTCGTGGTGGCCGGTATCGGCGGAAGCTACCTCGGTGCCCGTGCCGTCATCGAAGCCCTCGGCAACTCGTTTGCATGGCTCATCCAGGACAAGAAGAATCCTGTTATCCTGTTCGCAGGCAACAACATCGGCGAGGACTATCTCTCGGAGATGACCGAGTACCTGAAGGACAAGAAGTTCGGCGTGATCAACATCTCGAAGTCGGGTACTACGACCGAGACCGCCCTCACGTTCCGTCTGCTGAAGAAGCAGTGTGAGGCCCAGATGGGCAAGGACGTTGCCCGTGAGGTTATCGTTGCCGTTACGGACGCCAAGCGTGGTGCTGCCCGTACCTGCGCTGACAAGGAAGGCTACAAGTCGTTCGTCATCCCTGACAATGTCGGCGGACGCTTCTCGGTGCTGACTCCCGTCGGCCTGCTGCCTATTGCCTGTGCCGGTTTCGACATCAAGGCGCTCGTTGAGGGTGCCCGGGACATGGAGAAGGCCTGTGGTCAGGACGTTCCGTTCGAGGAGAACCCTGCCGCCCAGTATGCCGCCGTGCGCAACGGTCTCTATGGTGCAGGCAAGAAGATTGAGATCATGGTGAACTACCAGCCGAAACTGCACTTCATCAGCGAGTGGTGGAAACAGCTTTACGGAGAGTCAGAGGGCAAGGACCACAAGGGCATCTTCCCTGCCAGCTGCGACTTCACCACCGACCTGCACTCCATGGGACAGTGGATTCAGGACGGCGAGCGTTCCATCTTCGAAACCGTCATCTCGGTGGAGAAGCCTAACCGCCAGCTGCTCTTCCCCAGCGACGAGGAGAATCTTGACGGCCTGAACTTCCTGGCCGGCAAACGCGTTGACGAGGTGAACAAGATGGCAGAGCTGGGTACCCGTCTGGCTCACGTGGATGGCGGCGTGCCCAACATCCGCATCAGCATCCCTGAACTCAACGAGTACTACATCGGCCAGCAGATCTACTTCTTCGAGATCGGTTGCGGCATCAGTGGCAACGTGCTCGGTGTCAACCCGTTCAACCAGCCAGGTGTCGAAGCATACAAGAAGAACATGTTTGCCCTGCTCGACAAGCCCGGCTACGAGGAAGACAGCAAGGCCATCAAGGCAAGACTTGCAAAAGATAATTAAGAATTGAGAATTGGGAATGGAGAATTATGATATGACTAAGGGCAACACGCAAGGTAATCATAATTGTCAATTGTCAATTATCAATTATCAATTAAAGCACGGCTTCGAGGCATTCACCCCGAAAGCCGTGCTTTTCGATATGGATGGCGTGTTGTTCGACTCCATGCCTAACCATGCGTATGCGTGGCATCGGGCCATGAAGGAGTGCAACATCGTCATGGGAGAGCAAGAGGCATACCTGTACGAAGGCATGCGGGGCGTGGAAACCATCAAGATGAAGGCGCGGGAACAGTGGAACCGTGACATCAGCGACGAAGAGGCGCAGCGCATGTACGACCTGAAGTCACGCTACTTTGCCGCCTGTCCGCCTGCCAGGAAGATGGAGGGAGTGGAGGCACTGATGCAGAAGATCAAGAGCTGCGGCATGAAGATTGGCGTGGTGACGGGCAGCGGCCAACGCACGCTGCTCGACCAGCTGGAAGAGGCGTTTCCAGGGCTGCTGCACAAGGAGAGGATGGTCACGAGCTTCGATGTACGTCACGGCAAGCCCAGCCCTGAGCCTTACCTCGCAGGCCTTCAGAAAGTCGGCGTACAGCCTTGGGAAGCCATCGTCATCGAGAATGCACCGCTTGGCGTACGTGCTGCCGTAGCCGCCAAGATTTTCACCATTGCCGTCAATACAGGTCCCTTGCCCGACCAGATGCTGCTCGACGAAGGGGCCGACATCGTATGCAAATGCATGGATGAGGTCAAGACCCTCATTCCGAATCCAACCGTGAGTCGCGGGTAATCGCTATGCCACCCGTGCGGTTGACGGCAAGAATCAGCGGAATAAACTCGTCCGACTGGGGACGGCAGACACTGCAGGCAAAACGCACCTCGTCAGCTTCTACCTTGTCAAACACGAAACCCTCCAGAATACCCGTCTGGCGGAAATCATCGTCAATATAGGAATTGAACGTCGCCTTCGTAAACGTACGGTCGAAAAAGACACTGCCGTCGCTGCGGCTAATGACGACCTTCACACGGTTGTCAACAAACAGCTGTCCCGTCTCGTCCTTCACCATCGGCAGGGAGTCGTCGGCCAGGCGTTCCACCGTACACATATAGTCGCGATCCAACCACTTGAAGGGCTTGGAGTCCTTGTAGTCGTCGGTACGGATAGGACCCTGTGGCGCAGGCTTTTCGTACTTTCTTGTGATGATATCATTACGTTTCTTCTTCTCGCTGCACGACACGATAACGCCTGCCAGCAGTACAATGACGATAATGGGAAGTAGTCTCTTCATGTCTTTATAATTTGGTTTTCAGTTGACAAAGGTAGTGCAAAATGAGCGAAACACCAAATTTTATGGCAAAAAAAAAGGAAGTCCCCAACTACCACAGCAAAGGACTTCCCAAGTTATCACCAAATAATCTTAAACCTAAAAAAATCTATTATGATACAATTGTCAGGCACGCTTGCCGTACGAAATACTAATGTCTCTTCCTTCCATTCTTCCTGTCATCCTGATACTTAGCAAACTGTTCAGGAGTCATGATACCCTTCAGTTCCTCGTCGTAGGAGGCCATTACCTTTGCCTGCTCCTCACGGTCCTGTTCCATCTTCAGGCGCTGCTCCTCTGTCAGTTCAGGGCGGCGGTCGCCTCTGTCCATACGGCGATCTGCCATTTCAGGACGTCGTCCCTCATGTCTTGGCCCCCCATGTCCACGCATGGGACGCAACTTGTCCGCATACTTCGTGTTCAGCTCCAGAAGCTTCTCTGCCTGTTTCTGATCCAGGCCATATTGCTCTACCATGCGTTCTGTGCGATGCTTCGCCATCTCTGCAGGGTTACGTCGCGGACCTTCCGGACGTTCCGGCTGTGCCACTGTTGTCGTACTGATTGCTGCTACGGCTACGAGAGCCATGATTAATCTTTTTACCTTCATATTTCTTTTTTGTTTTAATGTTTACTGTTTAATGTTTACTTTTTCAGTTACGCAACTATCTGTTTGACTGCATCGGCCGGGGAAAGTTTAACGAAATAACAAAAATTCGGTATTTTTTTCAGCGAATTGACATTTTTTTAATACCTTTGCATCATATTTGTCAATAAACATGAAAAAAGTATTCTGGCTGCTTGCCACGCTTTGCTGGCTGATGACGGCCTGTTCGGGTGTATCGGACAACGGACAGGCTCCGCAAGACGGACGTGATACGACGGCTGTACTGGTGACCCAGATACAACAGTGTTCACGGCTCTATACCGCAGAATACCAGGTTCATAAGATCATCACCCACGACGATGTGCTTCGCATAGAAGGTCAGCTGACCGGCGAGGATTACGACTTCGAGCTGCCCATGCTGGGCGACCGTAAGATTGCCATTCCTATGGATGCCACGCTGAAGGCCTATATCGACTTCAACGGATTCTCTGCAAAGAACGTGCAGCGCAACGGCCATAAGATCGCCATCACCCTACCCGACCCGCAGGTGACGCTCACCAGTTCAAAGATTGACCACAGGAACGTCAAGAAATACGTGGCACTGCTGCGCCTCGACTTCACCGACGAGGAACTCACCAGCTACGAACGGCAGGGGCGGCAGGCCATCATCAATGCCATTCCCGATATGGACATCATAGAGACAGCACGGCAGAACGCCACACGCATCCTCATTCCCATGATAGAGCAAATGGGCTACAACGAACGTGACATCACCATCAACTTCAGCAAGGACATGGTGGTAAGGGTAAAAGAATGAAAGAATGAAAACGTCAAAGTCAAGGTTAGAATTAACGTCAACGTCAAAGTTAACGTTCATCGCCATCATACTGGGCGCACTGCTCGGCGTGACGGCCCTTGGCTACTGCGCATACCTTCTATATAATAAGGCAACGAGCAACAGCATCACGCTGGTGACCGACGACAGGATTGACATTACGCCCCAACAGATACGCTCCATCCGCGAAATCGGCGAGTGGGAGTTCCTGTCGGTCAGCGACGAGCAGCTGGTGGATACCATCCGACGTGGCATCTTCTACGACGACCAGCTGGTACGTATATATTATGGTACGCTGCGACTGGGCATCGACATGCAATCCTCGACATTCAGTATTCGAAGGACAACGGACGACGGACAACAGACAACAGACACGCTCTATGTGACGCTGCCGCCCGTCAAACTGCTCGACGATGACTTCATAGACGAGGCACGCACCCGTTCCTTCATCGCGAAAGGACGCTGGGAACCCAGTGTGCGTGAAGCCCTCTACCACAAGGCGCGACAGAAGATGATTGACCAATGCATGACGCGGCAGAACATGCAGCGGGCTCGCGAGAATGCCAAGATTCAAGTCACCGACATGCTCCACGCCATGGGTTTCGAGCAAGTCGTCATCACGTTTGAATAGACAACGGACAACAGACAACGGACAACAGACAACGGACAACGGACAACGGACAACAGATATGGACATACTGCACAACATACTGACCACAGCGAGTGACCTACTATGGGGATGGCCCATGATTCTCCTGCTTCTGGGAACCCACATCTACCTGACGGTACGCCTGCGCTTTCCGCAGCTGCGTATCTTCACCGCCATACGCCTCTCAGTCAAGAAAGACGCTGAGGGACATGGTGACGTCTCGCAGTTCGGTTCTCTGGCGACGGCCCTGGCTGCCACCATTGGAACGGGCAACATCATTGGTGTGGCTACGGCAGTGGCACTGGGCGGACCTGGAGCCGTGCTGTGGTGCTGGCTGACGGGTGTGTTCGGCATTGCCACGAAGTATGCCGAGGGATTGCTCGCCATCAAGTACCGCGTGAAGACGGAAGACGGACGCATGCTGGGAGGTCCCATGTATGCGCTGGAGCGGGGATTGGGATGGAAGTGGCTGGCCGTGGGCTTCGCCATCTTCACCGCCTGTGCCTCGTTTGGCATCGGCAACACCGTTCAGGCCAACGCCATTGCAGTATTGGCCAAAGAGTCCTACGGCATATCGCCCTACATAACGGGTGCCATTGTCTGTGCGCTGACGGCAACCGTCGTACTGGGCGGCGTCAAGAGTATTGCCCGCGTCTGTTCCATGCTGGTGCCTTTTATGGCATTCTTCTATGTAGTGGGGTGCCTGGTCATTCTCGGCATCAACTGGCAATTCCTGTGGCCGGCCGTCAAGCTCATTGTCGAGTCTGCCTTCTCACCAGATGCGGCAGGCGGCGGATTCGTCGGCTCCACCGTCATGATGGCAGCGCGTTTCGGCATTGCCCGCGGACTTTTCTCGAACGAGTCGGGTTTGGGTTCTGCCCCCATCGTGGCAGCAGCCGCCAAGACACGTAACCCCGTGCGGCAGGCACTGGTGTCGTCCAGCGGAACATTCTGGGACACCGTCGTCATCTGTGCCATCACAGGTCTGGTCATCGTCAGCAGTGTGCTGGCATACAGCGACATCGACTTCTCCAACGGTGCCGTGCTCACCAAGGAGGCGTTCTCCAAGATACCCCATCTGGGTACGCCGCTCCTGACGTTCGGGCTGCTCACGTTTGCCTTCTCCACCATCCTCGGCTGGTGCTACTACGGCGAGCGTGCGATGGAATACCTGGGAGGCTTGCGTTGGGTGAAGGCCTATCGCGTCCTCTATATCGTCGCAGTCTTCGTAGGCAGCATCGCCAACCTGAGCCTCGTATGGACGTTTGCCGACTGTGCCAACGCCCTCATGGCCATCCCCAACCTGCTCTCACTGCTGTTCCTCAGCGGCATCATTGTCCATGAGACGCGCAAATACCTATGGAGCAACCGGCTCGACGAAAGTGACGAATAACGTATCAATAACATAACCGATTAACCGCTCTTTGAGCATTAAAAACTTAAGACTATGGGAATATTAGACAAACTGAGACAAGAGTTAATTGACATTATCGAGTGGAAAGACGATACCCGCGACACTATAGTGTGGCGCTTTCCCCGCTATCAGTCAGAGATTAAGAACGGTGCGCAGCTGACCGTGCGTGAGAGCCAGGTGGCAGTGCTGGTAGATGAAGGCAAGTTTGCCGATGTGTTCCCGCCAGGACGCCATGAGTTGACAACGGCCAACATCCCCATCCTCAGCACCATCCGAGGCTGGAAGTATGGCTTCAACTCCCCCTTCAAGGTCGATGTGTATTTCGTCAACACCAAGGAATTCCTCAATATGCGTTGGGGTACCATCAACCCTGTCACCGTAACCGACCCGCAGCTCCACCGTGCCATCAACCTGCGTGCGTATGGAGCCTATAACTTCCGTGTCAGCAGCGACCCGACGACGTTCCTCCGCAAGGTGGCCGGCACCAACGGTGCTCTCGACACCGAAGCAATCTCGGAGATGCTGCGCACATTCGCCGTGACAGAGTTCTCCGACTATCTGGGCGAGCATGAGATTCCCGTGGTGAAGATGGCCTCCAACTACAAGGAGTTCTCGGCAGAGCTGACCGAAGCACTCAAGGAGAGCTTCAAGGAGTATGGATTGGAACTGACCAAGTTCCTGGTGGAAAACATCTCGTTGCCAAAGGATGTGCAGGACATGATCGACAGGGCTGCAGGCATGGCGTTCGTCGGTGTGGAAAACATGACCGCCTTCACACAAATGGAGTTTGCCAAGTCGCTCAATTCCGGTGGTGAGACGCCCAACAGCGGTGGAGGGGCAGCCTCTAACGCAATGGGCATGGGCATGGGATTTGCCATGGCACAGCAGATGGCCCAACAGATGGCGCAACAACAGCAGATGCAGATGCAACAGCAGATGCAGCAACAACAGATGCAGCAACAACAGATGCAGCAACAACAGATGCAGCAGGCAGCACCTCCCCCACTGCCCCAACAGGCCACTTACCATATAGCCGTGAACGGACAGCAGCAAGGACCTTTCGGAGTGCCGCAGCTGCAGCAGATGGCGATGCAGGGACAATTGAAGCCCGACACGCTCGTCTGGACACAAGGCATGGCAGGATGGGCTGCCGCCAGCACCGTTCCGGAACTCGCCAACATCTTTGCGCAGACACCTCCGCCACTGCCACCAGTACCACCAATCAGCTAAACGAGGACAAACATGGATCAGGGTAATCAGAATGACCTCCAAGGTACACAATCGGCGATACAGATAAAATGTCCTGGATGTGGCGGCATCATGGTGTATTCCCCCAAGACGAGGGGGCTGAAATGCATCTACTGCGGAGCCACCCAAGAGTTGCCGACGGAGCGCATCAAGATACAAGAGTTCGACTACGCCCAGTGGGCGCAGACGAAGATGGAATTCAAGGCACACGGCCTCATGGACCAATCGACAGAGGCAGTACAGGTAAGGTGCGCGCAATGTGGCGCAACCATTCAGATTGATGCCACAAAATCGACATCCATCTGTCCCTACTGCGGCACACCGCTCATGTTGGACAAGTCGCAGGTAAAGCGCTTCTGGCAACCCAACTACCTGCTGCCCTTTACCATCGACAAGAAACAATGCAGCGAGCTGTTCCAGAAATGGCTCAACGGCAAGTGGTTCCTGCCTTCCAAATACAAGAACGGCAACGTGCTGGAAGAGAAGTTTCAGGGAATCTACTACCCCTACTGGGCCTACGGCGCACACACCGTCACCAACTACGAAGGCGAGCGCGGCACTAATCGCACCGTGACCAGGAAAAATTCCAAAGGGGAGACCGTCAGAGAAACGGTCACCGACTGGAGTCGCGTGTCGGGCACCGTGATGAGAGACTTCAAGAATATCTTGGTGCCTGCCTCCAAGAGCCTGCCCAAGGAAGTGATCGACGACCATAAGAAATGGCCTGTGGGTGAAGTCGTGGAATATACGACCGAATATACGGCGGGCTTCCAAACCGAAGTCTATACCGTAGATTTCACCGAGGGCATGGTCACCGCCCAGAACCAGATGGAGGAACAGATCGACAGCGACATCCGCAAGGACATCGGAGGCGACAAGCAGCGCATTGACCGCAAGAAGGTGAACTACAGTGACCAGGTGTTCAAGCTCCTGCTGCTGCCGATGTGGGTTAGCGCGTTCGTCATCAAGGGGAAGACCTATCAGTTTATCATCAATGGACGGACGGGCGAGATACATGGCGACTATCCGCTTGACAAGATGAAAGTGGCACTCGTCGTTTTCGTTGTCGTCGTCATTGTATTGCTGATTGCCTACCTGATGCTTTCGATATAATCTCCTCCACCGTCAGCGTGGTGCCCTCGACACGGAAGCGGACATCGCAACCGGCAAAGGGCATACCATAGACGCGCTGGGGGTCATCATGATACTGCGGACGCGGGTCTTGCGCCAGCACAGCACGCAGGGCAGACAGCTCGTCGGGCGATAAACGACAGGATACAGTGGCAGGAATGACAACGTCGAGTTCCTGCCACTGCTGTTTATCCACAAAGCCACTGCGCACTCCCGTGTGACTATCCACATACTCCAAGTAAGGCTTGATATCATAAATCGGCGTGCCGTCCATCAGGTCAGCCCCTAAAACATGGATCACGCCGTCCTCTATACGTTCTATCCTGACAGACGACAAGCCAAGATTGTTCGGACGGAATGGCGAACGTGTCGCCCACACGCCCCTGCGCTCGTTGCCACCCAGCAACGGCGGACGCACGGTAGCATGCTTCTCAACTTCCACATTCTCCGAGAATCCCCAGATAATCCACAAATAGTCGAAGTCCTCCAAGCCGCGAAGTGCCTCCTGATTCCTGTATTTCGGTTCAAAGACTATCTGTCCGCGCAGTTCACGGACAATTCCCGCCTGTCGTGGAACACCGAACTTCGACGTCAGCGGCGAATGGAAATAGGCTATCGGTTCAATATTCATGACTTGCCTGCGAAGGTACGAATAAATCAGCACACCACAAAGAAAAAGCCAAAATAATCCGACAAAAGCTTGGAGATTACCCAAAAACTCCCTATCTTTGTAGGCGAGATTACGAAAACAAGAAAAGAACAATGCCAAAGATATTTGAATACTTCGGATTTATCTTCTATTTCTACTCCAATGAACATGAGCCTATTCATGTCCATGTAATACACGGCGCAAAAGAAAGCATCTTCGACCTCATCATCATGAATGGTGAACTGATAGATATATTTGCGCGTGAGAAGAAAGGCGTTGACCCATTGTCCGAGAAAGACAAACGGACAGCGGAAGCCTTTATCCGTAAGTATCACAAAAATATTATCGAGAAGTGGATAAAGTTCTTCGTTTTAAAGCAGATGATCCGTTGTACAAACATCAAGAAAAAGATATAAGGAGGAAATGTATGGAACGAATTTATATTATAAAAGCAGAGAATGTTGGGAATCTGTGTGTCTGTCTGACATTCAGTGATAAGACTATGCAGACTATTGACATCGGGGATTTTATCCGTCGTCATCCACATCCTCAATACAACAAATATCTTGACCCTCGCAAGTTCAGCCGTTTCACTATAGAGAATGGCAACATTGTTTGGGGCAAAAATTGGGACATGATTTTCCCTGTAGAACAACTATACGTTGGATTTATTGCATAAATACTCATAATTGTTGCACCCTAAAACCGTGATGCCTATAGGCTAAGATAAATACGATGCGAAAGCATCAAGGACATAAAGGATTGGACGTCCGCTTTTGATTCTTGTCTTCTGAAAAATCGCCAAATAGAAAAAACATATATCTTTGTAGCAAAAATGAGTCAGCTCACAGAAGCAGCAAAACTCTAACGACTCACTGGAGAAATTATGCACCAAGCTGGTGCAGAAATGAAAAATATAAGACTCCACCTGGCTGGTGGAGAATTTCCATTACCTTTTGCTCTTGTTCTATGGAGGCAATTTTGAAACATATATGCCAATATGTTTGTGGTTTTAAGAATAAAACACTATATTTGCACCCGAAACACCAACTATCTTTAAAGCGATGATGGGAGAAGATGATGAAGTAGTAATCGTAAGGCATAGTGCAACTTCTGCGCCGTCAGCGTTGAAGGCGAAAGTTGTTTCTACCTGCATAATGTTATTCATAGCGTTGTGCGCCTGGATTGCATTTACCTATCTTATATTTCCTTTTTTTACATCCATACGCGTAGTTCGCTGTAACGGAATAGGACTTATAGGATATATGGCCATTTTTGTCTTTTCGCTGATAATGGCTGTTGTTTACGGATGGGCCTCGTCTGAAGAAGAAACTCACACAGCAAGCTATGACACCGTTTACAGGACAGACATCAAAAAGGGGATATTGGCAGGGGCTATGGCTTTTGGCCTATTACTGATTGCAGGATATTTTTCATGGCTGAACACTGCAGAAATGATTGAGTGCCATACCGCCGGGCCTTACAGGAAATATCAGGCTGTAGTAGAAAAAGTGGAATATGGCTACAGAATAAGAGCATACCGCAGGATCAATTACCTCACAGTACAAATGGGAGGGGAATTTGAAGGAGCCCATACCATCTGTCTCACAAGAGAAGAATACTATCAAAAGGGGAAGAAGGGGAAATGGAAACCGGGTGACAGAGTCATTGTGTATGCCAAGCGAGGTATGTTCGGAAACATGTTGGTACCCGAATCATTCGGAAAACACAAAAAAGGTGTGAATTATGTATCAACGGGGAATGGATCCAAAGGACAGATTCCGTGAGTCAGCCCTTCGACCTCAGGCCTCCAGCTTTCGACTGCAACTTTTTTGGCAGTTGTGTAATAATTTGTAATGATTTATTTGGAGGAAAAGAGCGAAAGGCCTACTTTTGCAGCAAAAAACGAAACGAGCCATGCAAATGAAACGACTTTTCCTCTTATCCCTGCTTTTGGTTACAGCACTGAGCTTCGCCATCGGCCAAAAGTCTGTCGTATCCAAGAAAAACCCTGTTACACCTCCACAGAACATACAAGACATGGCGGGAGTTCTACCTTCGGGCGATGAGGGAAGCGACCTGATTGCCCTTGGCGACAGCTGTATGGAACTGTACGACACGCATGGCGCACTACCCTACTATTTGCAGGCGTACCACCAAAACCCAACGTTCGAGACACGCCAGAAGCTGGCCAACTGCCTGTACCAGCGCTGCGACTACCGGCAATGCGTCACCCTGCTGTCCGGCATACCGGTTACCAGCATGACGCATGATGCCCTGCGGCAGCTGTTCTTCAGCTACAGCTACCTGAAGAACGAGAAGGAACTGGTCAGCAGCGGCCAGAGCCTGCTGTTACGTTTCCCGATGGATGCTGAGGTGCTGGCTCGTCTGTGTACGGTGCTGTGCGACCTGGACAAGGCAGGCGAGGCCGTCACTCTTGCCCGTGACTACTACCGTCGCGACTCTACCAACCTGCTCGTCAATCGCATACTGGCCAGCAGCCTTTACCTCGACCGTCAGTTCCAGCCAGCCATTCAGCAGTATCAGAAGCTGCTGGCCGCCGGCGACACGACCTACCTCGCCCTCTATTCCCTCGGCATAGCGTACGACTATTTAGGCAATAAGCAGCAAGCATACAACTACCTGCTGGGTGCCAACAATTTCAGCAATCCGAAGAAGGCAGGATGCCTCTATCGCCTTGGAATGATCTGTGTTGATCTGGAACGCTACGAAGAAGCTTTAGGCTATCTCTACAACGCAGAAGTAAAGCTGCAACCAGACAGAACCGTCATGAAACTCATCTACGACAGCAATGCCCAGGCGTACTATGCGACGGAGAAATATGTTCTTGCCTACGAGGAATGGAAGAAAGCCCACAGGTGTGACGGCACGTCGCTTGCGTACATCTATAATATTGGCGCCAGCTGTGTCGCCATTTACGAACAAGCCAAAGCCAAGAACCCGGAATATCCTGAATATTGGGGAACGGAAACGCCGAGGATACTTCAGGAAGCCATTGATTACTTTGCGCTGTTCCTCGAAATGGCTGAAGACAAAGGTCGGGAGATTGATGCCGAGACGCAGCGGATGATCAACGAGGCACACAAATATATAGAAATGTACAAACCCAACGAATAAGTCCGGACAGCACCATCCAACAAGTCAAACCCTAAAACGAAAAAGAAATGAACAAGAAGAGAATCATCCTGTTGTCACTCGCAGTATTGCTGGGGCTGACAACCATAACGGCCCAAAGAACCGTTGTATCGAAGAAGAAACCCGTGGAACCCGTACTCGACACCTGTGAGCAACTGCCTCAGTTTGGCACCGACAACACGGAGCTGATCAGGTTTCTTCAGGAGAACGTCAAGTATCCGCAGGATGCCGCCAAAAACAAGATTCAGGGAAGGGTCCTCGTGCAGTTTATTGTAGATAAGGAGGGAAACGTCAAAGACCCGACCATCTTGCAGGAAGTCTATCCCTCACTGGATGCCGAGGCGCTGCGTGTGGTGAAGCTGATGCCACGCTGGACACCAGGATACCAGGATGGGCAACCCGTCAACGTGAAGTATGCCCTACCCATCGTTTTCAAACTCAACTAAATGAGACAGCTCATTGTTCTTCTCTCTCTCGTCATTGCGGGTTGCTCAGCCGAGCACTCCCGCAATGTCGCGTTACTGGAAGCTGAACGACAGATGAGCCAGCATCCCGACTCGGCCATCATCCTGCTGGCCAGTATCAGCACCGACAGTTTGACGACGGAAGCCGACAGCGCCTACTACGGGCTGCTGTTCACGGAGGCGGCCCACGCCAACGGCATTGTGATGGGTGACGACTCGCTCATTGCCCGCAGTCATACCTATTATGAAGAACACCGCAATGCACCATTCTTGTTACGCTGCCAGCTGCAGCACGGCATCGCGCTCTACAACCTCCAGCGTACCAACGAAGCCATCATGCTGCTGAAACAAGCCGAGCAGCAGGCTGATGATGCCGACGACGATTTCCGTTTCCTGCTCTACAGCGTGCTGGGTGACATCAACGACAATGCCAACAACTACGCAGCCACGCTTTATTATTACCATCTGGCCCTCAACGTAGCCCGACAGGGAGAGGACACAGAACGGCAGGTACGTACCATGAACAACCTGGCAACCACCTTCGAGGACATGGAACAGCCCGACAGTGCGGCCTATTACATTGACTGCTGCCGTCCGCTATTGGAAAACACCGGCAGGGAAGTCCGCTCAACAGCACTCATCAACGAAGCCGGCTACCTGCTCCATCAGGGCGAACGCCAACGTGCCAAGCAACTGTTGCAACAGGCCATGCAACTCATGCCACTTGACAAGGGTTATATGCTACAGGCCAATATCCTTGCCAGTGAGGGAAATGAAGAGAAGGCCGTCGGCATGTGGTACATCGCCAGCAACAGCTTTACCCCGAATGTACGCATCAGCGCCCTACGCTCACTCATTCACTACTACAAGACACACAACAACCCCGAGCAGGCCCTGGCGTTCAGCCAGGAGCTGAACGGCTACTACAACGAGCAATACAAACAGACAGACGCGGCGAGCGTCATTGACACCCAGGTACAGTTTGACCGGAACACAGAACAACGCAAGGCCATGCGTACCGTTATCTGGCTGCTGGCCGTCATCGTCGTGCTGTTAGCCAGCGTCCTCGGTGCCGTGCTCTACCACCGTCGGCGCATTGCGCGTCTGCACGGTGAGATTGACGAGCTGAACCAGCGTTACCTGTCGTGGCACATCAACGAGGAACTGCTCTCTGCGCCTGCTGTCAGCCGCCTGCATCGCCTGGCCGATCGAGGACAGGCAGCCACCGCCGACGACTGGACACAGCTGCAGCAACTGGTACGCCAGCAGGCTCCCGACTTCCTTGCCCGTCTCAATGCGGCCGCCTCGCTCTCACCCAAGGAGCAGAACGTCTGCCTGCTTATCCGTCTGCGCTTCATTCCTTCCGAACTGGCCGTCCTGACAGCCACCTCGCCACAAACCATTACCAACATGCGCGTACGCCTGTTGCAGAAACTGTTCCATGAGAAAGGCGGTGCCCGTGAATTTGATGCACGAATGCAGGAAATGTAAAATAAAATTTGGTTTTCTGCTCACTTATTCGTACCTTTGAGGCTTGCCTCGAAGGTACTCGCGTTCGAGAAAACTCTAATAAAATTT
>CAJOQT010000096.1 GCA_905236875.1 uncultured Prevotella sp. | reverse complement strand
TAATTTCATGGCCGGATATGGCTGCTGCCAAAGTGTGGTGGCAGCCTTTTCCGACCTTTATGGTTTAGATGAGACGATGGCCAAGCGTATTGCTGCCGGTTTCGGTGGTGGTGTAGGCAGAATGCGTATGATGTGTGGAGCCGTTTCTGGTATCGTGATGCTTGTCGGTTTGGACTGTGGCCAGACTGAAGGCAGCGACCGCGAGGGTAAATCTGCCTGCTACAAAGTCGTTCAAGATCTCCTTGCCCGATCGAAGGAAGAAAACGGCAGTTTGATTTGTGCAGAAATCCTTGGATTGGAAGGATATGAGAAGGCACAGAACAGCTATGTGGCTTCTCCTCGTACCGCAGAATACTATAAAACACGACCTTGTGCCGCAAAGGTAGAAAGTGCTGCTCGCATTTTCGCCAACTATCTGAAGAACAAATAATCGAAAAGCGCTACTTTACGATCCGTTTGGAGCCTCTAAACGACCAGTTTGGAGGCTCCAAACTACTTGAATGGAGGCTCCAAACGGATTGATCTTATTTTCTGCGCAGAATGTTATGCCTGTTCATTGGCAGGCTGGGGCAGGGGAGGATGTGATGAGTGAGCGATGGCTGGGGTGTGAGACTGCGGGTTGCAGATGCTCTGGTATCGTATGCTACGAGCTTGGGACCTGGAACCAGAGGACTATATAATAGTACCTGACGGGTACGACGCTTCTGTTGGGCACTGAACTCATCGTTATAGCTGTAGAGATAATCCATGATGTTGTGGGCAACGTAGTCTTCCAGTGTCTTACAGTCATGACGGCGTGCCAAGTCGCTCAGCTTGAACGTGTTGACCCCTTGGGCTGTCTGCTGCTTGATATATTCGGACATGTAAGCGACGTAGTTCATGTAGTCGCAGACAGGGGTGTCGTCGCAGGCATCGTCTTCCTCGCATTCGTTCATGGAGAAGGTGTGGAGCAGTCCGATATAGTGTCCTAATTCGTGGGCTATGGTGTTTACGATATCGTATGGGTTATAGGAGTTGGCTTCCTGCCACTCGTAGATAAACTCGTTGTTGATAAAGCATCCCCAGGGAACCGAGAGGTGGGTGTAGGTGCCGGCATCGTCGGTAGTGTGCAGGCTGTCGAGCGGATGGGCAGTAGGCATGACGGGCATATCGGAGACTCCCATCGTGTTACTCCCATCGTTGTTTTGCTTGAAACGGAATACATAGACGTTGATGTATTTCTTCAGGTTCTGCCCGTATTTGGCATATTGTCGGTTGTCGGTATTCTTGTTATTAAGGAACTCGGAAGGATTATAGTCGTCGAAGCTGACCTTATGGCGTACTACGCCAGGCTCCTCCAGCTCCTCGCCATAGTCGTTGTAGCGGGCAGGTTCGAAGACGATGTTCATCCCGTTTTGTTTATAGCGCATGTTCACTTGTTCCAGGATCTTGCCCATGTGTCCCTGTCTGACATACTGCTGTTCGTCAGTGGAATCCTTGTAGAGAATATGGAACACCACTGGGAGGTGATAGTCGTAGTTGTCCAGACTGCCTGTAAATTTTGGTTGTGACACGTTGATGATATGTGTGCGACCGTCGGAACAAACGGTAATCTTGCCTTGTCGTTCCGTTCCTGTCAGGTTCGGACTGACCCATATCGGCAGCTCTGCGTCTCCCGTGCCGCTTTTTCTCACGGGGGAGCACCACCAGACGTTGCTCTCTGCCACCCATTTGCCGTCACACTTGATTTGTACTGTCTGCAGGCGGACGTCGCTGTCCCATACAAAGTGGTCGCTGCCGACGTCAAAGATACTGTCTTCACTTTTCGAACAGCCTGTCGCAATCAGTATTGTTGTCATCAGTATGATCCATATAGACTGTTTCATTATCTGATTATTGATATTAGGTCGTTTATGTGGCAAAGATAATGCTTTTTGTCGAAAAATTATGTGAAATGTTAATTTTTTAAGCAAAAATGAATCTTTTTTTTGTTTTTATTTGTTAATATCGAAAGGATATGTTACCTTTGCACAAATTATGTGGTACCTATTGTGGCTCATTGTGTGCTGTTTCTATATATAAAATATGTACGCGAACATTAATAAAAATGTAAAGGCTTAACGGATTGGACACAATTATATTAATTTAAATAAACGAGAGAGAATTTATGGAAAAAAGATTAACGATGTTTTTCGCCACGCTGTTCCTGAGTCTTGGAATGGCTATGGCACAAACTACAGTTAAAGGTACTGTATTCTCACAAGATGACGGTCAGCCGATTATTGGAGCTGCCGTTAAAGTGATTGGAACAAGTACTGGTCTTCTGACGAACATGGACGGTGAGTTTACCATCACCCTTCCGGCTGGTAAGACACAGCTTGAGATTTCGTACTTAGGTATGGAGACACAGAAAGTAACCGCCAAGAACGGCATGCGCGTGTTCTTGAAGAGCGACTCCAGAGCCCTTGACGAAGTCATGGTGGTAGCATACGGTACGCAGAAGAAGTCGTCATTCACAGGTTCTGCTGCTGTTGTCGGCTCCGAAGAGATCGGAAAGGTACAGGTGACTAATGCTGCTGATGCCCTGAAAGGTAAAGCTGCCGGTGTGCAGATTTACAATGCCACAGGTCAGCCGGGTAGTGTTCCTACCATCCGTATCCGTGGTGTCAACTCGCTGTCTGCAAGCAATGCACCTCTGATTGTGCTTGACGGTTCACCTTATGAAGGCTCATTGAACGACATCAACCCTATCGATATTGAGTCGATGACCATCCAGAAGGATGCTGCCTCTACGGCACTGTACGGTGCACGTGGTGGTAACGGTGTCATCCTGATTACGACAAAGAGCGCCAAGAAAGGCCGCGGTGCCGTCATCACCGTTGATGCCAAGTGGGGCTCCAACTCAAAGGGAAGCCTTGACTATGAGCGCATTACCAATCCTGCTGCTTACTATGAGCAGTGGTATCTGGGACTGCGTAACTACGCTATGAACAAGCTGGGCTACAATGCCAACGACGCATATCTGTGGGCTAACAATAACCTGATTGACCGTACCGGTGGTTTCGGACTGGGATATAACGTCTATACCGTTCCCGAGGGACAGACCATGATCGGTATCAATGGCAAGCTGAACCCCAATGCGACGCTGGGTCGTTTCGTTGAGAACAAGGGTGAGACCTACTACATCACTCCCGACGACTGGGATGATGAGATCTACCACAACAGCCTGCGTCAGGAATATACTGTCAGTGCTACTGGTGCTTCAGAGCGCAGCACATTCTACGCTTCGGTGAACTACCTGAATATGGACGGTCTGACCGATGGCTCTGACTACGAGCGCTTTACCGGTCGTCTGAATGCCAGCTACCAGTTGAAGAGTTGGGCCAAGCTGAGTGGTAACATGGCTTACTCGCACTATGTACGCAACTACTTGAGCAATGAGGGTGAGAGCAACACGGGTAACGTGTTCGCCCTGAAGAACATCGCTCCTATCTATCCCGTATTCATCCGTGATGCCAACAAGAACATTCTGTATAACAAGAATGTCGGTATCAATGCTTATGACTACGGTGATGCAACCTATCTGCCTTTCACCCGTCCGTATCTGGGACAGTCGAACCCCCTGTCAGATATGAAGCTCGACACACAGGAGACCGAAGGTAACACCTTCAATGGTACTGTTGCTGCCGACATCTATCTGCCTTACGGATTCACGTTCACCTCTATCAACAATGCATATCTGCGTGAGATTCGCTATACAGCTGTGACGAACCCCTACTTCGGACAGTATGCTTCTTCGAATGGTATCGTTACCAAGGAACACGACCGTATCTGGACACTGAACTACCAGCAGCGTCTGAACTGGCACAAGCTGTTCGGTCTGCACGACATCGAGGCTATGGCTGCTCACGAGTACTTCCGTTCACGTACTTACGAACTGGATTACTATATGACAAACATGTTCACCCAGGAGAATAAGGAACTGGCAGGTGCCGTTGTCGGTGGTACAGGTTCTTCTTCTCTGGATGACTACAATACAGAGTCTTGGCTGGGCCGCGTGATGTATAACTATGCAGAGCGCTACTTTGCTTCTGCTTCGTTTGTACATCAGGCTTCTTCAAGATTCCATCCCGATCACCGTTGGGGTAACTTCTGGTCTGTAGGTGGCGGCTGGCTCATCAACAAGGAGCCTTGGTTCAAGGCAGAGTGGGTTGACGAGTTGAAGCTGAAGGCCTCTTATGGTGAGAATGGTAACGACGGTATCGGTGACTTCCTCTATACCAACCGTTACAGCATTGTCAACTCTAACAACGCCGTATCACTTACTCCCAGCAGTATCAAGGGTAACGAAGAGGTTACTTGGGAGAAGAACGGTAAGTTCAATGTCGGTATCGACTTCAGTTTGTGGAATGCACGTCTGACTGGTAGCATCGAGTACTACTCGAACAGCACCAAGGACATGCTGACCACCTTCCCTTATCCTGTATCACTTGGTTTCACATCTGCTTATGCCAATGTGGGTAACATGCTGAACCGCGGTATCGAGGTTGACCTGCACGGTGATATTATCCGTACAAGAGACTTCACCTGGAACGCTTACTTGAACTTCACCACCAACCACAACGAAATTACCAAGCTTGCCGACGAGCGCAAGACACAGGAGGTAAACGGTCACTGGGGTTATTCAAGCGGTAACTATTTCTTCACCGAGGGTGAGTCACGTTATACCTATTACACTTATAAGTATGCTGGCGTATATAACGAGACTAACTACCAGAGTACCGGTGACGAGACCTACAATGCCAGCAAGGGTGGTATGGCACTTTACTACAAGGACGTCTATAAGGTTGATGCCGAAGGTAACATTGAGAAGGATGCTGACGGCAATAAGATTGTTGAAAAGGTACAGACTACCACTTCGCTCAGTGACGCTTCGCAGTATCTCTGCGGTGACGTGCTGCCCGACGTATATGGTGGCTTCGGTACTGGCATCACCTTCAAGGGCATCGACTTCTCTGTTGACTTCCAGTATCAGCTTGGTGGTCAGGTGTTCGACAGTGAGTATCAGTCTCTGATGGGTATGAGTGCAGGTTATGGCATGCACGTTGATAACCTGGATGCTTGGTCTGAGTCGAATACGCTGTCTAACATTCCTCGTTATCAGTATGGTGACAGCTACCGCGCTTCTACTTCCGACCGCTTCCTGACCAATGCCAGCTATCTGACGCTGTCTAACGTCACAGTTGGTTACACACTGCCTACCAAATGGGTAAGTAAGATTGGCGTTCAGAAGATTCGTCTCTATGCTGTAGGTGACAACCTCTATACTTGGACAAAGCGTAAGGGTCTTGACCCGCGCCAGAGTATTACTGGTGGATCGTCAGGTACTTACTACTCATCGATCCGCTCTATCTCAGGTGGTATTACGGTTACATTCTAAAGGAGAAATAAGAAATCAGAAACATCAAACATGAAGATTATGAAAAGATATATTAAATCAATAATGACGGTTGGACTCTTCTCGCTCACACTGGTTAATACCGGTTGTATGGAGGAGGTACAACCCACCACCGTCGCCATCGACGAACAGATTTCGCGTTCTTCTTCAGCTGCTGAAGCTCTGGTGATGGCGATGCCGGCCTATCTCAGTGATGTCTGGGCAACCGACAGCCACTGCTATTTCGGCTATCCTGCCGAGATGATTATCCGCGACATGCTGACAGGCGATATCTACCATGTCGGTGAGACGGGTTACAGCCACTTTATCAGCTGGCAGCGTAACCTCGCCATGGGTTCCGACTACATGAAGCAGCAGTTCCACTGGAACTACTACTATGGATTTGTGAAGGCTGCCAACAATGTGATCGACGCCATCAAGGAAGATGGTGCATCACCTGCCGTCCTCGGACTGCTTGGAACAGGCTATGCCTATCGTGCCTTGTTGTATCTGGACCTCGCCCGTATGTACGAGTTCCTTCCCAATGATATCTATTCCAGCACCAACGAGGCTGGTACGAACATTCTGAACCTCACGGTGCCCATCGTGACCGACCAGACCACAGAAGCTGAGGCTCGTAACAATCCCCGTGCCTCTCGTCAGGATATGGCCGCATTCATCCTCGCTGACCTGGACAAGGCAGAGAGCCTGATCGGAAACCTGGAGAGTACTGCCGGCAACACACTGCCAGACCTGGCTTGTGTCTATGGCCTGAAGGCTCGTCTCTATATGTGGCTCGAGGACTATGCCAGCGCACAGAAGTATGCCCGTATGGCTATCGACAATGCATCGGTTGCTCCTATTACACAGGCTGCTGCCCTGAATACCTCTACTGGTTACAATCAGGCTGCCGACTTCATGTGGGCCGGTCAGCAGACCTCTGAAAGCTATTCTGTATCAACGGGTATCATCAACTGGACATCTTGGGTCAGCAACCAGACCACCTTCGGTTACACTGGTGCTTCTACCTCTTTGTATTCAGTGATTGACCGCAGGTTGTATGAGCGCATCAGCGATACCGACTGGCGTAAGCTTGAGTTCGTTGCTCCTGCAGGCTCTGCCCTTGATGGAAAGAATATTTTCATCAACGCTACTGACCAGGAGAACATTCCTGAGTACGGTGCTATTAAGTTCCGCCCGAATGCAGGTAACGAGGAGGACTACTCCGTCGGTGCTGCCTCTGCATACCCCGTTATGCGTGTAGAGGAGATGTACTTCATCGAGGCTGAGGCTGCTGCCCACCAGAATCCTGGTCAGGGTAAGTCTCTCGTAGAGAAGTTCATGAGAGAGTTCCGCGATCCGAACTACACCTGTAATGTTTCCGATAAGGATGAAGTTGTTGAGGAGATTGTCTTCCAGAAGCGTATTGAGCTTTGGGGTGAGGGACAGACCTTCTATGACATCAAGCGTCTGAACTACTCTGTGGTACGTGGCTATACTGGCACGAACTGTCAGGATGCACGTTGCCGCCTGAACACTAATGGCCGTCCGGCTTGGATGAATATCGTCGTTGTACGTACAGAGGAGAACAACAATGCTGCTCTCATCAACTACAACAATCCTGATCCTACCGACCAATACACGCAGTGGACTGAGTAATTAAAATGATCAAAAACATTAAAGAGATACATTATGAACAAGATATTTAAAGGTGTCATTATTTCACTGCTGGCCGCCACTGGACTGGTATCATGCAGCGACAGTTTTGACTATACTCCCGCACAGGCACCGACCAATGCACAGGTGTATTTCCCCACATCTAACCAGTCTTCTTACTCACTGGATATGGCGGATGCAGTACAGACCTTCAATGTGCCCATTCAGCGTGCCAATGCTGGTCAGGCCATTACGGTCAACCTGATTTCGTCGGTAGCTCAGCATGCATCTGTCTTTACTATTCCTTCATCGGTGAGTTTCGCTGATGGACAGACAGAGACTACAATTCCCGTGTCCTATAACCCTGCAGCTCTGGGTTACGACACTCCTGACACGCTGAACATCAAGATCGGCGATGCTGACCTGACTCCTTATGGTAACAGCGACTATAAGTTCGTAGTTGTTATTCCTTCACCCTGGAGGTCTCTGGGTAAGGCTATTGTCCGCGATGACCTTATTACCAGTATGTTCTCGGTTGACAATCTCATGTGGGAGGTAGAAATGCAGGAGAACGAACTGGAGCCGGGCTTCTATCGTCTGGTCAACCCTTACAACACGTTGGATTATCTCTACAATGAAGAGGGTGACTTCGATCCGTCTCCGCATTACTTCTATATCCATGCCGAAGATCCTGATGCCGTTTATTTCGAGCGTACCTATTTAGGTGTGGACTGGGGTTATGGTGACTTCAACGTATGGTCGATTGCCGACTATTTCGTGCAGGGTGGTAACGATCCTGCTGACGTGAAGGCTGCCGGTTACTATGGCACGCTGAAAGAGGGTGTCATCACCTTCCCCACACAGGGTATTCTCATCAACCTGCCTGATTACAATCCAACAAGTTTCTATTATGCTAATGCTAATGGCTTGTTTGCTATTGTGCTGCCTGGTTATTCCATGAAGGACTTCTCGTCTGCACTGGAGTTCTCCGGTATCTTCACGAACATTGCTGATGAGGTATTCGCCGTCGGTAACCTGACTCTGGGTGAGGATGTCGAAGTAGCCAAGGCTGTCGTTGTTGAGGCTGATGCCGATCCCGAGGCTGTAGCCGATGCTATTGCTGCCGGTGACTTGGAGAGTGTTGACGTAGCTGCTGGTCAGATTTACGTTCCCGTTTCCGAGGATATGAGGGGCAAGCTCCAGATTGTTGTTGCCGTGCTCGATGGCTCTGACGTGAAGAGTGTTGCTTCTGCCAACTTCGAGTACTATGGTGGCGGTGGCAATCCTTGGCAGTCGTTAGGACAGGGCTACCTGCTTGACAACTTCATCATCACGATGTATCTTGCCGATGCTGCTACGGAGACACCATGGGAGCCTCAGATGTATGAGGTGGAGATTCAGGAGTCAACCGAGACCCCAGGACTCTACAGGGTGGTTAATGCCTTTGCTGGTGTGGCAGAGCTTATCAGTGTAGGCTATACGCCTACTCCGATCGAAGTGGATGCTACCAACCCGAACACGGTATTTATTATGCCGCAGTTCTCTGGTGTGACTGACGCTGACGGTGATATCTCGATTGCCACCTATGGCGGCTATCTGCTGACTCGTTACAGTATGAGCGACCTGAACCCCGGCTACTTCGGCCAGTTAGAGGATGGTGTGATCATCTTCCCGAGTTTCTACTCTTCAGATAAATCATTTACCTACCAGGGATTGTTCATTCAGGGTACGAGCGCTTACTATACCGGTTACGATGCAACTGCTGAGCAGCAGTTCGCCATCATCCTGCCGAGCGCAAGTGCTCCTGCAAAAGCTAACGCTCTGAAGAAGGCCAAGGCTGCCGACTTCGCACGTCGTCTCCATGGCAACAGCAGTGCCAAGAAGTCTGAGATGAATAAGTTTGGTGCACCTTACAAGAAGATTCTTTGCATCAGCAATGCCAAGCTGTTCAAATAATCCTTTGAAACGATAAAGCCGAAAGGCTTGATAAATAAGCTGACAGAGGCGTGAACCTGTAGTTCGCGCCTCTGTCAGCTTTCTTGTTTTTGGGGAACTGTCTCGCTGTTTTGCCTATTTCTTGTAAAATCTTAAAAATCAGAACAAATGTTTGCTGTTTCAGAATTTTGTCGTACCTTTGCAAGGAATTAGGCCCTGTATAGGAAAGAGAACTGGGTGTTCAAGAGAATCAATAAACCAATAGAAAATATGAAGAAATTACTTATTGCAGCACTTTTGCTACTGATAACAGTATCGGTCAATGCCATACCTGCCAAACCCGTTAAGAAGACTTTGCGTACCGCAGACGGAACACTCATCGAAGTTACCTTATGCGGTGACGAACATTTCTCCTTCTATACCGATAATAACGGTAATCCCTTTGTGATGAAGGGAGGACGGCTGGAGCGCGTCACCAACGACGAGGTGACTGCTACTTGGACTGCCTTGAAGGCGGAACGCCTGCAGCTGGCTGCTCAGTCACAGGTCGCCAATGGTGTCCATAAGGCTCCACGGAAGTTAGGCTCTTCAGGCACCACTGTAGGTACCCAGCGTGGACTGGTCATCCTTATGCAGTTTACTGATGTGCCTTTCGAGACGCCAGACCCGAAGGCTTATTTCACAAAATTCTTCAATGAGGTGGGCTTCAGTGACGCTGGCTGTGCAGGTTCGGTCAGGGATTATTTCCTTGCACAGAGCTATAACAAGCTGACCATCAATTTCGACGTTGTCGGCCCCTTTACCACTAGGCGTGAGATGTCCTATTATGGTGCTCCGATACCAGAAGAAAAGAAGAACGATGCCCGTCCTGCCCACATGGCTGCCGAAGCTGTTGATGCTGCATCGGCTGAAGTGAATTTTTCGAACTATGACTGGGATGGTGACGGTGTGGTCGATCAGGTGTTTATCGTCTATGCCGGCTACAATCAGGCACAGGGTGCAGATGCGAATACTATCTGGCCTCACGAGTGGAGCATATCAGCAGGTACTGGCAGTGCCAAGAAATACAATGGTGTGACCATCAATACCTATGGATGTTCGTCAGAGCTACGCGGCGATGGCGCCGCCTGGAAGGGTGGCATCGATGGCATCGGAACCGCCTGTCATGAGTTCTCGCACTGTCTGGGGTTGCCCGACATGTACGACACAAACGGTAGTGGTGGCTGGGGCACAGGCTACTGGGACATCATGTGTGCCGGAAGCTATAATGATAACGGCTGTACTCCCGCCGGCTATACGTCGTATGAGCGCTGGTTTGCCAGTTGGCTGGAACCCGTGGAGCTCACCAGCATGACTCGTATTACAGACATGAAGCCCGTGGCTACCCATCCGGAGGCATATATTCTCTATAACGAGAAGAACAGAAACGAATATTATATGCTGGAAAACCGGCAGCCCGTTGGATTCGACAAAAAGCTATATGGGCACGGACTCCTGATACTGCATGTGGATTACAATGAGGGTGCATGGAACTCAAATTCAGTGAATAGTACTGCCAGTCATCAGCGTATGACGATTATACCTGCCGACAACAAACTGAGTGACTATAACATGAGTGGCGACCCATGGCCGGGAACGAGCGGCAATACAGCACTGACCAACTATTCCACTCCTGCTGCTACGCTGTTCAACGTGAATACCGATGGTCGCCCGTTGATGAGCAAACCCATTGACAACATCACGGAGAATACCGGTGCAATGACCGTATCGTTTGTGGCCTGCCGTCCCGAACTCCCTATACCGTCACCTGACGGTGGTCAGGAACAGGCCAGCGGCAACGCTTTTAAAGTGACATGGCCGGCTGTCAGCGGAGCTGTTGGCTATCAGTTGGAGCTGACGGAGATAGGCGGTACTTCCGCAGATCCCTCACAGGAGCTGGATAGGGAGTTTACCTTTGATGCATTTGTGAAATCTTCTACTGGCTATACTGATATTGCCAATGCCAATGGTACAAATAAACTGCCGGATTATGGATTAAGTGGTTGGACAGGTTCTAAGATATTTTGCTCACCCAATAAGATGCTGATAGGCACCTCTAGTGTAACAGGCTGGATACAAACACCGTGGTGGTCTGTTCCAAAATCATACGACCTGACGGTGGTCATCGGTGCGAAACCCTTTACAAATGGAACGCCAGTCGATGCTGTGCTGACCTTGGGTTACGCTAATAATACTGGAGCTACTGAAACCAAGAAGGAAACCTTCACCGTCTCTGCTGACCAGCGCCAAGTATTCAACTTCCCTTCTATTCACAAGGAATATTATAGTCTTACGATTGAGCCGGCTGCCCGTATGTATCTGAACTATCTGGCTGTCTATAACGGTATCTGGAGTGCGGAACAGTTAGGCATCAATGGCACCGCAAGTGCACCGAGTCTGGCCATCAATGAGCCTGTATATTTTGAGACGACAGCGAACAGCTATGTCTTCACGAACCTGAATACATCGAACCGCTTCATCTATCGTATTCGTGCCAAGGGAGAAGAGAATACCTGGTCTGACTGGAGCGAAGAGAAAGTCTTTGCCTTTGCTTCGTCGGGTATTGCTCCTGTCCTGAGTACCGATAGTGACGCTCCTGTGCGTTACTTTGACCTCAACGGACGTGAGGTGGATGCCTCGGCTCGTGGTGTCATTATCGTTAAACAAGGCAATAGCGTGAGAAAGGTGATGAGGAGATAGTTTTGAGTTCTTTGCTGCGCAAAGCGGCAAAGCCGAGCGGAGAGATCAGATTATCTCTTCTGACGAAAGAAGTCCTGCATAAGCCGGCGGCATTCCTCCTCAAGGATGCCGCCGGTTATCGTTGCACGAGGATGCAGGGCATGAGGAGCGTACGCCTGGTAGCCGCGTTTCTCGTCGGACGTGCCATAGACGATGCGCGGCACCTGTGCCCAGCCGATGGCACCGGCACACATTGTACACGGTTCAACGGTGACGTAGAGCGTGCAGTCTGTGAGATACTTGCCGCCCAGCTGACTGGCCGCCGCCGTTATCGCCTGCATCTCTGCATGTGCCGTTACATCACAGAGCGTCTCTGTCAGGTTGTGGGCACGGGCAATGATGCGGTCTTTGCATACGATGACGCAACCGATGGGAATCTCTCCGGCTTTCAGGGCCTGACGTGCTTCGTCAAGTGCCCGCTGCATGTAATATTCATCTTTGTTCATCTCGATTTAAATGAGTAATTAATTTCTCATTATTAATTACAAATTAATACGAGGCTGTGCAGGGAATGCCGGCAGCAATGACACGGTCGCGGATGGCATCCAGCTCCTCGTGGGTTGCCTTTTGCAGTCCAGTAGCAGGTGTCTCACGGTCAATGGTATAGACCATCACCTGCTGTGGCTTGATCTCCTTGATGGCTTCCAGCCAAGGACTGACATATTCCTCACCGGTGTTATCAATGGGGGGGCTCCCCTTCATAAACATGGTCTGGATGATGACATGTCCATGAAACGCTTTCAGTCGTTCAATGATAGTTTCTACATCATACGTTCCTGTGGGACGATCGACGCGGCGGATATAATCCGGCGACACCGTGTCGAGTTTCAGGATGTTGTTATCGACCTTCATCAGTGCATCATGAACCTCTGGCCGGTGAATGAATGTAGAATTGCTCAGGACGGAGACCTTTGCCTGCGGACAGTATTCGTTGCGTAACAGGATGGTGTCGTCGATAATCTCCGCGAAATGCGGATGACAGGTCGGCTCACCATTGCCGGCAAAGGTCAGCACGTCAGGCAGACGACCCTCCTGCTGCATGTCTTTCAGCTTGGCTTCCAGCTTTGCCGCCACCTCCTCACGCTTGGGGAATGGCAGGGTGGGACGGTGGTCTTTGTTGAAGCCACACTCACAATAGATACAGTCGAACGTGCATACCTTGCCGTCTGCAGGCAGTAGGTTGATGCCTAGCGATAAGCCCAGCCGACGGCTGTGAATGGGACCGAAGATGGGCGATGGATAGATGACAGTACTCATAGCGGGTACAAAGATACAAAACTATTTGAGATTTGAGGTTTGAGGTTTGAGATTTTTATTGTTTGAATGTTAAATAATCGTAATGACTGTTGTATAAATCTCAAATCTCAAACCTCAAATCTCAAAAAAACATTACCTTTGCACGAAATTAGGTGTATTACATCCAAGAAGTAATGGGAAAGAAATCGAAAACTACCGGCAGCCGCCATGGATTGCAGGTCGTAACATTGTGTATAAGCACTACGATGGTGCTTGTGCTTTTGGGTATGGTGGTGTTTACCGTACTCATTGCCCGCAACCTTTCGTCGTATGTCAGGGAAAACCTAACGGTAACTGTTGTGCTGGGTGATAACATGACCCAACAGGAGCGTGGGGCAGCCTATAACCGCTTGAAGGTCCGTCCCTATGTACACCATATTACCTATATCAGTAAGGAACAGGCACGTAAGGAGAACATGGAAGAGATGGGTACGGATGCTGAGGATTTCGTAGGATTCAACCCGTTCCCCGCAACCTTCGAGATACAGCTGGCAGACCTTTATGCCAATGCCGACTCCATCCGACAGGTAAAGAAAGAGCTGTTGGCCATTCCCAAGGTTGCCGAGATACACTATGAGGAAGACCTCATGGATAAGGTGAATACGAATCTCAGTAAGATTAGTCTCATCCTGTTGGTACTGGCAGTCCTGCTGACCTTCGTGTCGTTCTCGCTCATCAGCAACAGTGTGCGTTTGAGCGTCTATTCACGCCGTTTCCTCATCCACACAATGAAGCTGGTCGGTGCATCCTGGAGTTTCATCCGTCGGCCTTTCCTGCGCCGTGCCGTGGGAGTGGGCGTTGTGGCTGCACTGCTGGCCATCGCTGTTTTGGGAGCATGTATATATGGACTGTACATGTTTGAACCCGGCATTGAGGCCATTATTGGTTGGGAAGAACTGACCATTACGGGTGTCGCCGTCCTGCTTTTTGGTATCATCATTACGGCTATGTGCGCTTATCTCGCAGTCAACAGGTTCTTGAAGATGACTGCCGGGGAGCTGTACCGTATTTAGTTTATAGTTAATAGTTTATAGTTTATGGATAGAAGAGATTTTGCTTTCGATCGCGTCAACTTTATCTTGTTGGCTGTCGGTATGGCCATTGTGGTAATCGGTTTTCTGCTGATGAGCGGTGACGGCTCGACTGTGGAGCATTATAATCCAGACATTTTCAGTGCGCGACGCATCAAGTTGGCTCCTGCCGTCTGCTTCTTCGGTTTCGTGTCGATGATTTATGCCGTCATCCGCAAGCCGAAGGATGGTGACAAGGTTAAAGGTGAGATAAATACTAAGGAGGATCCAAAAGTATGACATGGATTGAAACCGTTATCATTGCGATTGTTGAGGGACTGACAGAGTTTTTGCCTGTCTCGTCAACGGGGCACATGATTATTACACAGAACCTTTTAGGCATACCTCAGGGTGACCCCTTCGTCCATGCTTTTACGTTTATCATCCAGTTTGGAGCCATCTTGTCGGTGGTATGTCTTTATTGGAAGCGTTTCTTCCAGTTTGACAATACGCCGGCACCAGAAGGAAGTTCCTTGCTTGGAAAGCTAAAGCACCGGTTCTACTTCTACTGGCTGCTTATTGTGGGTGTTGTTCCCGCAGTGGTCATCGGACTGCTGGCCAAGAAGTCGGGACTGCTCGACTGGCTGCTCGACAGCGTGTTGGTAGTTGCCATCATGTTGGTGGTTGGAGGTATCTTCATGCTCTTTTGCGACCGGCTGTTCAATAAGGGCAGCGAGGCAAACAAGCTGAACGAGAAGCGTGCGTTTAACATCGGACTCTATCAGTGTATCTCCGTCATTCCCGGCGTGTCACGCTCTATGGCAACCATCGTGGGTGGTATGACACAGGGACTGACCCGCAAGCGTGCAGCAGAGTTCTCGTTCTTCCTGGCAGTACCAACGATGGCCGGTGCCACGTTGCTCGACCTGCTCGACCTGCTGAAAGAAGATGCCGCGTGGGCTACGTCACATAACATAGCAATGCTGATCTTAGGGTGTGTGGTGGCATTCGTCGTCGCGCTGCTGGCCATGAAGTGGTTTGTGGCCTTCCTGACAAAATATGGCTTCAAGGCCTTTGGTTACTACCGTATTATCGTGGGTGGCATCATCCTCATCTTGCTGCTTACGGGCCACTCATTAGCAATGGTCGATTAAATGAACTTCACGCAAGGCGAATTCATATATATCAATAAGCCTTATGGCATGACGTCGTTTGGTGCATTGGCGTATGTCCGTACCCGTATCTCACACAAGATGGGTGTGAAGCGTGTGAAGACCGGTCATGCCGGCACGCTCGACCCGCTGGCAACGGGTGTGCTCATTCTCTGTACTGGCAAGAAGACCAAGGAGATAGAACGTCTGCAGCTGCATACGAAGGAATATACCGCTACGCTGCAACTGGGTGCAACGACGCCCAGCTACGATATGGAGCACGAGGTGAACGCTACCTATCCGACGGCACACATCACCCGTGAGCTGATAGATGAGAAGCTGCGTCTCTTCATAGGCGACATTATGCAGGTGCCGCCGTCCTATTCGGCAGTGAAGGTCAATGGCGACCGTGCCTACGAGCTGAAACGCAAGGGTAGGGACGTTGAGCTGAAGGCCAAGCCTGTACACATAGACGAGATAGAGGTGACAGACTTCGATGCCGACAAGATGCTGCTCAGCATCCGTGTGGTCTGCGGCAAAGGCACTTACATCCGTTCACTGGCCCGTGACATTGGCCGGGCATTGGACAGCGGAGCCTATCTGACGGCTCTCTGCCGAACTCAACTCGGCAATGTCCGAATAGAAGACTGCGTCACGCTTGACGAGTTTCCCCAGTGGCTCGACCGTCAGGAGATAACAAACGAGGTGTCAGAGCAAAAATCGAAAATCGAAAATCAGTAAATCGAAAATATATCGTCGATTGTCAAATAGTGAAATAGTCAAATAGTAAAATATATAGATGAAACTATCACAATTTAAATTCAAGCTGCCCGAAGAACTTGTGGCACTCGAGCCTCCTTTCAGGGCCTTCGAGAATGAAGATGGTACTGTTGACAAGATCTATCGTCGCGACGAGTGTCGTCTGATGGTTGTTCACCGCAAGAGCCAGACCATTGACCTTTTCAAGAAGGACGAAGAAGGGAATGATACGGAGGAATACCTTGTGTTCCGTGACATTGCCGAACATTTCGGCGAGGGCGATACCTTTATCTTCAATGACACGAAGGTGTTTCCGGCCCGTCTCTTCGGTACGAAGGAGAAGACCGATGCCAAGATTGAGGTGTTCCTGCTGCGTGAGTTGAACAAGGAGCTACGCCTGTGGGACGTGCTGGTAGAGCCGGCCCGTAAGATCCGTATCGGCAACAAGCTGTTCTTCGACGAGGACGGTCCTATGGTGGCTGAGGTTATCGACAATACCACCAGTCGTGGACGTACGCTGCGTTTCCTCTACGACTGTCCGCATGAGGAGTTCAAGAAAGAGTTGTTTGCATTGGGTTCAGCACCGCTTCCCCGCTATATTATCGAGCAGCGCGAGCCAACAGCCGACGATATGGACAACTTCCAGACCATTTATGCCAAGCACGAGGGAGCAGTGACGGCACCTGCATCGGGACTCCACTTCAGCCGTGAGTTGCTGAAGCGCATGGAGATTCGTGGCGTCAACTTTGCTTTTGTCACCGTTCATTGCAGTCTTGGTAACTTTGAGGGTATCGAGGTTGAGGACCTGACCAAGCATAAGATGAGTTCCGAGCAGATGATTATCGGTGCTGATGCCTGCCGTATCGTCAACGAAGCCAAGGAGACCGGTCACCATATCTGTGCCGTAGGTGTCAGTACGATGCGTGCCACAGAGACTGCCGTAGGTACCGACGGACTGCTGAAGGAGTACGATGGCTGGACCAATAAGTTCATCTTCCCGCCTTACGAGTTCGGTATGGCAGACTCCATGATTGCTAACTTCTATCATCCCGAATCGACGATGCTCATGACGACGGCTGCCTTTGGCGGTTACGATGTTGTCATGGAGGCTTACAAGCTGGCCGTCAAGCATGAATATAAGTTCGGCTGCTATGGTGACGCGATGCTGATTGTGGATGACTAACATGCATAAAGTGTATTTGGGGCTGGGCTCAAACTTGGGTGACCGTTACGAGCACATCAAACGGGCAGTCCGGTTGATAGGCGAGAGAGTGGGGGATGTTATCCGTCAGTCGTCGTTCATTGAGACCGAGCCTTGGGGCTTTGAATCTCCCAACCGTTTCCTCAATGGCGTCATCTGCTGTGAAACCACGAAGACTCCTCATGAGGTGTTGAAGCTGACCCAGCAGATAGAGCGTGAAATGGGAAAACGGAAGGAGCATGCCACCCGGCGCAGCCAAATAGATAATCGAAAATCCGTAAATCGAAAATACTTTGACCGTCCTATCGACATCGACATCCTGCTCTACGATGACCTGACCATCGACGAGCCAGACCTGAAGATCCCGCATCCGCTGATGTATGAACGGGATTTCGTGATGATACCACTCAAGGAGATTAAGGAAGAATAGAAACATGGATAATTCGTAAGCAGAAAATAAAAAAATGTTGTTTTAATTTGGTTTTTTGCTCACTTATTCGTACCTTTGCACCCGCTTATCGGAAAATCCGAAGCATTCGAAGACGCGAAATGACTGTGATTAAAGGTTTTGGGACGTTGGAAGGATGTTATGGCAACAATTATTTAATCAAAAAAACTATGTATTTAGATCAAGCAAAAAAGAAGGAGATCTTCGAGCAGTACGGTAAGAATGTAGAGGATACCGGTTCTGTAGAGAGCCAGGTTGCCCTGTTCACCTATCGTATCTCTCACCTGACTGAGCACCTGAAGAAGAATCACAAGGACCACGCTACTGCACGCAGCCTGACCATGATGGTAGGTCGTCGTCGTAAGTTGCTGAAGTACCTGCGTGAGCGTGACATCGAGCGCTACCGCGCACTGATCAAGGCTCTCGGTCTGCGTAAGTAATAAGAAGACAAAAACAAGAAAAGGTTGTGCATCAAAGCACAACCTTTTTTGTTAGTAGTATTTCTTCCATATCTTTTCTTTATTTCTGCAGGATACCTTAGAGGGAACTTTTGCTATTCTCGGAGGGAACTTTAGCGATTGCTAAGAGGCCTTCTTGTATATGGAAGAAAGGCCTTCGAGCAGAGCAAGAAGGCCTTTGGGTAACCGCAAGAGGGCTTTCGGGCAACCTGCTTATGATGCAGGAGCAAACTTCTTCTTCAATTCAGCTGGAGTGAGCTTGAATGAATATTCTATCTTGTTTTTGTCAGTTGTGTAAATTTTGAAGAGCATGGAGCATCCCTTGTCCAGACATTCCTGCTGCATGGACGGTCCAAACAGATAGACATTGTTCACTATGAATGACGAAATCCACTGTTTGACGTTAGGTTCCATCAGTTCCTCTGGAGCCTTAACAAGAAAGGTCATCTCCTTTTTCTCGTACGACACATTCTCTATCTCACCAATGTTTGCCCAAGCCATGGGGGCAACATTGTTCACGGAATCGGCAAAAGCCTTCAGCACTTCACTCTGTGGTTCTTCGGCCACCTCTCCCTGTGCCGCCTGTTTGTTTCCACAAGCCACCATAGCCAAGGTTAGCACTATTGCCAAAGTAACATTCATCATCTTTTTCATAAATACAGCCCTCTTTCTCCGTGTCGGACGCAACCTCTAATAATGCACTAAAGATAGTTTTATCTCAAAATTAATAATATTTATCGATGTTCCATTCTACTGGGAATGTAATTTCTCCGCCACTTGGGCCAACTGTAACAGATCCCTCTCCAGAACTAATAGTGTAGCGAACCATATTACTACTTTGTCCCATCCACCCATTTATGAGCTTGATTTCACAGCATTCAGTAATATATATGTCTGGTTCAGGTTTGTCAACGGGATACCATGTTGTCGTAGCATTTCCAGACATTCCATTAAAACTCCATTCACCATTATAATCCAATACACGCCAATCACTGACAGCCTCATTCCACCAATCAAAATCGGCTGTATAGCAGGTATATGTTTCACTATTGGTTCGCCACGAGTAGAAACGTACCTCTTCTATCCAGAATGTACCCTCGACAAGTATCTTAAATGAGCGTGAGACTTTGTAGATACGTCTTTTACATTCCATCATCTCTCCAGAGCGAGATTGATACCCGTCAGAATTTACGTACCAGTCACCCCAACACTGTTTCATGGCATGCTTTTCCTCAACAAAGTTCACATAATTTACAGTAGCTGAAGTATATGTTATGTTGGGGGCAACGTCATAGTCTATTTGTTCAAGCTTTTGTTCGTTAAGAAGTTGAACTTCACCTCCTTGTTTAATATACGCTCCGATTTTATAATAATCAATATCTGCATAGAAGTTTCTTCTAATGGTAAAGTCGTACCTGTTGACAGAGAATTCTAATTGATCCTCAACAGTGCCGCCAATTCCTAACGTAACAGGGTGATAGCTATAGGAAGAACCGTTAAAGACATAATAACCATACTCGCTGGCACTTGTCAGAGACTCATGCTGGCCTGTCATTGTAACAGCAAATCCGAATAACAAGTTTCCGCCGTCTTGACGGTTACGTATGACACGTCTAACATCGCTAACATAAAGAATATCGCTGCTTTGGTTGCCATTTGTTGTTTGGAAAGTTTTAACTTCACCGTACTTTGTTCCATCATAACCAACGACATAGGCTCTAAAGTAATAGGTCTTTCCTTCTTCAAGGCCAGAGACAGAGATCTGGAAATCTCCTGTCCCAGATACTGTGGCTGTTACACGCTGACCATTATTATAGTCGATGTTACTGTTTTCAGCATATATAATGCCTACTTCCGTTGCATCTGGTGCATCCACATTGCCATGAAGGACAGCGCTGTTGGTATCAATATCTGTAGCAATACCCGTTGAAACCATATCACCTTTCGTCCTAAAATGCTTGATTTCTCCATAACTCAATTCTCCACCCTTATTATAAACAGCTGCATAATAATAATTGGTGCTTCTTTTCAGATTGCTGATAGTTTTAGAGAATGACGCACCGCTCAAACCTGATGCCTGACTAACATCAAACATAGCAGATGTTTGTGGTACTGAATTAGTTCCACAATAAAACTGCACCTTCCCTTCCATAGCCGGGTCAAAGTCACTCAACTCTCCAAAAAGAGTTGCCGAGGTTTCTGTGATGTCATGAACGTCCAGTGTCTTCACTTCAATCAAGCCTTCTTCCAACTCCGTACTCGGTGTTGCCAAAACATCTCGATCGAAAATCTTCAGCGTTGGATATACCTGATATTTTTTAGTTGACCTCAAATTGCTGAACGTTAAATGACAATCATTCTTCTTTGTTGGCAAAGAATATTTCTCGGGATCATAAATAGTTTCGACTTTATTGTTGTCTTTGTCAAAGGCAGAGAAGCCTACTCCTGTCGGAATAAGTATCGGTTTGGATATGTTCATGGAGGCATTTGCGTCTGACCCAGACCAATTACACTTGACGTCACTAAAGGTAGGAACTATATTGCCACTAAAAAATGGTTTAGTACCCTCCCAGTCGAAGCCTATCTCGCCATGAGAAGCACCACTAGCGAAGTCATACAACAGCTTCACTCCAGCAAAAAAGCCAATAGAGACACAGTGATCATTCGCTAACATACTTTCATAGAAGTCCGTGGTAGTACTGGCATTCTGCCAATCGTTCAGGTCTGCACTGAGGGAAGCATCTGCCTTTACACCAAACTCTGCACGGGCTCCTGCCTTTAACAAGTCGGTACATATTAGTGAGAATCCGAATTCACCATAAATACCCAGTTTTGCTTCCAACTCTCCAGCCAAGACATTAGTACTTGGTTCATCCTTTATCTTCCTTAGATTATAGGTTGTCTTTTTAGAGAGTGTAACAAGGTCGAATACTGTCTGTGAGACAAAACGGTATTGAGCATCACCTTCTGCTTCCCAGCAAAGCGTACCAGTAAGAGTTGCTATCACGCCAGCATCTACATAAAAATTGAGAGGAGGAACGATAGGATACTCCAAAGCATGGCCAAAGAAAGAGAAGTCTTTTCCTAATTGGAATCCACCAGCATAATGGCAAGTCCAATGATATGCCCAATCAGTAATGTTCACGATATTGACATATCCGCCAACCTCGTTGTCAATCATAACAACGCCCTTTAGCGTCATTGTTGGGGTTGCCTCGAATCCAGCATTAGCACCAACACTTAAAATCAGATCTTTTTGAGGTTGAATTTCTTCACCCGTTCCCATCTGAATATTCCCATTGATGGGTGGGAGGGTCATCGTCATACCAACATCTGTCTTTCGTGGAGCCTGTAGCTGTGGGCTGCTCGAAGAAGAGACAATATTGACGATACCGACATTGTGGTACTGCTTGACGGCTTCCAGCAGTTCTATCGATTCGCATTTAACAGCAATAGCACCAGACTGGTTAGAGACAGATGTCACCTTTCCTAAGAAACCATTGGGCAGGATGTCTGTCCTCTCCATCAAGGCCAGCTTGTTGCCAACCTTTGGCAAAATGCTTGAAGGTGTATTGGTCCTGAAGAACAAGGTGTTGTCTTCAAACTTTATCAGGTACTGATGAAGATTCCCGTCTATAACGGTGACATCGTCCTGATAGATTGTCTTGGGCTGTACGAAACTGATGCTGTCGATAAGAGCAAGAGGTATCTTGTAGATAGAGTCGGCAGTAGTGATGACCTGTGTCACAATCTCGTTATAGGTGTTTCCGTCCGCATCCTCATTGGAATAATCAATACTGATGACTTCATTTCGAAGGAAACCCTCATGGTGACCGTCGTTACGATAGATATAGAATGCATCGCCGACATTCTGGGCAAAGCCGCTCAATGTTACTGCGGCCAATAATATAATAAGGTATAGTCTGCGTCTCATGGCTTCGTGAATTTAGAGGTTTTACCATTGACGTTGAGCAGATAGACCCCGGAGGGAATCGCGCTGAGGGGCAGCGTAGCGGTGTCGCCGCTGCGTGTGATGCTGATAGGTACGCGGATGCCATTGGTCTTATAGACTGCAATGACGTCGGTTTCCTTCAGACCGTGAAAGACCAACTGACCATCCTCCTGCGAATAGTCTGCATTGTTGCTGGGGCTGGTGATTCCCGAGGCACCCCCCTTGTAGGTGAAACGCAGGATGTTCTCCTTGGGGTACTCCATGTTGAGTACGGTTGATTTGATATAGACCTTGTCGTTCTGGAACTTCACCTGCGGTTTGGTGTAGAGTTCCACATCGGTGGTCGTCCCGTCGGCGTGCCACAATACCAGTGTCTGCGCCGTTGTCTGGCTAATGCCTACAAGAAACAGCAGGCACAGCAAAGTGAGGATTCTGGTTGTCCGTTTGTTCATAATACTATTATATTTTGTGTTCATTATTGCGAAATGATACAATGTCATAGGCATCGACAGTCTCTTTCAGCAAATTTGATGGCAAAGTTACGAAAAAAGGTTGTAAAAGCGAAGCGATTTTGGAAGATTAACGCAATTCAGCCTAAAATAAAGGCAAGACGGGGAGGAACGAGGAAGTTCAATTTGGATCAAAAAGCAAATT
>CAJOQT010000095.1 GCA_905236875.1 uncultured Prevotella sp. | reverse complement strand
GTTTAACAAGTATGTAGAATTGCCCCCACAAACATTCTACTCCCCTCCCTCAACAGGGAGGGGATGGGGGTGGGTCTGTATGAAAATTTTAGTTATGGGCGCAGGTAAGATGGGAAGTTTCTTCATCGACCTGCTGAGTTTCGAACATGAGGTGGCGGTCTTCGAGAAAGACCCTAAGCGCATGCGTTTTACCTACAACTGTCAGCGCTTCACGACGCTGGAGGAGATCCGCGGGTTCAAGCCAGAGCTGCTTATCAATGCGGTTACGTTGAAATACACCATCCCGGTCTTCGAGGAGGTGTTGCCGTATCTGCCTGAGGAGTGTATCATCAGTGACATCGCGAGTGTAAAGACTGACCTGAAGGAGTATTACGAGAAGACAGGTCGCCGCTTTGTCTCGACGCACCCGATGTTCGGCCCGACGTTTGCCAACCTGCAGCAGCTGTCGGAGGAGAATGCCATCATCATCAGCGAAGGTGACTATATGGGGCGCATCTTTTTCAAGGACCTGTATCAGAAGTTAGGGTTGAATATCTACGAATACACGTTTGAGGAGCATGACAAGACGGTAGCTTACTCGCTGTCAATACCTTTCGTCTCGACGTTCGTCTTTGCTGCCGTGATGAAGCATCAGGACGCACCAGGTACGACGTTCAAGCGCCATATGCGCATTGCCAAGGGTGTGCTGAACGAGGATGACTACCTGCTGCAGGAAATCCTGTTCAACCCCTATACGCACGACCAGGTCAGCCAGATACGTACGGAGCTGAAGGAGCTGCTGGAGATTATCGACAATAAGGACGCTGACGGCATGAAGGGCTATCTGACGAAGATCCGTAATAACGTAAAGCGTGATATTGGGATTAAAGATTAGACATTAAACATTAAAAATTAAACATTAAAATTTAGAATTAAGGATTTGAGCAGGCATTATCTATATCACATGGTAGCGTTCCTGACAGTCGTTATCTGGGGTAGCACTTTTGTCTTTACGAAGATGCTGCTGCAGGCAGGATTGTCGCCGGCACAGATCTTCACGCTGCGCTTCATCATTGCCTACGTGCTGTTATTTGCCTATGAGCTGTTTGTCTGCTATTTTAAATCTCAGACTTACAGCCTCAAATCCCAAACCCTCAAGGACGAACTGCTGATGGTGGCTCTGGGTGTGATGGGCGGAAGCGTCTATTTTCTGGCAGAGAATGCCGCGATGCTCTATACCACAGCCACCAATACCTCACTCATCGTCTGCAGCTGTCCGTTGTTCACCATGCTGCTGATGGCACTGGTGTGTCGTAAGAGTGAGCGTTTCACGAAGACACAGGTGTTTGGCTCGCTGCTTGCCTGTACAGGTATGGCAGTGGTGGTGCTCAACGGACATTTCGTGCTCCACTTGTCACCCATAGGCGACCTGTTGGCCTTTGCTGCCTGTCTCTGCTGGGTAGCCTATTCATTGCTCACCAAGCGGCTCATCGGCACCTATTCCATCATCTTTGTCACTCGCAAACTGTTCTTTTATGGCCTCTTGACCATTATACCTTATTATATATGTTGTCCTGACGAAGCTCGGATGTTCCTGGCTCCTTCCACCGCTCACTTCACGCTTCCCACCATCTTCAACCTCCTTTATTTAGGCGTTGTCGCCTCGTTGCTCTGTTTCCTGGTGTGGAATATGGTCATCAAGAAGCTGGGTGCCGTTGTTGCTACCAACTGGGTATATCTCAATCCGCTCAGTACCATACTCTTTGCCTGGTGGCTGCTCAACGAGCAAATTACCCCCTGGCTCTTGCTTGGCACCGCCTTCATCCTCATAGGCATGTATCTCTGTGATAGGAAATCTAAGGTAGAAGCCCAAAGGTCGAAGGTGTAAGGTTATAGACGTTATAGACGCTGATAGGTTAATTAGCGTGAAAGAAAGCCAAGATATTTGGTTATTACAAGAAAAATGCATAACTTTGCATGCTTTTTTGCAATGTAATAACTAAAATTCTATACGTGTAGACATGAAAAGATCGTTACTTCTTACAACAGTGCTCTTCTTGGCACTGGGAACTGTGTGGGCACAAGGTCCGAACGGTTCAGGAACTTATTATCAAGCTGCCAACGGACTAAAGGGCAAGGCTCTGAAGACGAAGCTGGCAGGTATCATTGTGAACTCAAAAACCATAAGTTACGACGGTTTGTACGAAGCTTATAAGAAGACGGATACTCGTCCTGATGGCTATGTACGCGACTGGTATTCAAACACCACGAATTACCGTCATGGTATTGACAACAAGGGCAGTTACAGAAAAGAGGGTGACATGTACAACCGTGAGCACAGTGTACCACAGAGTTGGTTTGGTAGTGGTAATATCAAGTCCGACATCGTTCACGTGCTGCCCACCGATGGCTACGTGAACAACCGCCGTTCAAATTATCCTTTTGGTGAGGTGAACAACGCTACTTATACGTCGAATAACGGTTACTGCAAGCTGGGCTCTTGCAAAACATCTGGCTATACGGGCACGGTGTTTGAGCCGAATGATGAGATCAAGGGCGACATCGCACGTATCTATTTCTATATGATTACCCGTTACGAGAGCTCCTGCGGTGGTTGGGGAAACGACGTGTTTACCAAGACCTATCCTGGACTCACCACGTGGACGCTCGACATGATGATGCGCTGGTCAAAGCAAGACCCAGTTGATGAGCGTGAGATACAGCGTAACAATGCCGTCTATGAGGTGCAGGGCAACCGCAATCCCTATGTCGATTATCCAGGACTGGAGGAATACACATGGGGCACAAAGATGGAAGTGGCATTCAGCTATGATAACTACAATGGAGAGGTGGATCCCGACTTCGTCTATGCACCGACTATCTCGCCTGCTGGAGGTAGATACAAGAACAGCGTAGAGGTGACCATGAACTGCTTCACCGATGGTGCAAGCGTCTATTATACGGTTGACGGCAGCGACGCTACGGCATCCGCAACGCTCTATGAGGGCCCGATTACGTTGACGGAGACCACCACCATCAATGCTATCGCCGTGAAGGATGGTAACCTGAGTAGTCAGACGACTGCAGTCTTCGAGATTTTCACTGACGGCAGCGTGACACCTGTAGAGGGTAGCATCGGACTGAACAACAACCTGTTTGGAACGTCGTATAGCGGTTCTGTGCCTAAGGCTACAACTACCGACGATTTCGTCGGAACGCAGAACGGCGTAACGGTGACTTACTCGCTCGGCACGGGAACCTATAGATATATCAATGATTCGCAGATCCGCCTGTATGCAGGCAATCAGCTGACGTTCAGCGTGAGTGAGGGAACTATCGAGGAAATAGAGTTCACTCTGCCTGCTTCGTCAACCAAGACGCTGACGGCTTCTACTGGAACCGTTACTGGCAACTCGAAGTGGACAGGCAATGCACAGTCTGTGACCTTCTCTGTCAATGACGGAAGTGGTAACATGCAACTGTCAAATGCCAAAGTGACGTTGGCGTCATCGGATGTTTCAGGAATTGGCTATACCCCCACCATCTCTGAAAGCAGGGGAGCATGGTACAGCCTTGATGGGCGCATGCTTAACGGCAAACCGACCCAGCGTGGTGTCTATATCGTTAATGGAAAGAAAGTCGTGATTAAGTAATGTCTCACCCCCTTCCCCCTTCTCCTAAAAGCGAGGGGGATGAGCGGGGTCGAGCTATATCAAGATAACAATACGAATACGATAAAAAAAAAGAAAAATGAAGAAATTAATTTTGACATTATCACTGATTGTCGTGACGATAACAGTGATGGCAGTTCCCGCCAAGCCGGGATTATGGAAAACTTTGAAGTTGAGTGATGGAACAGAAGTGAGAGCACGACTTGTAGGTGATGAGCATGGACATTGGATGCAGGATGTCAATGGCGTATGTTATGTAGAACGCAATGGTGCCTATGTAGTTGAAGATCAGGAGGTGCTGCTGAACAACCGCAATGCCCGTATAGCCAAGAGAGCTCCGCATAAGGTTGTCTATGCCTCTACGAGTGACGGACTTGGTGAGTTTGGTAAGATGAGTTTGGGCGCTGTTCCCAGTATCGGCGAATATACCATTCCTGTGGTAATGGTGCAGTTTTCAGACCTGAAGTTCAAGAATACCACGACGGTGGAGAAGATGACACGTTACTATAACGAGGAAGGCTATAGTGACGGTGGTGCCGTGGGTTCTGTACGCGACTATTTCAAGCAGCAGAGTGGCGGTCAGTTCATCCCTACCTTCGAGGTGGTGGGTATCGTGACGCTGACTAATTCCTATAAGGATTATGGTGAAAATGACAGTTATGGCAATGACAAGAATGTGGATTTGCTGCCTCGCGATGTCATCGCAGCTGCAGTGAGTCAGTTAGGTGCGGACTTCTCGCAGTATGTCGTTCCTGCTGGCGACGCGAACCACAAGTCCGGTGTCCCCCTCTTGGCTATGTTCTATGCAGGTGTTGGTGAGGCAACTGAGGATAATGCTCCAAACCACCTCTGGCCCTGTGAGTGGGATGCAGAAGAGGATCCTATAGCTGGTGGCAACTATGCTGACGTACACTTCAATTCCTTCTTCATCGGCAATGAATTAGGCTCTGGTGGCAGCAAGCTGATGGGCTGTGCTGTGTTCTGTCACGAGTTTGGACATGCCTTGGGTCTGCCCGACTTCTACTATAGTAGTGGCTATTACTCTGACGATGCCTTCGGCCTTTGGTCGATTATGGACTCGGGTGCCTATGTTGTGGATGATTGCACGATTCCTGCGGCCTACAATGCCTACGAGAAGAGCTACATGGGTTGGCTGAACCTGACTGAACTCGATACAAGTGTCGATGAGGTGGTGCTGAATGACCCTACAGACTGCAATGCGGGCTCGGCAGTCATCGTTCGCAGTAGTAGTACGGAGACGTTTATTCTGGAAAACCACCAGCCCAGCACCTTCTTCCCCTCCAGTTACGGATCGGGCGTGCTGGTTATGCGTATTGCCTACGATAAGAATTCTTGGAAGAATAATTCTCCCAACACCTCTCCATCGAAAAAGCGTGCCTGTGTACTGACAGCTAATGGAGCCAAGATGTACTATTCGGCAGAGAAGAACAATCTCTATGGAAACTCCAAGACGGCTATCGGAGAACTGACGACTTATAGCGGTTCGAAGAAAGATATGGGCATCAAGAATGTTACCAAAAATGCTGACGGAACCATTACGCTGACACTGAACGGAAATGGCGGCGGTGGTGGTGACCCCGTAACACCACAAGGCGCTGTGCTGATTAACGAGACGTTCGACAATTGCAACGGCACTGGTGGCAACGATGGCAAATGGAATCAAAGCATTGCTAACACAAAACTGGATTTGGACAGTGATCCTGACAATATAGGCTGGACTTCAGATAATGCCTATAAAGCTTACCAATGCGTCAAACTCGGTACAGGCAGTGCTAATGGTCTGATTACCTCTCCTGCCTTTACCGTTAATGGAGAGGGCACGCTGACTTTCAAGGCCGGTGCTTGGGATGCAAGCAAGGATGGTACGAACCTCATTGTTTCTGTACCCGCGGGCTTTACCATCGAGGCTGCCACCAGAGGTGCTGCGACTGCTGCAGCCACCAACTCTGTGACGGTAGAGATGGTGAAGGGCGCTTTCACTGACTTTACGCTGACCATCAAGGGTACGGGTACTCCCAAGTTGACCTTTGAAGCAGAGAAGGGACGTTTCTTCCTTGACGAAGTAAAGGTCATTGACCCGAACTACACAACGGGTATGAGGAGCATCACCCCAACCATCTCCGAAGGAGATGGAACTTGGTATGACCTCAGTGGACGCATGCTCAATGGCAAACCGTCCCAGAAGGGCGTGTATATCTTCGGTGGTAAAAAGGTTGTGATTAAGTGAGTGAAAAACCGAGCTTGCTCGAGTTTTTCCGAACGGGAACGAGCTCGAGCTTTAGCTCAAGGTCGTAATTAAGTAAATGGCATACGGTAGTTGGATAGGAGGCTTCATCGGCTACATGTTCGGCGGTCACATCGGAGCGCTGGCGGGGCTGATACTGGGTTCGCTCTTCGATATGGCGACCTCAAAGGGCTCACAGCAGCGTATCAGTTACACTGCCGATCCCTTTGAGAGCCGCAATGGAAGGCGTCCTGATGTCAATGAGCGAGGAAGCTTCCTGTTCTCACTACTGGTGCTGACGGCCTACATTATCAAGGCCGACGGCAAGGTGATGCACTCCGAGATGGAAATAGTGCGACAGATGTTGCGCCAGAACTTCGGAGAGCAGGCCGTGCGTGAGGGAGAGCAGATCCTTCTACGACTCTTCGACGAACAGAAACGGCAGGGTAGTGGTGGCTTCCGCCAGACGGTACGGCAGTGTTGCAATGAGATGGCTATGGGTATGAATTACGGCCAGCGTCTGCAACTGTTGAACTTTCTGGTCATGGTGGCCAAGGCCGATGGCAGCGTGCCACAGTCGGAAATTGTTGCCTTGCGCGATGTTGCCCAATGGATGCAGCTACAGGTATCGGAGGTTGATTCGATGCTTAACTTGGGCGGCCATTCACTCGATGGGGCCTACAAGGTGTTAGGCGTCAGTCCAAATGCCAAAGACGACGAGGTGAAGAAAGCCTATCGCCGTTTGGCTCTGGAACATCATCCTGACAAGGTGGCCGCCTTGGGTGAGGACATCCGACGTGCCGCTGAGAAGAAGTTCCAGAAGATCAATGAGGCGAAGGACATGATCTGGAAGGCCAGAGGATTGTAGTTGAGAGTTTAGAGTTGAGAGATTATAGTTATGAGAACGAAAGTGTTGCTGTTGACGGCCTGCGCCTGTATAGGGTGGGGCACGGTGCAGGCTCAGATGGTGCCTGCCAAGCGGTATGCCCCTGCATACGAGTATGAGACCTATCAGGATATGAATATGGTGAAGGCCGGCAAGGGGTGGGCTGCCCGTCCCGTCAAGGTGAAGGGAGGCGGAGCGGCTCCAGGCATCGTGAAGCTGGTACAGGCCTTCAACAAGGTGTGGAACGTCGAAGTGGTGGAGGAGGTGTTGCGGCTGGCTGCCGACCCGAAGTTCACCAGACAGGTCGATGAGGAGTACGACAGCGAGACCATCGTTGACCGCAAGAACGGCTATATGTGTGTCGATTCCGGCGGCACAGACGGTGACTACATGGAGGCCTGCGTTTGGCGGCGTGACAATGGGCATCGCCTGTTTGCTATCCGGATGGGCGGACCAACCGACCCTGAGATTGAAGTCATTTGCTTCTACGACTACGACCCTGCTACAGAGACATTGACTCCGGAAGCCAGTCCTGTTGATACTTTCACTCCCGTTTCAGAGTTCTATAACTACCAGCTGCCCCATCAAGGCAAAGACTTCATCATCAACGAGTATCTCTTGGATGAGGAAGACGTCACCTTGCAGCATATCTATACTTGGGACGGCCAGAAGCTTGTCTATGCAAAAGACCGAAAAGTTAAACCCTGACAGCGTGCTGCTGCACGCCTGTTGTGCTCCCTGTTCGTCGGCCATCGTTGAGTGGATGCTTGCTAACGGGATACGTCCCACCATCTTCTATTATAACCCCAATATCTTTCCGCTAGAGGAATACGAGATACGCAAACAGGAAAGCAAACGCCACGCCGAGAGTCTGGGCATCAGATGGATTGACGGCGACTACGGGCACAACGAGTGGCTCGATCATGTGCGAAGTCTGAAGGATGAGCCTGAACGGGGCCGCCGCTGTGAGTTGTGCTTCACCCTGCGACTGACGGCTACAGCCCGTCAAGCTAAGGAGTTGGGACTGGAGTGGTTTGCTACCACGCTGGCCTCCAGTCGTTGGAAGAGTCTGGAACAGATAGAGCGTGCAGGACTTGCTGCTGAGCAGGCTGTTCCCGGTACCCGTTTCTGGGCTCGTAACTGGCGCAAGGGTGGCTTGCAGGAACGTCGCAACCAGCTGCTCAGGGAGTATCAGTTCTACAACCAGCAATATTGCGGCTGTGAGTTCTCGATGAGGCATTTAAACGCTACAGACAAATAAACAATCCCCAAAATCTCATAGAATCATGTATAAGAGTGTTCGATTACTGCTCGTGCTCCTCATAGTCGGAGCAACAGCGTCAAAGGCACAGTTCGCCCAGCAGGACATGGACGACAAGTATGCAACGGAACTGGTGAAGGCTGGAACGGCGGCACCTGACTTCAAGATGAAGACACCCGACGGCAAGACCATCCAGCTGTCGAAGTTTGCCAAAGGCAAGACCGTGGTGCTCGACTTCTGGGCATCGTGGTGTCCGGACTGCATCAAGGAGGCCCCCGAGGTGGTACGTCTCTATGAGACCTATCGAAAGTATGGCATAGAGTTCATTGGCATTTCGATGGATACCGACGTGGAGGCATGGAAGAAAGCCATCGAGAAGTATGGCATCACCTATACACAGGTAAGTGAGCTGAAGAAGTTCAGGGAGACGGATATTGCCAAGGCCTACGGCGTGAAGTGGATTCCCTCAATGGTCGTCATCGGTCCCGACGGACAGGTGAAGCTCTCCACGGTGCTGTCGTACAAGGTCGATAAGTACCTGAAGGAACTGACGACAGGTGCCTATGCGGCTGCACAAAAGGGCGAGACGGTCTTCATTGACGGCGACCACGGCCGGCTGAAGGCTCTCATCCAAAAGCCTGACCTGCAGCCAGGCGAGAAGTGCCCGATGGTCATTTTCTGTCACGGCTTTGCCGGTACGAAGGACGGCCCGTTGTTTGAACTCGTTGCCGACACCTTGCAGGCGCATGGCATTGCCAGCATCCGCTTCGACTTTAATGGCCACGGCGAGAGTGAGGGAGAATTCAAGGACATGACCGTTCCCAATGAGATAGAGGATGCCAAGAAGGTCGTGGAGTATGTGCGTGACCTCCGTTACGTGAGCAGCCTGGCCATTGCGGGTCATTCGCAGGGTGGGGTGGTAGCCTCGATGACGGCAGGTCTGCTCAGCGAAGAACTGGGCGAGCCGGCCTTCAAGGCTGTGGCACTGATGGCTCCTGCTGCTGTCTTGCGCGACGATGCCATACGTGGCAGTACGATGGGTAAGCAATATGATCCCTTCGATCCAGGCGAATACGTGGAACTGTGGGGTGGACTGAAACTTGGCGCTGGATACATCCGCACAGCCTTCAGCCTGCCCATCTACGAGACGGCAGCGAAGTATCAGGGACCGGCCCTCATCATCCATGGTAATGGCGACCGTGTAGTGCCCTACACCTACGGTGAGCGTTTCCACCAGATATGGCCTGGAAGCCAGCTGGTCATTCAGGAATACTACGACCATGGCTTCTCGCAGAATGTCTATCGCACTACGGACATCGTAGCAGACTTCCTCATCAGGCAACTGAAATAGACGAAACTTAAATTAGATAATTTTCTCATGTTCGAAGAAAAAAGTAAACTTATTCTTTCTCGCTTAACCGAAAATTTCGTACCTTTGCACCTTCAAAATAGGAAATAAGTAAATCGTAAATTAGTAAAAAGGTGTTTGATAATTTATCCGAGAGACTTGAACGGTCGTTCAAGATACTGAAAGGTGAGGGAAAAATCACCGAGATCAATGTGGCGGAGACCATGAAGGACGTCCGCCGTGCCTTGTTGGATGCCGACGTGAACTACAAGGTAGCCAAGCAGTTTACTGACACTGTGAAGCAGAAGGCGCTGGGTATGAATGTGCTGACAGCCGTGAAGCCCAGTCAGCTGATGGTGAAGATTGTGCATGACGAGCTGGCAGAGCTGATGGGCGGCAAGGCCGTCGAGCTGAAGCTGGAGAACCGTCCTTCCATCATCCTCATGTCTGGCTTGCAGGGTTCTGGTAAGACAACGTTCAGCGGCAAGCTGGCCAACATGCTCAAGACGAAGCAGCACAAGAAGCCTTTGCTGGTGGCCTGTGACGTCTATCGTCCTGCTGCCATCGAGCAGTTGAAGGTGGTGGGCCAGAGCGTCGGCTGTGATGTCTATACCGAAGAAGGTAACATGAATGTGGTCGAGATAGCGCAGAACGCCATCCGTAAGGCCAAGTTGGAGAGTTATACCGTTGTCATCATCGATACCGCCGGCCGTTTGGCAGTCGATGAGGAGATGATGAACGAGATAGAGACGCTGAAGAAAGCCGTCCAGCCGGACGAGACGCTCTTTGTCGTTGACTCCATGACTGGTCAGGATGCCGTGAATACTGCCAAGGAGTTTAACGACCGCCTGGACTTCGACGGCGTGGTGCTGACGAAGCTTGACGGTGATACCCGTGGTGGTGCGGCCCTCTCTATCCGTACTGTGGTGACGAAGCCCATCAAGTTTGTGGGTACTGGCGAGAAGATGGAAGCCATTGATGTGTTCCACCCGGAACGTATGGCAGACCGCATCCTCGGCATGGGTGACATTGTCAGCCTGGTGGAGCGTGCCCAACAGCAGTTCGACGAGGAGGAAGCCAAGCGTCTGGAGAAGAAGATCCGCAAGAACAAGTTCGACTTCAACGACTTCATGGGGCAGATTCAGCAAATCAAGAAGATGGGTAACATCAAGGACTTGGCGAGCATGATACCTGGTATGGGCAAGGCCCTGAAGGATGTGGATATCGACGATAATGCCTTCAAGGGTATTGAGGCCATCATCAACTCGATGACTCCCAAGGAGCGCGAGAATCCTGACATCATCAACCAGAGCCGCAAGCAGCGCATTGCCAAAGGCAGTGGCACGAAGATTGAAGACGTGAACCGTCTGATGAAGCAGTTTGACCAGACTCGCAAGATGATGCGCATGGTGACGGGTGCTGACCAGTCGAAGATGCGGGCGATGGCTGCCGCAATGAAGAATATGAAAAGATAAGGAGCCCATGCAACTGATTGACGGAAAAGCTACGGCAGCAGCCATTAAGGCCGAGATAGCCGAAGAAGTGAAAGCGATTGTCGCCGCTGGTGGCAAGCAGCCCCATCTGGCCGCGGTACTGGTCGGACACGATGGCGGTTCAGAGACATACGTAAAGAATAAGGTACTCGCATGCGAGGCTTGCGGTTTCAAATCGACGCTCATCCGCTATGAGGACAATGTGACAGAGGAGGAACTCCTCCAGTGTGTGTCGAGATTAAATCTCGATGAAGACATTGACGGCTTCATCGTACAGCTTCCTCTGCCTAAGCACATTGACGACCAGAAGATTATCGAGGCCATTGACTACCGTAAGGATGTCGATGGCTTTCACCCCATCAACGTGGGACGAATGTCTATCGGACTGCCGTGTTTCATCTCGGCCACTCCGCTGGGTATCATCACCCTGCTGCAGCGTTATCACATTGAGACATCAGGAAAGAAATGTGTCATCCTGGGACGTTCGAACATCGTGGGCAAACCGATGGCACAGCTCATGATGCAGAAACAATTTGGCGACGCTACGGTTACGGTCTGCCATTCACGTTCCAAGACGCTGAAGGAAGAGTGCCGTCAGGCAGACATCATCATCGCTGCCATTGGCAGTCCTGAGTTTGTGACGGCCGATATGGTGAAACCCGGTGCAGTCATCATCGACGTTGGAACAACCCGTGTGCCTGATGTAACCCGTAAGAGTGGCTATCGTCTTTGTGGTGACGTGAAGTTCGACGAGGTGGCTCCCAAGTGTTCGTTCATCACGCCTGTTCCTGGCGGTGTAGGTCCCATGACCATCTGTTCGCTGATGCTCAATACGCTGAAAGCTTCGCGAATGAGGAATGAGAAGTGAGGAATGATCATTGAAAATGGGGGAATGAAGAAATGACGGCGCAGGAGTATTACGAGCAGGGCAACGCCTACCGCAAGCAGGGTAGCTTCCATGAAGCCATCAACTGCTACATCCAGGCCATCGAACTTGATCCGGACAGTCCTGCAGTAGAGGCCAAGCAGATGCTCGACGACATCATGAATTTCTATTGCAAGGATATGTATAACCCCTGAATAGCAACCTTTCATCCTTTTCTCCGCATATCAGCCAATGGATAATCAAGACCAGCATATCAGCAGACTACGCAATGCCATAGAGGAAATGGCAGGGCGTGAGATGCGAACGCCCAAGGACTTCGACTATCTAGCAGAGTGTATCTTTGAGAAGCTGCATCAGTCGGTAAGCCCGACAACGCTTAAACGCCTATGGGGTTATCTGACAGAGGCCACGACACCGCGTGTCTCGACACTGAACATACTGGCACAATACGTTGGTAGTGACGACTGGGAAGGTTTCTGCCGGTTGTCGTCAAAGGCTGACGGTTTGACAATCGAAGAGCCTGTACAGGAGACAGTCTCGTCAGTCGAACCAGTGAACAGAAACCGTTTGTGGCGGAAATGGCCCATCTTTATGATAGTCCTTCTGACAGCGTTTGCCTTTTTCCTGTGGTTCTTGCTGCGTGAGCCGTCGCAGACATCCAGCCACTATGTGCTGAAAAAAGGTCAGACCTTCCAGACCTATCACGACTACCTGAAACTTTTTGGCATCAGCGATACCACCAACTACTGGGGGAAGGTGTTGCCCCATCATTCCAATATCGTTATTTGGGGACCGGAATACAACCATCCGAGCTGGCACAACGATGGTAGCAAAGACAGTATGATGCCTACTATTACGGAGCGTTGGGCCCCCCAGGGAGCCGACAGTGATATGGTAGTCATGCGCAATCGGGACAAATATTATCACGAGCTACGGTTGAACGAGGTGCGTGTCACGTTTATGAAGAACCTAACGGATACGGGCTATGTCTTTCTTGGAATCTACCGATTGTCCCTGGAACAGTCAGATACGACGCGTTGCGTTTGGGAGCGTGTGGCTGATGATTGTGACTTGAACCGTCTCGATTATCTGGAGGAACTGCGTAACTAAACTGCCTTATTTTCAATGCTATAACGCCTTATCTGTCCGTATGGATAGACGAAAAGGACTAAATGGACTAACGAAAAGGACTAAATGGACTCCGTTCCGTTTGGTCCTTTTTTCGTATCTTTGCCACATTATAAAATGTTTATATCAAGAAAGCATGAAAAAAGTAAGTTTTTCCGTCCTGCTGATGTTGCTTGCTGTAGTAACGGTTTCTGCTCAGAGCAAAAAGGAAATGCAGGAAACAATCAATGAGTTAAACCAAAACATCGGTGAGCTGAAGGCACGCACCTCTATGCTGGAACAACAGCTGAATGAAGCGAAACAGATTATCGCCACCCTCAAACAAGAGAATGAGAAGTTGAAAGGCCAGCTGGCTTCAGCTGCGGCAGCCAAGCCTGCCATGACCTACAGGGACTCTATTGCCGAGGTGTTAGGTAACTATTTTGCTGCCGAGACATGGGAAGGAAGGTTGGATTATGTGATGGAACCAGACCGTGTCCGTCCGCTGATGGCAAAGTACTATAAGATGAACCCTTACGAGTCAAGCACTCCTTCTGACATTAAGAGTTGGAAAATGCGGAGGTGTCAGGGAAAGAAGTATCTTATTTATGTTGTCAGAGGCGATTTATATGTCGTAAAGACGCCTCAGGGCTATAAGGTTGACTGGGAGGCTAATTATGAATATAACCCAACCCCAGTATTGGAGATGAAGAAAATTGATGGTCAGGAGTATGTCTTTAGAGGTTATATTGGTGACATGCAGAAATATTACTCTAACGATCATTTCATGTGTTATAGTATTGATGCTGAAATTGAGGCCTATACAAGAAAAAACACACCTGTAGCCAAGAAATTACTTGAGTTATTACCTGTTGATGGGTATAGTCGTATGATTGTCAAACTAAAGTATGACAAGGCCCTTGACAGTTTCTTAATCACAGAGGTATTGAGCACAACCACTTCTTTGTATTAACCCTAAACATTTATCAATATGAAAACAATTGTAAGATTCTCGCTACTCTTTGTGGTATGTGTGTTGGTGTCTTGTGGCAACAAGCCGGCACCACAGCCCGAGGAAACTTCAGTCGATTACAACGCCATCGTTACCAGCGAGTTGCCTTCCATTGAGACCTTTGCGGAACTTGTCAACAACTTCCAGACAGCAACCGAGCAGTTAGTGCCTACAGGAACCAACTTCGACCAGAACGAGTTGAAAATCAAGGGAATCCTCGAACCGTTGGGCTTCCAAGTCAGTCGTAACGACGATCTGGGCTTTTCCATCCGTGCTTCCAAGAATTGTCGTGTAAGCATCGACTTCGACCCCATCATCGAACCCGCCAATGCGGACAGCCTGTCGGCAGGTATCTGCTTCATCTCCTGTGGCGACATGTATGTTAAGGGTGAGATTGTGGTAGCCGACTCCTGTATTTACAATGCGCTGTTGGACAAGGTAAAGGCTGCCGGCTATCAGCTCGTAGAGAACGACGTCAGTGAAGACCCGACCGAAGAGAAATACGACAAGGGCTATTACTACTTCCTCTGCAACAAGAACCGCAAGGCGCTCGCTTTGCACTACGACCAGATGAAACGTTTTGAACAACAATAACAAATTAGAAATATGAAGACAAAGACAATGATGATGACGCTGTTGGGGGGCTTATTGCTGCTGACAGCCTGTGGCAGTGGTTCAAAGACCATTGAAGTGAAGGATGCCAAGGTGGAGGTTGGAACGTCCGCTCCCCGTTATGCGCTTGTGGGCAATGCCATTTCCGTCGTACCTGGACAGTACGAGATGACATGGGCAAAGAGCAAAGAATACAGCGAGGGCTTTACCCAGTTTAATGTTACGCTGAAAGTCCGTCTGGAACAAAAAATTGACGTGACATCCGACGATATGCTGCAGAAAGAGGTCATGGGAACTCTTGGTGGCATGTTGCTGAAGGTTAAGCCGTTGGATATCGATGGACGTGACTTTACCGGGAACACTAACATTGTGTGGATAATGGGAAAGACCTTCAACGATAAGGATGAGGATATACTCAAACTCCGTGAACTATTAACCAATTCGGAGGTGGGTACCGTGGTCGAGATCAACTTTTTCTGTATGCCTACAACGGAATCAGACCGTAATCTGGTCATTGAGAAGACCGAGCAGATACAGCTTTACGTAGGCGTATAACAACTGAATACATAACTCTGAAATTATAACACAATCAACAATGAAAACAACAAAAACATTATTAGCGGTACTGTTCACTGCTTTACTGTCATCGTGCAGCTTCCTGTTTGGCTCTGACAGCGCATCCATCAAGGTCGATGGTGACGAGATAGAAGGGGTGGGTACTGACCAGCTGGCAGTAGAGAGTGACACCTACACACTGAGTGCCAACAAGAAAAGCAAAGACTCTGATACGTGGGTGCTGCAGATTTGCCTGAAACTGTCGAAGAACACTGATGCTCCATTGACTGCACTGAAGGGTACACCTGTCCTGCAGCTGCTCGACGAGAATGGTGATCCCATTGACGGTGCAGAGTTGAAGATAGGCGAGGGGAGTCTCGACGTGAAGACACTCGAGAGCCTGCGCACTCTGCTGGCTGACTCGAAACGCGGACAGGTGCTTTGCTCGTTCTACTTGAACGTTACGGACAAGCAGCTGAAGAAAGACATCATGAAACGCGCCAAGCGTTTTGTCATCAAAGGTCTCAACAGCGACCGTCCGACGACGGTTTCTCGCGGTGGTGCCGGAGAGACATTCTACATGCATGGACAAGTTGACAAATATCCTGTTACCATGCAGCTGACCATTGACGGTAACCAGGTGTCGGGCAGCTACTACTATATGAAAGCCGACGGAAGCAGGAACAGTTCGACGCTTACCCTGTCGGGAACAAACAATAACGGTGAGATTGACCTCAACGAGGTGACTCCCGATGGTACACCTTCCGGCCATTTCGTGGGATCTCTTGTCGATGGTATCTTCAGTGGTGACTTCACGAACAATCAGGGAAAGAAGATGCAGTTCGTCCTTTCTGCAGGTGACACGCCCGTTGACATGATGGAGGAATCTGGCGACTTCGATGTTGATGTTGCTGACGTTGATGGCGATGCCTCGGTTGACGAGTATCTGGATGAATATGAAAGATACGTGGATGACTACATCTCCCTGCTCAAGAGGATGGACAAGAGCGATCCTACGTTCGCGGTGAAGTATGCTGAGACAATGCAGGATTACAACCGTCTTATGGAGAAGGGACAGCGCATTCAGGGTAACATGAGTGTGAAGCAGGCTGAACGCTTCAATCGGATTACCATGAAGATGTCAAGGGAAATGCAGAAAATGCAATAGTCAGAGTATTTGATGTTATGGGGGCACATCGTTTCGGTGTGCTCTCTTTCTTTAATCACACAAACTATGAACAGACGTTCGATTGCAGGAATCATATTTTTGGTCGCATTATTGGCGACAGCAGGCATTGTCCTGATTCTCAACAGGTCGGAAGCTGAAACCCCTGAAGGACAGACGGTTCAGACTGCCGATTCAATGGAGGTGCAACAGGAGCTGCGCCATTACAGGGAGATATCACACCCCACGCCAAACATAGAGGAGGGTGTCACCAATACCGTAGAGGGTGTCATCCTTCACCATACGGCAGAACCCACCGTAGAACGCTCGCTGGATATCCTGACCAATTCGCCGAGACATGTGGGAACCCATGTGGTCATCGACACCGACGGCACGCGTTACATCATGGCTGAGCCGGAGGCTGTCACCTATCACGCTGGTCTGTCCGTCCTCAATGGCAAGGAGGGGTGTAACTACTTCACAATTGGTATCGAGTTCCAGGGTAATACGCTCGAGGAGCCGCTGACAGAAGACCAGATATATAGTGGCATCGAATATCTGGTGCCTATCCTTGATAAGTACAATATCCCATTGGAGAACGTGGTGACTCACGAGATGGTGCGTCAGGCCTATAAGGAAAAATACCCCAATAAGCGCTGCAGCGGCAAGGTCGATATCACGCAAGAGGAGTACCGGCGTTTCATGGATGCCCTGAGACCTGTTGTAGAGTTGGATGAGTAAGCTTCTCCCGAAGCCGGGAGCATAGAGTGGGGCTTACCTTGATTGAATACGGAATCCTGATAGCGTATATGTCTTTTCGCCTACGAGCACCAGCATTTGCCCGTTGAGCATGACTAAACGGGCTTTTTGACTTTGTGGTACGCAGATCTCCCTAATGGCAGTCGTATATGGACGGACATACTGATAGATAGGAGTGTCTTTCTTTGAGTCACTGGTTGTGTAGAATGTAGTGGCATCCAGCCATGCGATCGACTCTCCTTGTTCTTCCTCCTCGTATGCAGCTATCTGCACCGGTTCACGCTTTGCCGTCTCGCCAAGACTCTCCGACCCCTGACGCTCCCATAGCAACACATACTTCTTATTCTTGATGGCCATCCACCGACCGTCGGGAGAGATGTCGCCACCAGTGGCCTTCTTGAATTTACTGCCATTTCCCAAAGCACACACTTCAGTCAGGCGTTGCACCTCAGAACCGTAGTCAGTGCGGAAAGGTAGCTGGTAGAGATGACATACGCCATCAGCCTTGTCGGCAATGTAGAACATCTGCTCGACGTTGTCATACATCAGCACCTCAGTGTTGTGCGCCTGGTTGTCCGGGTAGCCAAAGCGAATCCATTTAGCATTGACCTTTATCGTACTGCCGGCAGAAATAGCCGGCTCTTCAAAATAGTAGATGTAATAGGCATCGTTATACTGGAGGTCATTATCACCAAAGGCACCTACGAAGACGTAGTTCTTACCCTCATAGACACCAGTTGCTATATCTTCCCAGTCGTCGCGGTCCGAACCGTCTGTGGTAAGGTTCACCGTCATGGCCAGTGTGCCGTCAGGCTGAACGGCAATGAGCTTGCGTTTGTCTCCAGTATTCTCATCGCCATGCGCCCAGAGATAGCCGGCCGTCTGGCGCGAGCAGGCAAAGCCGCTCACCTCCTTCATGGTTCCTTTCCCCATTGTTCCGCACTGGCTACGTGTAAATTCATTGTATTCCTGGAGTTTTGTACCATTGTAATTGATGCCGTCTGCCCATATCGAAATGGCGGACAATAGCCCGACCACTATCAAAAGAAGAGTTCTTTTCATGTTTCTATTCGATTGCAAATGTCACAATAAATCGGTATTTAAGTTCTTATTCATTTCGGGGGCAAATTTACAAAAACTATATGAAACAGCCAAATTATACTTTGCAATTTGCTCTTTTTCTTTATTGTTTGAACCAAAATCACATTAGACCGTAATACTCACATGTAGTACCACAGAGGGTAGCTGGAACCGAATGATTATGTACTTTTTCCATTGATTGAGAGAAAACTCAAAAACAATTTGATTTCATCGAATTTTATCGCGACTCAACATAGGAAAAGTGAACTTTTCTCTGCATTCGCTGCTTTACAATTTGGTTTTCTCCTCGCTTAATCGTACCTTTGACTTCGTCTTAGATACTACCGTTCGACAATAAAAATAAAACGGAATTTATTTTGTGTTGTTCTCACTTAATCGTATCTTTGACTTCGTCTTAGATACTACCGTTCGACAATAAAAATAAAACGGAATTTATTTTGTATTGTTC